>NZ_LMCG01000072.1:0-181379 GCF_001623065.1 Pseudovibrio sp. Ad46 | reverse complement strand
AACGCAGAACTATTCAAAACCGACGCTTGCGCTACCACGCACAAGCCGCTTAACATCAACACGCAATTGGGCCAGACACTCCACTAATCGAAAGCCAATTTTGTCCAACTATCTTTGACGACGGACAGGGTTCTGCGGGACCACCTCAATCTTACCGGTACAAAGTTTGGGTGTGGGGTTGCTTCATGTGGCGCATGCACAGTTCATGTTGATGGCCAACCTGTCAGATCCTGTCAAACACTGATCGAAGACGTTGAAGGTAGCACGGTCACAACGATTGAAGGTGTGCATGGAGAGGTCGCGCAAGCAGTCCAATCCGCCTGGCGAGAACTGGATGTGGTGCAGTGTGGTTACTGCCAGTCTGGTCAAATTATGTCCGCGATTGGGCTACTGACTGAAACTCCATCCCCCACTCACGAGGAGACAATGACTTACATGAGTGGCAATGTTTGCCGATGCGCTACATATCCGCGTATTCAGCAAGGAATTCAGTTAGCTTCTTCTAAGTTGGGAGACTGAACAATGACTGTAAAGAGCTCCCGTCGTTCGTTTCTGAAAGGTACAGCAACATTAATGTTAGTTGCTGGATTTGACATTTCTGGAGGCTTTGCAGTTGCAGCTAAGCGCACTGAAGCCTTCACCCCCTTTATTCAAGTTTCAGTTGACGGGAATATCACTGTCGTCGTCAAGCATTTTGAATGTGGTCAAGGTACAGTAACTGGCCTTACAACGCTTGTTGCAGAAGAGCTTGATGTATCTTTGGAAGCAATCAAAGCTGAGTTTGCTCCCGCTGATGCCACCATTTATGGACACACCGTACACCGCTTGCAACTAACCGGTGGCTCAACATCAATGTCCAACTCATTTCTGCAGTATAGAGACGCGGCAGCAACCGTCAGACAGCTCCTAGTTCGGTCAGCTGCCAGTCGATGGAATTGTTCGGAGGCAGATATTCAGGTTCAAAATGGCTTATTATCAACTAACGATCAGCAGGGTCATTTTGGTGAATTCATCTCTGACGCTTTAAAACTTGATCCACACTCTCCTCCCAAGCTCAAAGCTCGCAAAGAATTTCGGTATATTGGCAATCCAGAAGTTGCAAGAAAGGATAGCAGTACAAAAGTTGATGGAACTGCAATATTTGGAATGGATGTGCGGTTACCTGGAATGCTTTATGCTGCAGTATTGCGAAGCCCCAAGGCAGGTGGAAAGTTAAAAGATTTTGATGCCTCTGATGTTGAAGGTATGGCTGGCTTCGTAACTGCTCAGCCACTTTTAGATGGCTCAGGTGTTGTCGTTTATGCTCAAACCACCTGGGATGCATTTTCTGCCCGACAAAAAATTCAAGCAACTTGGGATTTTACTAATGCGGAGCAAAGATCAAGCACTGAAATCGAGGCTCTCCATCGCAAGATGCTGCAAATTCCTCAGCATCAGGTCTTTGAGGATTATACAACATCAGATGCCTCTACAGATCTAGGTAACGCATCCAAGATAGTTGATCTGCAATTCTTTGCTCCATACCTTGCTCAAGCACCAATGGAGCCGTTGAACGTCACAATTGAGCCAACCTCAAACGGTGGGCTTCGTATTCATGAAGGTTGTCAATCACCTTCATTAGTGCAGATGGCTGTCTCAAAAGCACTAAAGTTGGACCAGGAAAAGATTGAGATTAGTACGGTTTATGCTGGCGGTTCTTTTGGAAGACGTGGAGCGCTTACTGCAGACTATCATGTAGAGGCCGTATTAGCTTTTATAGCACTTGACGGACAGACGCCTGTTAAGGTGGTGTGGTCGCGCGAAGATGACTTGAGTGGCGCAGATTATCGCCCAATTGCAGCTACCTCAGTTAGACTTGGTTTCAATGATACAGGTGATTTAAATACCTGGGATCTTCGATTGACAACTCAGTCAAACTTCATTGGATCTCCTTTTGAGAAATATATGGTCAATGAACGTGGGATTGATGCAAGTACGTTTTATGGACTTGCAGAAACCACCTATGCGTTCCCCAAACCCGTGATTGGCCTAAGTTACTGGAATAGCTCGCTTAAAACAGGTGCATGGCGCTCTGTTGCGCACTCTTATACGGCTCACGCCCTCGAAATTATCGTGGATGTTATGGCGCAAACAGCCGGTCAAGATCCGCTAGCTTACAGACTTTCACTCCTAACGGACACCTCCAACCTAGATCAGCAACGCTTGGCAAACGTGATAAAACTCGCCGCCAAGCAAGCTGACTGGGAGAAACCTCTTCCTAAAGGTTGGGGGAGAGGAGTTGCTGCCCATAAATCGTTTGGAACCTTTGTGGCTGAGATTGTTGAAGTATCTACAGACAATGGTCAAATCAAGATCGAACGTGTGGTTGCAGCAGTCGATTGTGGGTTGGCAGTAAACCCAGATATCATCGTTGCTCAAATGGAAGGAGCGATAGGATATGGCATTGGCGCAGCCATGCGCAACCAAGTCACTTTGAAGAATGGAGAAGTTGAGCAGAACAACTTCCCCGATTATGAACCTCTGCGCATTGGTGACATTGGGAACATTGAAATCCACATTGCTCCATCAGAAGAACCTCCCACAGGTATCGGCGAGCCAGGTACACCTCCTGCTGCCCCTGCTTTGGCTAATGCAATTTTTAACGCTACGGGCCAGCGGGCGACTAGGCTTCCTCTCACGGCAAATGGGATCGTGTTCGCTTAAGTGCGGCACCTTTTGAACGCTCTGTACCAATAGAGAGTGGGATTTGATCAATCATCGCTGAGGAACGACAACAAACTGGTTCTTCAGCTATCAAGAAATGAAGATGCAATGACAAAAACTATAATGATTACCGGCGCCTCATCTGGATTTGGCCGATTAACTGCAAAGAAGTTCCAATCTGAAGGTTGGAATGTGATTGCAACAATGAGGAAGCCAGAGTTAGAAACTGAGCTCGATAAACTGGAAAATACAGTTGTCTTCCAATTAGATGTCACCAAGCAAGACAGTATCACTACCTCTGTTGCAAAAGGGATTTCCCGTTTCGGGTCGATAGATGTGCTTGTGAATAATGCCGGATATGGTGGTCATGCATTGTTTGAGCAGTTTGCTGATGATGACATCCAGGCAATGTATGCCACCAATGTGTTCGGTTTAATGAACACCACCCGAGAAGTATTGCCGCATATGCGTAAAAACCGGGCCGGAACCATCATCAATGTAACATCCCTAGCAGGGCTTATTGGAGGTCCTACGACGTCGGTCTACTCATCGACAAAGTTCGCTATTGAAGGATTTACTGAAGCTTTAGCTCACGAACTAAGTGGTTTGAATATTCGTGTGATGTCTGTGGCTCCTGGAGCATTTGCTACCAACTTTGGCGCAGCTACTCAAAACCCATCCCAAAATGGTGATGATGATCTGCAGAAATACGCTCAAATAGTATTTGAAAAAATGGCAAGTGTTCGCAAAGCATTATTGGTGCCAGAGCAACATCCACAAGATGTAGCAGAAAAGATTTTTGAGTGTGCGACAGAAAACGTACCAACTCGAAATGTGGTTGGTAAAGATGCCGAGAGCCTGCAAACTCAAAAAGATACCCTTTCTCATACGGCATTTTCACAGCAGATATCTGAACTCTTCTCCATGTCATAAGAGCAAGAAAAGGAGCAAACCATGACTTCGAGCAGACGTTATGAAAACAAAGTAGCGTACATTACAGGAGCAGCATCTGGTCTGGGACAGGCAACGGCTATGGCATTTGCAAATGAGGGTGCTTCTGTCATCTGTGCTGACCTAGACCTAGAAGGAGCCGAAAAGGTTGCAGAGAAAATATTTGACCTTGGTGGATGTGCTATTCCAATCCAAATGAACGTCGCAAGTGAAGCAGATAACAGCCGATCTGTTAACATCGCAATGGAAAAATTTGGCAAGATCAATGCAGTTTATCTAAATGCAGGCATTTCTCCGACTACTTCATTGCTTGATGCAACACTAGAAGACTGGAACAATGCAGTCGCAGTCAATCTGACCGGTGTTTTTTTGGGTGCAAAGTATACAGCAGCAGCCATGAGTAAAACAGGTGGTGGTTCGATTGTGATAGCATCTTCAGCAATGGGGCACCGTGGTGCGGCAACTAAAGCTACCTATGCAGCAACCAAACATGGAGAACTTGGCTTTATGAAAGGTGCTGCTGCTGATCTAATCCCTCACAACATTCGCGTTAACGCGATCTGCCCTGGAACAGTTGACACACCTATCCTTGAGGCGGGTCATAATAATACAGAAATGCTGGAGTTTATGGCTAACTTCCATCCAATGGAACGTCTAGGTAAAGCAGAAGAGATCGCGCAGGCCGTACTTTTTTTGTGTAGCGATCAAGCCTCTTACATCACAGGAACCTCATTAGACATTGATGGTGGCTTTAGTGGTATTGCACATGTGCCAAGCATGATCATGCGTTCGCTGGATGGTAACTAAACTGATAACCTAAAACGTCGGGCAATGGATGAAGTATTCAAGTCCGGCGTTTTGAAGTGTGAGCGGTATTCTAAGCCTAGTCTTTTGAATGGTAACTCCTGGCTATAGATGCGCTTGCGCCTTATCAACTCCATTCCGGAGGAGATGTAACTTTAAGTGGCAAGATAGCCCCAAGTGTAGCTGTTATGGAATAGGGTGAATGTCCGCAATTGGTCAGACTACGCAGGAACTGACCATGAGAGCGTGACTATATCCAAACAATCCAGTTTTTTACTTTTGGGCACCCATATTCCTTGTAAAGCGCTTTATGTTATTTTCATACGCCCTTAGCTTCCCTTACCCTCAAGGTGGATTATCAAGCTACTGATCCGTTTCCTGGAACTGTTTTTCACGCTCGGCAATCTCCGGATAGGCATCTGCCAGCAGTTTACCGCCGACCCCGATGTTGTCGTAGGAATGCTCTTCGATATGGATGGTCAGGAGGTTGGCGTCCAGCCCAGTACTTTCTTCAAAAGCTTTTGTCAGTGCGGCGACACAAGCAACCTTTTTCTCTCTGGGAAGGCGCGGTGAATAAACAACGATGTGTGGCATGGCATTTTCCTTTTCTGTCGTGAGTTTGATTTTATTAAGAAGCTCAGGCGCTCAGTCTATCATGTATGAGCCAGCAGTAAGGGTCCTCTGCCATCATATCTTGGTCCACCGCCCAGGCGGCGGCTCTGCACCCGCCGCATTGCCATTTGAAAGAGCAAGAGGCGCATCCACCCTTAACATCGCGTTGGTGCAGTGCCTTGATGTGAGGGGAGTTTGACCAGATCTCGCCAAAGGGGGCATCCTTCAGGTTTCCCAATGACAACGGGAACATAACGCAAGGTGTCACATCACCCTCAGCGGTGACGCATGCAATGCTGATCCCAGCCTGACAACCTCCCCGGCACGTATCAGTACCGGGTGCGAGTGAAGCCAACCCTGAGGAATGAGCGGACAGATACATATCGGGGTAATCGGCCTTGGCTACCAACCATGTCTGCAATAAGGCGCGCGCTGTATCAGGTTCCAACCCGTCGCTCAATGCACCGCGTCCGGTGGGTATGAACTGGGAGAGGTTGAACCCATCAACCCCGAGTTGCGCACAAAGCTCTAGCATATCCGGCAATAGATGCGCGTTGCGGCGCATGGCCGTGAAGCAGACGTGGGTTTTCAACCCTACCTCCAGCGAGATTTCAACCGCCTCTAACGCCTTTTGAAAAGAGCCGGGTCCACGGATGACATTATGTACCTCTTGGGTGCCGTCAATGCTCACCTGTAACCTTGAGAGATCGGCTTGTTTCAATTTTTCGGCCGCTTTTTCCGTCAAAGGATATCCGTTGGTACTTGTGCCTACAGTCATGTTCAGGCTGCGGGCATACGTCACCAGTTCTGGTAGGTCCCGGCGCAGCAGTGGTTCTCCGCCGGAAAATGCAACATCCACAACGCCAACATCATTCATTTGCTGCAAAATCTCTTTTGCGCGGCTGGTGGAATAGCCCTTATCGCCCGCTTTGTCCGCATTGGAGGAACAGTGAATGCAGGACAGGTTGCAATGGTTGCTTAAAATGAAAACCACGTGCAAAGGATAGGAGGGTCTGAACATGACCACCTCTCAGAAAAAGGATTGCAGGATACGGCTTTCAACAGACTTCAAATCCGGTTGCATGCCGCTGGTTTCATAAAACTCTTCAACAAGATGCAGATTTTGAGCGATAAACTTGCGTAGCCGCTGCGAGGCATTGCAAATATCTTCATAACTGGAGCCGGTGCTTTTGTGAGTGATGGTGTCTGAAAATAAAACAGCCTCTGTCAGCGTCGCCTGAGAGAACTTCGAATAATCCTCAAAGTCCCTAAAGCGTGGCTCTACGCCAAAGCGGGCGGGATCTTCATGAATAGGCGTGTGCGGAAACAGGATCATCGGGCTTACCCAGCGCGGAATGCCGCCGACCTTCATGGTTTCAAGGATCAGCTGCTCTGTATCGCATAGCGCAGCTTCATCCTCACCGGGAAGGCCAGCCATCCACCATGTAAACGGCTCGACATTCGCCTGCACCGCCTCGGAAATACTGAGCACCACTTCTTCGCGGTCGAGATGGCGGTTGTTGATCCGCGCCACGTCGTAAGATCCGGTTTCGACGCCAAAATCCACGCTGGCCAGTTCACAACATGCAGCAAGGGCAGCATAGCCCTCATATCCATAGCTTTCCGGATGGGCAAAGATATTGAGGTGAGCGGGGCGAATATCGCGCCGGACTAATTCCTCACTCAGCTCAATGAGTTTGACATTCCCGCCTACAAAAAAATTGTCTTGAATGGTAAAGCGCGTAATGCCTTCGCTCATCAGCGCTGCAATCTGGTCTACGATACGTCTTGCGGAATGAAACATCAGCTTACGCCGACCCTGAAGGCGGCCAATGACGGGTTCCACACACCAAGCGCATTTGAATGGACATGCGCCGCGTGTGGTAGAGATTGCACCCGCGTCCGGTCGAAGTGAGCGGGGTTTGAGCACGGAGTAGCGATAAACCGGAAAATCGTCCATTTCTTCCAGCACCAGTGGTGGCCCGCTATCTCCTGTGCTTGTCACCAGTCCCGGCACGTCTTCAGTGACCCTTCCAGATCGAGCGACCTGCTGGCAAATAGAAAGCAGCGCATGTTCGGCCTCACCCTTGATGACCCCATCCACATAAGGTGCATTGGCACTGGCAATGTCTTCAGCAAACATCGTGGCGTGTTGTCCGCCAATATAGACCAGGACATGAGGCAGCAAAGCCTTTACAAGACGGGCTACCTCAAGTGCGCCAGAGCTGAAATGAACCCAGTTGAGACCAATAGCGATAACTATTGGGTCTTCTTTGAGGATGAATGCTTTCACGTCCTCCTCCTCAAACCCATAATGCAGCGCTAAGGGCACGTGCAGGCCACGCACCTCGAACTCGTGCGCTTCCAACCATGCGGCATTGGCCAGCAAGCCAAGCCCAAATTGCTTATCATCAAGACACGGCGAGGTTTGATTAAAGGAGGTTGGCGGCTGGATAAATAAAACCCGATCACGCTGCCCCATAGCCTCACCCGAACTCAATGAGATTACGCTTGTTCAGCTCTTGTAAAAAGGAAAGGACTGAGCCTCTCAGCACTTCTTCCTCCATATCGCTTTCCTGCAAGAGCAGTTTACCGCCCAGATGAACAACTTCATCGATTTCCTTGCCATCACACTGATCAAAGATTGCCTTACCGCTGCTGGTGACAATGTGAAGCTGGTCGGTTTTGGGGTGATAGAGCAGAAAGTTGCCTTCCTCCTCGGTTCGGCAGCGCACGCCCTCGGTGTGGCGCACTGTTGTAAAATGCTCGCTCAACCTCTTGCCTCCCTTTTACAACTGGTACCGGAGCCGAACTCTGGCATATCGGGTTTGATCCAACAGGTTGGGTCGCCAGCATAAACATCACCGTACCAAGCATAACTGGCTGCGCGGCACCCTCCACATTTCGCCTTGTGCTCACACACAGAACAGTTGCCTGAGCTGATGTTATCCCGGGAGCGGATCTTGTGAAGCTCGGGCGCGCTGCGCCAGATTTCCGCAAAGCTCTGTTCTTTGAGGTTACCAACAGCAACAGGCAGAACAACGCAAGGGGTTACATCTCGGTCTACGGTTATGCGGCAGTGAGTATATCCAGCCCCACACCCCTTGTAGGGGTCTTCTTCAGCTTCTGGGAGCAGCAAGCCAACCCGGCAATCGTGCCAGTCGATTTCCAGCTTACCTTTCCACGTCTCACCAGCCTTGATCCAAGCCTCCAAAAGCGTACCAAGCTCTTGAGGAGAGGGCATCAGGTCAACACCACCCCGTGTGGTATAAACATACTCCGTGAGGTTGATTTTTTCCGCGCCAAGGCGATGCGCCAGCGCAATCATATCCTGAGCCTCGCCCAAGTTGGGTTTCATTGGGGTGTAATTTATGGTTACCCGCACACCAGCCTCAGTCAGGTATTGTGCTGCTGCACAGGCCTTGTCAAAAATACCCGACAGCCCGCGGATTGCATCATGAGTTTCGGCTGTCGCACCATCCAAACTGACGCTCACATTAGAAACCCCGAGCTCCTTCAGTCGTCTTGCGACCTCCGGAGTTACCAATATTCCATTGGTCGCAAACGTGACCCGCATACCTAGGGAGGTAGCATGGTCTATCAGTTGCTCCCAATCCGAACGTAACAGCACCTCACCACCAGAAAGCGCAAGAATGAAGACACCGGCCTCTGCAAGCTGATCAATCAACTCCAGTGCATCCTCAAGAGGCCAGTAGTCCGGCCCTCTGCCAAACAAAGCATCGGAATAGCAATGCACGCAGCGGGCATTGCAATCCAGTGTTGTTTCCCAAACAACATAAAGAGGGGAAGATAGCTTCATCGCGACACCTCAATTATGGGGTGCAACGGCGCCGAAACGCCGTTGTCCTCAACCAATTTTTAAAGATAGGTTTGGCAGATTAGGCAACCATCCACGCCATGGCAGAGAGAGATCCAAGATCGTCGATTGATAGTGCACCGACAGGAGCTACTTCAGTTTTACCTGGCGTTCCCACATGAATGTCGAGGGAGCTGATACGGCCATCCTGGAGGCGGAAGTTATGGGTAAAGGGCGCCTGAAGGCCTTCTCCCTTTTTGTTGATGATGTAGCGCAGGCCACTTACAACGATGTGCTCATCATTCTTGGCGTTGGCTACATTTACCTTAGACAAGTTGGTTGCCAACATGCCATCCACGCCCTTGGCGCGGTTTTGGTAGAACCCTGCAATTTCATCATGTTTCGTATAGCTTTTTTCGCCGATCGACTCTTTGCCGTGAATGGAAAGCGTTCCGCCTGAGTGCCACAGCTCCATAATGGTGTCAGTATTAAACTTTTCACCCTTCACTGCATGAGCATCCATTTCCTTCACTGCGGCAAAGTACTTTTCAATAACACTCATGTTACTTAAAGGCGTCAAGCTAGTTTTATTGAGATCACGTATATCCATGACTATATTCCTCTCTTTCACTTTTTTGCTAATAAAGGGAAGTTGCCACGAAAATAAAGCACTATATTAATTTGAATAACTTGACGTAAATCAACCCGTTCCTCACGAATTTCACATTCGATGCCTGTCATTCATCAATAAATTTTGCACTAATATGGAATTATTAATAATAACTATGTTTATGTAGTACTTACCAAGAGGGCGAATTAGTCACGGGCACATAAGTGTGTAATTTGAATATGCTCTGCTGAGAAAATATACTTTCTTCAGCATAAATTGAATGAGATCGACTTGAAGTTGTGCCTTGCTCTGACGGGTGAGTTTGCTTAGTCAGATCGAGCGGCAGGTATGGTCACTTAACGCTAAACTCCTTAGTTTTGTGGAGACACAGAGGTATACGCTGGAGCTGATAGACTATAGGCCATGTCACAGAGGTAATTGGGGCCTCTAAGGCCCCAATGCATCAGAACCAAGTTTCAAATTGAAGACCGTAGGTTGTACCAGATTTCTTGTCGTCAAAGATTTCCGTGTTACCTACAGCGCCTGGTTTGCTCCATGCGCCATATGTTACAAATGCGCGTAGCTGTGGGCGGGCCCAGAAACCAGATTCACCGAAGGTGTATGCCGCCGCAAAGGTGGTTTTACCAAGAGTGCGGCTCTCATCTTCGGTTTGAACGTGGTCCAATCCCAACTCAAGTTGAAGGTTGAAGTCTTCATTGATGTTGTACTGCGGGCGAATGCCGATTGAAGACCAGTTCGTGTTGTCCCCATTGTTGCGATCGAGTTGGTGCCAAGCAGTGTAGAAGAGTTCAATTTCGTCGGTAATGGATGCGAGACCATGGATCTGCGCCCGCGTAATTGAGCGATCTTCCGCATCACTCCAACCATCTGCAGAAAAACCAGAGGCAGCGTTGAAGCCGTGCATCAGACTGGCCTTCATGTAGCCGCCAAAAATGTTGTTCTTTTGCAAATGTAGACGAAGCGCTGCGCCATCATCACCGGTTGCATCGCCAGTCGTCATGGAATAAGCCGCACCGATTTCACCTACCAGATCTTCTCCAAGATGAATGCCTTCAAATCGAGCATCCAGAGTATGGGTATTGCGATCTCCATTTGTAAAAGCAGCAACGGAAAGCTTTCCGGAGCCGAGACTTACGTCTTCCAGACCACCGCCAAAACCGTCCCAGTTGGAGTAATTTTCATAGTAGTTGTCGGTGATGTGAATGTCTTTCCGCTTATAGAAGCGGCGACCAACCCAGACTGTACTGTCACTGAGAGCGCCTTCACCAAGGCCTTTGTATCCCAACCAGAACTCACGAGTTGCAACGTTGGCGTCGAACTCACCATCAACGATCAAGTCGTTGTTGTCACCGGCGACATGCGCGCGGACACCACCAACCAATGCACTCCCATTTTCGAAGGTGTATTTACCACCTACGCCATACTCACCATAAAAATCAGACTCGTTTCCAAGACGGTACTTATTCCAAGCCCCGTTTAGTTGCATTGCAGTGAATTTGTCACCTTCAGTTTGACCAACTCCGATACGCAAATAGCCGGTTTGATTGTATGCAAATTCCGCATGCGAAGCGGTGGCGGCTAGAACTGAGAGCGCAGCTACAGTCCCCAACAGAGCATTTTTCATTACTTCCTCCAGTTATTCCAGCGTTGTTTAAAACGCTTTTTTTTGTGATGCAGACGCACCTCTCCCGTCCCGCGCACCGCGCAGGTTGGTAACTCCTTGTTTTATTGTTTTAAATTAGTTGATTGCTGTCCCGTCGACCGTAGAGAAGAACCTGAGCTGATTAAGGTCGATACTCAGTCCGATTTCATCCTGCGCGATCGTTGACCAAGGCAAGCGAGCTGTGACAACTTCATTTGCCATATCGAAGGTCAGGAAAAGATCTGCACCCGTATGCTCAACAATGCGAGGTTTCACAGTTAGCTGTTGGCCAAGTGAGAAAACTTCAGGTCGTATTCCAATTTTTGCTCTCCCATTTTTTTGTACCTCCAATGGAATATGTACTCCCTCAACAACTTGATCATCTGGAAAGTGAATTGAGTTGCCATCAACCTTTACATCGATCAGGTTCATTGGTGGTGCACCCATGAAGTCTGCAACAAACGTGTTGACTGGATGCCGATAGATCTCATCAGGTGTCCCGACCTGTTGAATTACTCCATCCTTCATCACGACGATCTTGGTTGCCATCGTCATGGCCTCAATCTGATCATGAGTGACATAAACAATTGTTGTGCCAGTCTTTGCGTGCATTTGCTTGATTTCCGCACGCATCTCCATTCTTAGTTTTGAATCTAAATTGGACAGCGGCTCATCAAACAAAAAGAGTACTGGCTCCCGTACCAAAGCACGACCCATCGCAACACGTTGACGTTGCCCGCCGGAGAGCTGCCCAGGACGACGGTCTAGAAGGTGTTCTATTTGAAGCAAAGAAGCGACGCGCAGGACCTGAGTATTAATTTCTTCTTTTGGAACTGAACGGATCTTCATCCCAAACTCGATATTCTCTCGAATACTCATGGTTGGGTAAAGCGCATAGCTTTGAAAGACCATTGCGATATCACGCTCTCGCGGAGGCAATGCAACAACATCTCGGCCAGAAATTTCTAAGGTACCAGAAGAAATCTCTTCCAGACCTGCAATACAATTTAACAGGGTGGATTTTCCGCAGCCTGACGGCCCGACAAGGACAAGAAAATCCCCCTTATTGATAGAGACGCTTACATCTTTCAGCACATGGGTTTCACCAAAGGACTTATTCAAGTTTTTGATGTTTAGTGCTTTGGTTGCCATGGTATCCTCTCAGACTCTTGCAACATCTTGGTTGAATCCCGAACGATCAGTTCTGCTCTTTGTCTAACTTGAAGGTCTTTGATTGGCGTTCCATCCAAAAGATCGCAGAGAATGCGCGCAAGAGGACCGCATGCATCACGAAATGGAGCCCGTGTTACCGACAATGTTGGATTGAAGTTGATTGAGCGAAACTGTGGGATGGCATCATCGTGAGCAAGAACAGAGACATCCTGCGGGATTGACAGGCCTATGTCTTTTGCCGCTCGATACACTCCAACTGCAATCGGTGTTGTCGCACATAAAATAGCAGTTGGGCGTGGGTCACTTCGCTCCGTCAGCAAGGCCAGGCTTGCGGCGTAGCCATAGTTTTCGTCGCCGCTGCCATATTGTAAGGCAAACTCCGGTGGCGTTATGCCCCTTTGTTCCATTACTTCCAAATAGCCTTCTGCACGAGCTTTTGCATAAGCATGGTTCTGTGGCCCATTCAGAAATGCAATCCGCCGATGCCCCAAGTCTGCTAAGAGATTAGTCCCATCAACGGCAACAGATTTGTTGTCGATGTCAAAGAAAGCGTAGGAAGCACCTGAAGTTGCCCCATGAACGACAAATGGGATTTTTTGCTCTTCCAAAAATGCGATGCGCGGGTCGTTCTCCTCCGGAGCATTCAGGATAAACCCATCGAGTGTGTTCTTTGAAACGAACCTACGGTAAGGCGCTACAGGATCAGTCGCCGTCGCTGCATGAAAAACAAGATCGACATCACGATCGGCCAGATGATCGGATAGCCCTGCCATGATCTCGTAAAATCCGGCCGCTGATGTTTGTGCTGGTCCGAGAGATAATATCATCCCAACCATGCCAGAGCGCCCTGAGACTAGTTTTTGAGCTATCTGGTTTGGCTTGTAACCAAGAGTAGCTGCGGTTTCCTGAACCAGCTTTCGCGTTTCGGCGCGCACCTCTGGGAAGCCGTTTAAAGCGCGAGAGACGGTCGCAGGCGATATTCCCAGTTCTTTTGCAATGTCTTTGATCGTTGCCATGTCTCGAATCCTTTTCAAAACGTTTTAAACTGAATCTTGCATTTGTAAAATAGAAAATGAGGAGAGAACAAAATGCCTCAGCTTATGTGCAGGCAAACTACCTACCTCCTTGACTCAAAACGTTTGCATAGTATTTAAATATGCTAGGTTTTGATGCTGTGAACAGCTAACACGCATGCAACGCGGAGTAGTCATGAACGAGAATTGGTGGCGGAATGCCATTATCTATCAAGTGTATCCACGCTCTTTTCAGGATACAAATGGGGATGGCATTGGCGATCTGAAGGGGATTACTTCTCGGTTAGATCACATCGCATCGCTTGGTGTTGATGCTGTCTGGCTTAGTCCAATCTTCACTTCCCCTATGGCGGATATGGGTTATGACGTCAGCGACTATTACGACATCGACCCGCTGTTTGGAACACTGCAAGACTTTGATGACTTTGTGGCCCGCAGTCATGGGCTGGGACTGAAAGTTATTATTGATCAGGTTCTATCTCACAGTTCCAGTAAACACCCATGGTTTGAAGAAAGCAGAGCTAGCCGGACGAACTCAAAAGCCGACTGGTATGTCTGGGCAGATGCTCAACCAGATGGAATGCCGCCAAACAATTGGTTGTCTGTGTTTGGAGGTTCAGCATGGGAGTGGGAACCACGCAGAAAGCAGTACTACCTGCATAACTTTCTTGCAGATCAACCAGATCTGAATCTGCATAACGAGGAAGTGCAGGAAGCATTGCTCCACGTTTTACGGTTTTGGCTGGAGCGCGGCGTTGATGGGTTCCGACTTGATACAGTCAACTACTATTTTCATGATCAGCAATTGCGGAGTAATCCTGCGAGCATCCGTGCAGATCGCGATAACCTGCCTGATGTTTATGGTAGGCAAGAGCACATTTTCTCAAAAAATCGCCCTGAGAACATCGACTTTTTGAAAAAGCTGCGCACCCTCACTGATGAGTTTGAGGGGCGCATGATGGTCGGAGAAATCGGCGACGGCGGTGATGCAGCAACTAACTTGATGGCTGAATACACCAAAGGGCCAGATCGTTTGCACCTTTGTTACTCCTTCGAGTTGCTATCATCCAACTATACCGCCTCACACTTCAAAAATGCTCTTAAGTCTTATCGGTCGGCTGCGCCAGATGGAACAGCATGCTGGAGCTTTTCCAACCACGATGTTCCGCGCCATGTTACTCGCTGGGAAGAGAAGGCTAGCTCGAGTAAAGAGCTGGCAAAGCAGACCATTGCGATGCTCATGTCCTTTGAGGGCTCCATCGGTATTTATCAGGGCGAAGAACTCGGGCAACAGGATACTGCACTTAACTACGATGAGCTGACAGATGCACAGGCCATTCGCTTTTGGCCAGCAGTAAAAGGTCGCGATGGTTGCCGTACGCCGATGGTCTGGGAGGCCAATAAGCAACATGGCGGGTTCTCCTCCGCGAAACCCTGGCTGCCCGTGAAGGATCCTCAGCTTGTAGGAGCTGTTGACGCTGAAGAGGCTTCCAATGACAGCGTCTTACATTCCTATCGCAGCACCATTGCATTTAGAAAAAACAACGACGCGCTTTTGACAGGTTCTACCGCGTTTCTTGATCTGCCGGAACCAATTTTGGCCTTTCACAGAATGAGCAAGGATCAAAAGCTGACTTGTGTCTTTAATCTGTCCGAGACCGCAAGAGAATTGAGAATAGAGGGCTCAGCGAGCTTATCCGGGCCATCCAGCGCCATCCTGCTCAATCAAACACTGACCCTTAATCCAAACGGATTTGCTTACCTGATTTCCGATCAGTTGGAAGGACTCGAGCTGATTTCATAAGGCATGACAATGCGTTTCTAATTGGGAGGACGCTATGAAAATACTAAGAACTACACTTGTTGCAGCTATGCTTGCCACAACATCTTCGGCTGCCATGGCAGCTGTTGAAGGCGAACTGCTTATCTGGATCGGAGCTGACAAGGATATAAAGCAGTTGGAGGCAGTTGTGGCCAGATTTACCGAGGAATTGGGAGTTCCTACAAAGGTAGAGCTGGTTGACCCCGAGTTGCCAGACAAGTTCCAACGGGCAGCTTCAACTGGTGATGGGCCAGATCTGGTGATGTGGGCCCATGATCGATTTGGTGAATGGGCTGCCAGTGGTCTACTGCAACCAGTTGAACCAACATCGGAGTTTAAAGCAGGTGTTCTTCCAACCGCGTGGGATGCGGTGAGCTTTAACGGTAAGGTGTGGGGATATCCGATTGCGATTGAAGCGATAGGCCTAGTCTACAATAAAGACCTGATTTCTGAGCCTCCAAAAGACTTTTCCGAGTTTGCACATTTGGAACTGCCTGATGGTGTAAAACCTATCCTCTGGGATTACACCAATACCTACTTCACGATGCCAATGCTGATGGCAAATGGAGGCTACTCCTTTAGAAAAGTTGATGGGGTTTATAACGGTAAAGAGACAGGTGTGAACAATCAGGGCGCGATTGCAGGCGCTGAAGTACTGGCGAAGCTCTTTACTGATGGCATCATGCCGGATGGGGTTGATTACGGTGTGATGGATGCTGCCATGGCCCGTGGCGAAGTTGCAATGGTCATCAATGGACCGTGGAGCTGGAAAGCTTATGAAGAAGCAGGTTTGAACATCGGTGTCGCACCTATTCCGCAAGTCAGCGGAAAGATTTCACCTCCATTCATTGGCGTCTATTCGGTAGCTCTCAATAGCGCTTCTCCAAATGCTGACCTGGCAAGTGAGTTTATTGAAAACTACATGCTGACTGACGAAGGCCTTGCTGAGTGGAACAAGAACCGCGCTCTTGGTGCTCTCGCGGATATCTCAGCGAGTGAAGCATTGCACAGCGACAAAATCTCAGCCACTTTGAAGAATGCTTCAACCGGCGTCCCGATGCCGTCAAACCCTGAAATGGGTGCATTTTGGGCGGCTATGGCACCGGCGCTTGGTAACATCACAACAGGCAAACAAACTCCAGAGGAAGCTCTTGAAGACGCTGCTTCCCGCATTCTTGGAGAATAAGCAAGACTGTGTCGCACCAGGATATCCTTCCGGTGCGACATTGCTTGACTGCAAAGAAAGTTGCCTCTGATGACCTCTCTTAGCTCCGAAAACACAGGCCAAATATCAGGCTTCAAATTTCAACGTCTTTTGACTGTTGGTTTATTGATCGCTGTTTTCACAACGTTGTTCTATTCGGCATTCCTTTTGTTTCTTGGAAACCAGCCAGTCGTCGGCCTTCTCGTTTTGGTTGTTGCTGTATGTTTTGGGATAGTGTTCTCAACCAAGCGGCTTTATGCGCATCGTTTCATTCTTCCAGGAATTGCTGCGGTGCTAATCTTTATCGCCTTTCCGGTTGGATACACAGTTTACCTCGGGTTCACGAACTTCAGTTCGTTCAACTTGCTCAGCCATGAACGGGTCCGTGAAATCCACCTTGCCAAGAAAATAGTCGATCAAGAAACCTCACGTGGTTTTAGTGTATGGCAGCAAGGCGATACCTACCGACTTTACATTACCGGTAAAGAAAACGGCTACCTGAGTGAACCCTTCGAGAAAAATGTAACGCAGCACACCATAATAGCAGAAACGGCTCCCATACCGAGTACCGAAAAATTGAGCATGCGTGATACTATCAAGCTCCGCAAAGCTCTTGGAGAGATTTCTGTTCAACTGCCAGACGGTGTCATTCTCAAAAACTCAGGTCTAAGAAAGTTCGCTGCCCAGATGCCGGAGTTCCGTGAGACGCCTGAAGGAGTGCTCATCTCAAATTTAGATGGCTCACGACTATTCCCAAACTCTGAAACTGGATTTTACACCAATGAGATGACTGGGGAGCATGTCTCTCCAGGCTGGCGAGTTTATATCGGGCTTGCCAACTTTAAGCGGATCTTTCAGTCTGAGGGCATTCGTGCCCCCATGTTCTCTATCTTTCTCTGGACCTGCCTGTTCGCACTGCTTTCAGTGGGTTTGACGTTTATTTTAGGCTTGGCGCTGGCCGTTACTTTGCAATGGCCCCACCTTCGCGGCAAAGCAGTTTACCGCATTCTTTTAATACTTCCCTATGCAGTTCCAGCCTTCATTTCGATCCTGATTTTCCGTGGTCTGTTCAACCAAAACTTTGGTGAGATCAACATGATCCTGAATGGGCTCTTTGGTATCCGCCCAAGTTGGATGACAGATGGAGGCATGGCGAGAACAATGCTCGTGATCGTGAATGTCTGGCTTGGCTATCCTTATATGATGCTGCTCTCGATGGGCTTTTTGCAGTCTGTACCAGAAGATCACAAAAAGGCTGCAACACTTGAAGGAGCAAGTGCCCTTCTAATTTTCCGCAAAATTACATTCCCGCAAATTCTCCCGCCTTTCCTTCCGCTTTTAGTCGCAAGCTTTGCCTTTAACTTTAACAATATCGTGCTTGTTCTTCTCCTGACACGCGGACTGCCAGACATTCCGGGCACGATCATTCCTGCAGGTCAGACGGACATTCTTGGATCGTTTACCTACCGCATCGCTTTCCAAAATGCCGGTCAGGAATACGGCTTAGCAGGGGCAATTACACTTATCATCTTTGTTATTGTTGCCGCATTGGCCTACGCCAACTTCGTTGCCATGCGTCGCCAAGCAGCTAAGAGGGCAGCGTCATGATCGTAGAGCACCCAAGAAGACTTCAGTTGCAGAAAGTCTTTGCTCATGCATTTCTTTTGAGTTTTCTGGCTCTTATCCTCTTTCCCTTCTTAATGGTCATATCAATTAGCTTTCGTGAAGGGAACTTCACAACAGGTTCGATCATTCCAGAAAGCTTGACGCTGGAACACTGGGCACTAGCGCTGGGGTTGGATTACACGCGAACAGATGGAAAAGTGGTTGAGCCTGCATTTCCAGTTTTACTATGGATGTGGAACTCAATCAAAATCGGGTTAGTCGCATCTATCGGCGTAGTCACTCTTTCTACGATTTCAGCTTACGCTTTCAGCCGCATTCGGTTTAGAGGTGCGGGGGTAATGCTGGATTCCATGCTGATCATTCAGATGTTTCCAACCACACTGGCATTGGTAGCTCTCTTCGCAATCTTTGATGGCCTCGGAGAAGTATCGCCCGTGCTCGGTATCGATAGTCATTGGTCGTTGGGTTTGGTTTATCTGTCAGGGATTACACTACATGTTTGGACCATTAAGGGTTACTTCGATAATCTGGACCCAGCCATGGACAAGGCAGCGCAGGTTGACGGCGCTACCCCCTGGCAAACCTTCCGCTTCATCTTCCTGCCATTGGCAGTCCCAATCATCGCTGTCGTCTTTGTCCTGTCGTTCATTGGCATAATCAACGACTACCCCTTGGCATCTATTCTGCTGCGCTCTGAAGAGAACCTGACACTCGCTGTGGGATCACGCCTTTATCTTAATGAGTTCAAATACCTCTGGGGAGACTTCGCCGCCGCCGCCATCTTATCAGGCCTCCCAATCACTGTCGTCTTCATGATAGCCCAAAAATACCTCGTCGCAGGCCTAGGTGATGGCGCGGTCAAAGGATAGGTGATGCTGCCTTCAAAGCAAAACGTTGACCTCGGTGAGGCAAGCAGTGGTTGACTAGCAAAGTGAGATACTGAGAGTATGATGGTCGTTGAATGTCTGCTCTTGGTCATATGTGCCATGCCAAATGCGCAGAAGCTGTAAGCTTCGATCACACTGTTACTCGGCTAACCTTCAGTCCGCAGTTGCAGCACGCTCCATCCCACACCCATCAGTCTATCAGACACGATCATGTGAAAATAATTTATATGTAGCTAGAATATTTCCATAGTTAAATAATCAAACTCCGGTAGGGGAAGGGCTTGGTTATCTAAGTCGGGCTTCTGGCGTATTTGGCTATATGTTCCTCGAAGCCGGATTAATTTCACAAGAAGGATAGTGATTTGCGTAGTTTGTTTCTGGCTTCAGCGCTAATACTTGGGAGTTTGTATCCCGTCATGGCTCAAGATATTATCAAGGTCGATACCAATAAAGCAGTGCAAGAGACTATGGATGCTCTGGAGGCTACTGCCAGGAAAGCAGGTGCAACAATATTTGCTCGTGTTGACCATGCTGCGGGAGCTGAAAAAGTTGGCATGTCCATTCCGGCGAACCAGTTGCTGATTTTCGGTAATCCGGTACTTGGTACACCTGCGATGGAGATCGACCCACGGGCAGGCCTGTATCTGCCACTTAAAGTGCAGGTCTATGAGGATTCTGAGGGGCAGGTCTGGTTGGCTTATGAAGATCCGAAAGAAACAATGAAGGATCTGGATAATGTCGATAAGTCTCCGGTAATCGAAAAAATGCGCGGTGTTTTGGCGAAGCTGACCTCCAAGGCTGCCAAGTAGTCGAATTCGATACCAGATCAAGAATTTCAGTCTGCTCAGGGTCTTTAAAAGGGCTCTGGGCTTTTTTAAATATGGGTGGTGCTTTTTTGCGGCGTGGGGCGAGGTCCATTTTAGCCTCCTTACCCGGTTTTGAGCGCGGCAAATTGTGCGGTGATGAAGTCCGCAGGGATGCTGTGTTTTGCCTCAATTACTGTCTGTTCAAGGGCTAGGGCGATGAAGAGTAGGGTGGCGGCAAAGCCTGCCAGAATGAGCCTCTCGCAGAATTTATTGTTCTGGGGCTGCGTGGATAGATAAGCTTGTTAGTGATGCGGGTGGGGTTGGAGCTCTGCAACTGCTGGAAACATCTTGCATGCCAATGTCATTTGGTATACGACCGCATACAACAAACTTGGACCGGTTTGCCAGAGATGGTTTTGACATAGAGTTCAGGATACACCAAACATAAATCGTCTAACACAAATGCGTCGGAATAATCATGAGCTTGTACACTGACTACTTGAATGAGATTGACACTCGAAAAGCCGAGGGTTTGAACCCCAAGCCGATTGAAGATGGCGCACTTGTGAATGAGATCATTTCGCAGATTAAAGATCTCAAGAACGAACACAGAGACGGTTCCCTTAAATTCTTTATCTACAACACCTTGCCAGGCACAACCAGCGCAGCTGGCGAAAAGGCGAAGTTTTTGAAAGAGATCATTCTTGGCGACTCTGTTGTTGAGGAAATTTCTCAGTCCTTCGCTTTTGAACTGCTGTCTCACATGAAGGGTGGCCCTTCTGTTGAGGTTCTTCTTGACCTGGCGCTTAGCGATGACGCGTCTGTTGCGCAACAGGCTGCCGATGTCCTTAAAACCCAGGTGTTCCTGTATGAGGCAGACACCGAGCGTTTGAAGGCAGCTTTTGCAGCAGGTAATGCGATTGCAAAAGACATTCTGGAAAGCTACGCAAAGGCTGAGTTCTTCACAAAGCTTCCTGACGTAGACGAAGAAATCAAAGTCGTGACCTTCATCGCAGGTGAAGGCGATATCTCAACCGACCTTCTTTCTCCTGGCAATCAGGCACACTCCCGTTCTGACCGTGAACTGCACGGCAAGTGCATGATCTCACCTGAAGCGCAGGCGGAAATTCAGGAACTGCAGAAAGCAAATCCTGATGCGCGCGTGATGCTGATTGCTGAAAAAGGCACCATGGGCGTTGGCTCCTCCCGTATGTCTGGCGTAAACAACGTTGCGCTGTGGGCTGGTAAACAGGCAAGCCCATATGTTCCTTTCGTGAACATTGCGCCGATTGTTGCTGGCACCAACGGCATTTCTCCAATCTTCCTGACCACTGTTGGCGTGACCGGTGGTATCGGGCTTGACCTGAAAAACTGGGTTAAGAAACAGGACGCTGATGGCAACACCGTTCTGGATGGAAATGGTGATCCTGTTCTTGAGCAGACCTACTCAGTTGAGACTGGTAAGGTGCTCACCATCAACACTAAAACCAAGAAGCTTTATGACGGTGATAAAGAGCTGGTTGATGTTTCTTCCGCGTTCACACCTCAAAAAGTTGAGTTTATGAAAGCTGGCGGCTCCTATGCTGTTGTGTTTGGTAAAAAGCTGCAGACTTTTGCATCTGAAACACTTGGCATTGAACTGAAGTCCGCTTTTGCTCCGGCCAAAGAGATCTCTCATGAAGGTCAGGGCCTGACTGCTGTTGAGAAGATCTTCAACCGCAATGCTGTTGGCGCAACTCCGGGTGCAACTCTGCATGCTGGTTCTGACGTTCGTGTGAAAGTGAATATCGTTGGTTCTCAGGACACCACTGGTCTGATGACCTCACAGGAACTGGAGTCCATGGCGGCAACCGTCATTTCTCCAACTGTTGATGGTGCTTACCAGTCCGGTTGTCACACTGCATCTGTTTGGGATTTGAAAGCGCAGGCTAACATTCCAAAACTCATGAAGTTCATGAACAAGTTTGGCCTGATCACCGCGCGCGATCCAAAAGGCGTCTACCACGCCATGACAGACGTGATCCATAAGGTGCTGAACGACATCACCATTGACGACTGGGCGATCATTATCGGTGGCGACAGCCACACCCGTATGTCTAAGGGTGTTGCGTTTGGTGCAGATTCTGGCACCGTGGCGCTGGCACTGGCAACTGGTGAAGCCACCATGCCGATCCCTGAATCTGTGAAGGTGACTTTCAAAGGCACCATGAAAAACCACATGGATTTCCGCGATGTGGTGCATGCAACACAGTCTCAGATGCTGAAGCAGTTTGGCGATAACGTGTTCCAGGGCCGCATTATTGAGGTTCACATCGGAACTTTGCTTGCTGACCAGGCGTTCACGTTCACTGACTGGACTGCTGAGATGAAGGCAAAAGCTTCCATCTGTATCTCTCAGGATGACACTCTGGTTCAATCACTTGAGATTGCGAAGAGCCGCATTCAGATTATGATCGACAAAGGTATGGAAAATGATGCCAAAGTTCTTCAAGGCCTGATCGATAAAGCAGACAAGCGCATTGCAGAAATCAAGTCTGGCGAGAAAGCTGCGCTGACACCTGATGACAACGCGAAGTACTTTGCTGAAGTTGTTGTCGATCTGGATCAGATTGATGAACCAATGATAGCTGATCCTGACGTGAACAATGATGACGTTTCCAAGCGTTACACCCACGACACCATCCGTCCTGTTTCCTACTACGGTGGTGACAAGAAGGTTGATCTGGGCTTCGTTGGTTCCTGCATGGTGCACAAAGGCGACATGAAGATTGTTGCTCAGATGCTCAAGAACCTTGAGAAAGACGGCGGTAAGGTCGAGTTCAATGCTCCGCTTGTTGTTGCAGCGCCAACCTACAACATTATTGATGAGCTGAAGGCAGAAGGTGACTGGGAAATTTTGCAGAAGTACTCCGGTTTCGAATTCGATGATGCACTGCCAAAAGCAACAGCACGTACCGAATACGAAAACATTATGTACCTGGAGCGTCCTGGCTGTAACCTTTGCATGGGTAACCAGGAGAAGGCTGCTAAGGGGGATACCGTTCTGGCAACCTCTACCCGCCTGTTCCAGGGCCGTGTGGTAGAAGATTCCTCTGAGAAAAAGGGTGAATCCCTGCTGGCGTCCACTCCGGTTGTTGTTCTTTCCGCAATCCTCGGCAGAACTCCAAACATGGATGAGTACAAGGCAGCAGTGGAAGGCATCGACCTCACTAAGTTCGCCCCACCACTCCAGAAACCTGCTGCTGCGAAGTCAGTTCACTTCTAGGGTCTAATCGCAGGATAGCGGCCTTAGACCTAGCAGCTGGCAAACAGCACTAATTTATATTCGAATGGGCGGTACCTAACAGTACCGCCCATTTGCTTTTTTAATGTCGATGCTTTCAGAAGTTAGGTGCTCAGCCCTACTGAGCATTCAGAGTGCTTAGCGTTCAATCGACGGTTTTTGATTCCCTGAAAAGCAGAGTTTCGATACCTTGGTTTGAAAGCCGGTTGGTTTTTCCTTCTGTCATAGAAACGTAATGTAATGCTCGTTTTGCCAGCTATGTGGGGGAGGTGGGGTGTGACGGTTTTTTGACGGGGTTGCTTTGTGAGTGAGCGTCATTTCGCTGTAACAATCGCGTGTGCCTAGTACGTTAAATTTTAACAGGTACCGGGGTTGGACTCTTGATCCAGTTTGAAAGCGTTAGAAAAGAATTTGGCGCGCATGTTGCTGTCAAAGGGGCGAGTTTCATTGTTGAGAAGCCTCAGATGATCGGCATTATTGGTCGTTCTGGTGCGGGTAAATCCACGTTGCTGCGGATGATCAACAGACTTACCCCGGCAACCGATGGGCGTGTCCTTGTTGATGGTGTTGATGTGCTTGCTTTACAGGGGACGTATAAGCGCCGCTGGCAGCGTGATTGCGCGATGATCTTTCAGCAGTTCAACCTGGTTCCTCGCCTTGATGTTTTAACCAACGTTATGTTGGGGCGTTTGAATGCACACGGAACAGTTTCAAGCATGCTCAAGCTGTTCACTCGTGAAGAGCGGGTTCAGGCTCTGTTGAAACTTGAAAGACTTGGTATTGCTGAAACGGCTTTGAAAAGGGCCGAAAATCTTTCTGGTGGTCAGCAACAGCGTGTTGCGATTGCTCGTGCTCTTATGCAGGAACCGAAAATGCTTTTGGCCGATGAGCCGATTGCTTCGCTGGATCCGATGAATGCGCAGGTGGTGATGGACGCTCTTAAGGCGATCAACACGGAAGATGGCCTGACAGTTATTTGTAATCTCCATACTCTTGATACTGCTCGAAACTACTGCGACCGCGTGATTGGTATGCGCGATGGTGAGATTGTTTTTGATGGGAAACCGGATGAGCTATCGACCGCAGTGGCCCGTGAGATCTACGGTGCTGACGACAGTTTTGAGGAGGGGATGACCTCAACTTCTCTTGGTAGCGAAGGTGCAAAAATCGCTGCCCTGGAACTGGCGAAAGGTGATGCTTCGCCTGTCGTCTCTGCTGCTGAATAGCAGCGGTTTTAGATTTTTATTCTGATATTGGAGTGCTCTGATGAAAATCATTGGTAAAGTTGCTGCAGCTCTTGCTGTTAGCACGACCCTTCTTGCTGCGCCTATGGCTCTGGCTGAAGAGAAAATCACTGAATTCCGCATTGGTATTCTTGGTGGTGAAAACGAAGCGGACCGCCTTCGTTCCAATCAATGTCTGGTTGATCGCTTTGAAAAGCTGCTGGGTGTTCCGGTTAAGCTTTTCCCAGCTGCTGATTATGCTGGCACTATTGAAGGCCTGAAGGGTGGTAACCTGGATTATGCCGAGCTTGGCGCTTCCGGTTACTCCGCTGTTTATCTGTCAGCTCCTGATGCTGTTGAGCCAGTGCTGACCACCAAGCAGACAGATGGCGCAACAGGCTATTATTCTGTTTTGGTTGCTCGTGCGGATTCTGGCATTGAAACGCTGGAAGACATGAAGGGCAAGCGCATGGGCTTTGCTGACCCTAACTCCACCTCCGGTTATCTGGTTCCTTCTGTTGCGTTTGACGATATGGGCCTGAACCTGAAAGAGTACTTTGCCTCTACGCAGTTCTCTGGTGGACACGAGCAGAACGTTCTTGCTGTTTTGAATGGCGATGTTGACGGTGGCGTCACCTGGGCATCTGGCGTTGGCGAATGGGAAGAGGGCTACACCTCTGGTAATCTGCGTAAGATGGTAGATAAAGGCATGGTTGATATGTCTGATCTGGTTCAGGTCTGGCAGTCTCCGCTGATCCCTAATGGTCCGCTTGTTGTACGTAAGTCGCTTCCATCTGACGTAAAGCAGAAGGTTGTTGCCTCGTTGAAGTCCATGGTGACTGATAACACCGAGTGCTTCTACTCCGCACAGGGTGGTGAGTACGCTGACTTCGTGGAAGTGAACCACGACTTCTACAAGACCATTGTTGAAGCGCGTCGCCGTAAGATTGAAGCAAAAAAAGCTAACTAATTCTCAGAGTAATAAAGGGGCGCGGATCTGACTGCGCCCTTTCTTTATGGGGGCCGTGGTGGCTCTCATCATTTCCCTGTTTGGAGGATGTTGAAGTGGCCGCTCATCTGGCGCTTGCCGAAGCTTCCCGTCTGGCCGAGATTTCTCAGGCCTATGAGCGTGTTGCCCGGCGCCGAACGCTATATACTCTTTCTCTGCTCGGCCTTTGTGTCCTGAGCATCTTCGGTGGCTTGTTTGTTGCGGACCAAGCAAATTCTGGTGGCTTTTGGACAGGCTTGGGTAAATTCTTTGATTATCCGGCTGAGTTGTTCATTGGTGCTTATGAGGAAGGGCTGATTGGGCTCTTCGCACTTGTTCTTCAATATCTTCCGTACCTAATCGAGACCGTCAACATCGCTTTGGTCTCAACTCTTCTGGCATTTTTTCTGGGCGGGGCGCTGAGTTTTGTTGCGAGCCGTAACTTGATGAGCAATCGGCTTGCCGTTGCAGCGATGCGCCGGGTGATGGATATTTTTCGCGCGTTTCCAGAGATTGTGATTGCGCTGTTGCTGGTTCTGATTTTTGGGCCAAGTCCGGTTGCAGCTGTGATTGCGGTGACAACGCATACAATTGGTGCACTCGCCAAACAGTTTTCTGAGGTGAATGAGAACTGTGACCTGAAGGCTGCTGAAGGCATTCGCAGTGTAGGTGGCAACTGGTTAGAGCAAATTCGCTTTGGCATTCTGCCTCAGGTGCTTCCGAATTTTTTGTCTTACACGCTGCTTCGGTTGGAAGTGAACGTACGGGCCTCTGCGATCCTTGGGTTTGTCGGGGCTGGTGGTCTTGGTGCTGAGTTGAAGATGGTTGTCGATTGGAACTATGGAGCTGACATTCTTGTCATCATTTTCATGCTGGTTCTTTCAATCACGTCCATCGATTACCTCAGCGGCTGGATGCGACAAAAACTTATTGGTCAGACGGGGCAAGTTTGATGGAGCGTTCTATGACAGATATTAGTGCCTTGCGTGGGACGTCGCATCATGAAGAGCAACGGTTGGACGAGCAGTATCCCGGTGTTCTCGGGCTGGATTTGAAAAAGCGCTTGCTTGGGCCGGTGCTGTCGCTGTTGGTTGTTGTTTATTTGGCTCTCTGCTTTTTCGCGTTTGATGTTCCGGGCGTGATGGAGAAGGCTCGTGGGGACATGGCTCAACTGTTTGCACTGGATGCTTATGCCCACAAGGTGCATGCAAAGTATCAGTTCAAGAAGGCTGATCAGGGATTTGTTGTCAGTCTGGAGGGCAACAGACGGGCTATATATAAAGAGCAGCCAGATTGGATTGAGCAATCACGTGGGCAATCCTCCATTCTGCTCGGTGAAGATGGGGTGCTTCACTTTGCAGATGATGTGGTGACTTACACTCATCCAGAGTTTGGTGAGCCTTTTACATTCAAGGTTGGAGATGGGGTTCCGCAGTTTATTGGTGGAGCTGAAGCTGACTGGCTCAAGGTCTCGAAAACCCAGGTTAATGCGCGGCCCTCTTTATATACACGTATCTGGCTGACAAAGAGCAAAGTTGAGGTGCATCGCTATTTCGTTGGGTGGGAGAACTTCTGGTTTGACTTTGACAGCAAGCTGAACGGACTGAGTGCTGGTCAGCTGATGTCGCTGGCGTTCTCTTCGGAAAGACTGGATCCTGATGTTTCCAACCTGCGCTTTATGTTCAATGAGTTTTGGATGAACAGCGAGTGGCAGCATGGGGAGGTTTATTTCGCATTGCTGCAAACTCTCATCATGGCCGTGGTCGGTACCTTGATTGCGGGTATTCTAGCATTGCCGCTTGCGTTTGCTGCTGCTGCGAATGTTAATCCGGTGAGGTTGGCGCGAACAGGCGTGCGCCGGTTCTTCGATTTCCTACGCGGGGTCGATATGCTTATCTGGTCGCTCATCTTTATACGGGCGTTCGGGCTTGGGCCGCTCTCCGGGATTTTTGCGATCTTCTTTACCGATACGGGTACTTTCGGCAAGCTGTTCTCTGAGGCGATTGAGAATGCAGATAAGAAACAGGCGGAAGGCGTGCAAGCAACGGGAGCTTCTCCGGTTCAGAAATACCGGTTCGGGCTGTTTCCGCAAATCCTACCTCTCTTTATATCTCAGATGCTTTATTATCTGGAGAGCAATACACGCAGTGCCACTGTGATTGGGGCATTGGGAGCAGGGGGAATAGGCCTAAAGCTTATAGAGACTATGCGAACCAGACAGGATTGGGAGAACACTCTCTACCTGATCTTTCTGATCATTGTGGTGGTGATGATGATGGATCAACTCTCAGGATGGTTACGTCGCAAACTCATTGAAGGCCAAGCCTAGGACAAAACACTCAGTTTTATGGAGGAGGGCGGTCACTCAAGTGGCTGCCCTCTTTGTTTTTGGTAGGCAGTCAGTTGTCCTTTGCGTGAAAAATGCTCGCTGAGGTGGATTTGTCCACATCGTATAGACTGCAAAAGTTAATGCGTTTTAGGCCGATAAATCGCAGTGGGTCTATGTGAGTTTAGTTAACTTATTGATTTACATATGTTTTTATGGGTTGTGTGGAGTCTATGTATTTAATATCAAAATTATTGATGTATTATTATTTGTTGTTGTTGTTGATGTATGCTTGCAGTCAGTTGCAGCTGACTTGGAAGGAAAAGGTTTTGAGATAATAGGTTTTTGACTGAAAAAGTGATGATTTTTGTTTGTTTTTCTTAAGTTATGCCGGTCCCGTCTCAACACCTCTCCAGCAACTCTGAATATAACAATAATTTATGGGTTTAATCTTCACTTTTGCTTTGAAATAGTTTGTTTCTAGTACGTGTTGCCGTTCTTAGTTTGGCTTACCTTCCCTGAATTCCCTGTGTTATTTGTGCCACATCGTATTTCGATGACTTTCAAACTTCATTTGAATTATTGATTAAAAGCCAAAGATCACAAATATTGATGTTGTGAACAGCGCGGGGCGCACTTACCGGTGCCCGCTGAGTAAAGTGATGTTTCAAACATTGCTTTGATCAGAATGCGCAAGTGGGGAGCCAGAGTGGTCAGGGATCGACATGTGGTCGAGCTGCTCTGGTTTTAAAGAAAGTTAGAATTATGAATTTCAAGGCTATCGCAATCGCAGCAGCTGCTGCTGCCGCTGCAACTTCCGTTCAGGCTGCTGATCTTCCAGCTGACATCGCACCAGTAGATTACGTTCGCATCAACGATGCATACGGTGCAGGTTTCTTCGTACTGCCAGGCACTGAAACTGCAATCAAAATCGGCGGCCGTGTTCGTGTTGAAGCACGCTTTACAGACCTGCTGGACGATGAAGATTACAGCAGAGAAGACAACAACCACAACTTCCGTTCCCGTGCGAACTTGCGTATTGATACCCGTACACAGTCTGAGCTGGGTCTGATCCGTACATACATGGATTTCCAGTACACTTCTAATTCCGACTCACGTGATTCTGCAGGTGTTAAACTGGACAAGGGTTATGTTCAGATTGGTGGCTTCACTTTCGGTCTTGCAACTTCTGCATTCGATCTTTGGACTGGCGAACTGGCTTCCAACCTGTTTGATCGTCACCTGGCTGATGACACTGTATGGCAGGCGTCCTATACCCACGCATTGGGTAATGGCCTGACGATTGCTGCTTCTATTGAAGACAATTCTGATCGTGAGCAGGGCGTAGACGTTGGTGCTGATGATCTGAATAAAGCAGGTAACACTCTTCCTTCCTTTGTTGCGAAGGTTCTGTTGAATCAGGGTTGGGGCTATGCTGGTCTTTCTGGTGCTGTAACCAAGGTTGATACATCAGTTGGTCGTGACTCCTCTGAAGTTGGATACGCTGTTGCCGGTGCTGTTGGTTTCAATCTTGACATGATTGCTCCTGGCGACGTGATCAACTTCCAGGCTGCTTATGCAGACGGTGCTATGGCTTATGTTGGAGCTGAAGGCGATATTGCAGACGCAGTCCTTAACACTGATGGTGATATTGAAACCAACAAAGCTTGGTCTGTTGCTGGTGGTTACATGCACAACTGGACAAGCGAGTTGTCTTCCGGTGTTGAAGCTTCTTACTTGGACGTAGAGTCCGGCGAAGAAACAATCATGGCTGACTTTAACGAAGTTGTTGTTGCCGGAACTATGGAATACCGTCCTGTTTCTGGTCTGCTGTTCTCTGCTGGTGCTGGCTGGAAGCAGAAAGACGAAGATCGTTCTTCAAAGGAAGACGCTGCTGTCTTGAACTTCCGCGTACAGCGTTCTTTCTAAGGCTGACTTAAGCCTTAGACCTTCATTGGACTTTCAATAATCCTGATTTTCCAATGACTCTCATTCCCGGTGGTGTCCAAAACCACCGGGTTCCTCTGTTTGAGGCCATGTGCATGTGGGTACTCTTGCCTATTTCTATTTTGAATTTGCATATTAAATTTTAGTTGGCATTTTAATCCCCAGTGCGTAATTTTTTGCGCGCGTTCAGGGGAATTACGTTTGTCTAGCAGTTAAATGTACCAATCTAGAAGTGCTGTGATGTTATTTATATAATATTATTCAATGGTTTAGAGGAAGTTAGAACGGCTATGATCTGTGGTGTCTGAGTTGAGTGTATCGGGTATCCACACAAGCTGGTGTGTCAAAAAAAACACACTACTTTAGCGTGGTGATGTTTCTCCCCTTTCAAACTACTAGGTTGATATTGCGATCTTCCATCTCGTCGGGCATCAATATGTCCATCGACGCGGTCGAGCCGATTGAATGCTTTGCCAAATTATGGCGAGCCTCTCTGGTTCTCGTGTCGCAGGGAAAAGAGGAAATGTGAGCTGCTCCAAACAGGTCACGCCAGTTTCTTCTTTCTATTGAGAGACATTGGAAGGTCAGGATTATGAACGTTAAAACTCTTGCACTCGCTGCAGCAGCTGCTGCCGTTGCAACTTCATCTCAGGCAGCAGATCTGCCAGTAGCAGCTGAACCAGTTGACTACGTACAGGCATGTGATGCATTTGGCGCAGGCTTCTTCAAGCTGCCAGGCAAAGACACTTGCATCAAGCTCGGCGGTCGTATTCGTGCACAGGTTGTATCTGGTAACATCTCTGACGATGAAGGTGATGAATACGAGGCTTACTCTAAAGGCTATCTATACTTCACATCCATGACCAACTCTGAAATTGGTACAATTAAGACCTATACAGAGCTGACAGCGAAATGGTCTGACGATACTACTGACGAAGAAATCGAAGCTGGTGATGTTTACGTACAGCTCGGCATGGACTACGGTTCTTTCCTGTTTGGTCGTGAATCATCTGCATTTGACGGATTCACAGGTTACACTTGGATTGGTCCTGTCGGCAACGCCTACTCTGATCAGTCTACGCTTCAGGCTTCTTTCACTGCTGACCTCGGTAACGGCGTGACTGCAACTATCTCTGCTGAAGACGCTACTTACCGTGGCGGTGAAGATAGCGGCGCAGACGTTGTTGGTGCATTGAAGATCTCTCAGGGTTGGGGTTCTTTTAAAGTAGCCGCAGCTGCTCATGACCAGGCTTCTCATGAAGGTTACGGTTACGCTGCTGGTGCAACTCTTGCGATTAACCTGGATATGCTGTCAGAGGGTGCTGAGTTCACCTTCCAGGCACAGTACGCAGACGAAGCTGGTAAGTACATCGCTGCTGACGCTGAGGAAACTGGTTACGCACTTTCCGGTGGTATCGAAGTTCCTCTTTCTGAAAAGCTGACTGCTGCTCTGGACGTTTCCTACCAGGATCTGGATAACAAAGCAGATGAGAGCACTGCAGCGATCAACGGTTCTTTGGCATATAGCCCAGTTTCCGGTCTGACCTTCGCTGTTGCAGCAGGTTATGCAGATGTAGAATCTGATATTGCAAAAGACGACAAAGAAACTTCCCAGATCGGTGCACGTGTACAGTACACGTTCTAATCTGGTGTGGAAATTTGGTAGCGTAATCGCTATCTAGTTTCAGATGACCCCGGTAGCTTAAGCTGCCGGGGTTTTTGTTGATTTTGATCTGTCGGAGTTCAAGGCGCGCGCAGCAGGGCTCTACTGTTGGTTGTTATGGGTTCGGCGACGCTTTGAATGCAATTGCAGGAACGTGTGCTATGCCTGTCCTTTTTTTTGAGATTTTAAATATTTTATTTGCATTGCATGATTCTGCTACATCTTATTTTGGAGATAGAACACTCTTGAGTTTGCCTATTTCTACAGGGTGTTTATTCACATACAGATGCTTCTAAGTGCTAAAATCTCAAGGAGTCTTCTTTTTACTGGTTGCTTATTGATACTTGCATCCTTTTCTATTTGTATCTAATTGAAATACAATGGTTTTTCGGTGTATCTTGAGGGATTTTGGTGTCGCCCCGCTTGCATTAAGAGACTGGCTGAAAATGTTTGAGCATGATGAACTAGCTGGACTTACCTGAATCTCCTGTTGTAAAAAACACACACGTTAAAAGTGACAAGTAGAAATAGGCAAATATTAAAACTGATTGGGCTTGCCTAAAACTCCTAACATTGTAATTTCTCCTCACGAACCTTCAGGGGGCTTTCTCTTCAAGTAGGCACTTGAATTGTAGCGGAGGGTTCATGGGGACAGTTCAGACACGTTTGATGACGGTGTTCGCACCTGAATTGCGGTTTGATGATCTGTTTTAAATAATGTTTAAAATCCATAATCTATGGGAAGCTTGTGATGAACTTCAAGAAAATCGCTATCGCAGCAGCAGCTGCTGCAACAGCAACTCCAGCAATGGCTGCTGACCTTCCAGTAGTTGCTGAGCCAGTAAACTACGTGCAGGCATGTGACGCATTCGGTGCTGGTTACTTCCAGCTGCCAGGTCAGGACACTTGCATCCGTGTACATGGTCGCATTCGCACCAATTTCACCACTCATGACCTGACTAAAGATTACTCTACAGCTGCTAATGCTTACGACGCGTATGCTCGTGGTTATATTTACTTGGAGTCTATGACAGACACTGAGTTCGCATCGATCAAAACCTACACTGAACTGACTGCAACTTGGAACGATGACAAGAATGATGACGGTGACCAAGGCGTTGTTGGTCTGGGTAATGCATACCTTCAGCTAGGCTTTGATAACGTTTCTGTTCTCATTGGTCGTTCCGGAGGTGTATTCGATCCATTTGGCGGTTACTCTGAAATCGGAACAGTTGGTCCAGTAGCGGGCGGTGAAGATGTACTGCAGATTTCTGCAACAGCCGATCTTGGTAATGGCATCACTGCTTCTTTCGGCATCTTGGATTCTGACGCATACGGCGGTGCAACCAAAGACGCTAACTTTGAAGCTGGTTTGTCCATGACGCAAGGCATGTTCTCTGCATCTGTATTTGCAGCGGCACATGCTTACTCAAATGATGACTACGGTTTCGCTGTTGCTGGCCAGGTTGAAGCAAGCGTATCTGACAGTGTCAAAGTTGGCTTCGGTGCTGCTTATGCTGACTCTGCTTCTTCTTACATCGGTGGTACTCACAAAACAGGTGCTAGCGATGCAGATGGTGTAACTGGTTACAATCTGGTTGCTGGTCTCGAAGCTGGCCTGTCCGACAAAGTGACAGCTGCTCTTGATGTATCCTACTCTGCTCTTGATCAAGACGATGAGGACTTCAGCAAGACAACTGTAAACGGTTCTGTGGTTTACTCACCTGTAGCTGGCCTGAAGTTCGTGCTTGACGGTGGCGTAGCTCGTGATTCAGACGATGGTGAAGAAGCAAAAATCTCCACTCGCGTACAGTACTCCTTCTAAGATTTCTTAGATTGAGAGTCTCGGCGGCGGTGTCGCCGGGACTACTTTCATAAAGCCTTGATGTGATACTTGCCACAGACTTGCATGTGTAGGCGGTATAGGAAGGTACTACTTCAAGATTTTATGAGTTTTGGTTTAGCTCAAAACCTTCTAATCTATATCTGGTTGAAGTTCATATATCCTGATCTTTCAATCAGTCTCTCAGGCCCGGCGGTTCCAACCCGCCGGGCTTTCCCATTTGTGCGCGATACTTAAGTTTTCAATGAGTATTACGCCATGGTGACCTCCCAAGCTGTGAAATTTTGCTCAGTTGAACTTCCTGCCCGTTTCGATTGGGTGAGATAATCCTGCCCAATCCATAGTAATTGCGAAAATTGAACCTTGGCGTAATTGTCTAGTTGCACAGGGGTAGTCATTGCAGCTGATTTTGATCACTGCATTTGTGGGCATTGGGCTACTCCGAGTGACGGATGGAGGTTCAATACTATGACGAAGAAGCTGATATTCCTGCCGGTCTTGCTGTCATTCGGAGTTACAGCACAGGCTACAGACTTGCCTAAACCTGTTTTTGAGGCTGAGCCTGAGCCGCTCAATCTGGTGGAACCCTTAGACTATGTGCAGGTTTGTGATGCGTATGGTGAGGGGTTTTTCTTTATCCCTGGTACGCAGACGTGCCTGCGCTTGAGTGGTCGGGTACGTACCGATGCGCAGTATCGACGCTTTCCCAAAAAGCCGAGTAACTGGGGCGGCGTGGTTGATGATGATCCTAAAGGGCGTGATTTGAACTCGATGCGCTTTCGTGCTCGCTCCTACATCCGCATGGATGCGCGATCAGAGACCGAGTTTGGGTTTGTTCGCACTTTTTCTGAGCTTAGAGCGACAGTGGATTCAGACACTGAACGATATGGTGACTCTCCGGAAATGGATCTGAACAAAGCTTATATTCAGTTTGGTGGCTTTACGATTGGGCGCACTGGTTCTCTGTTTGACTTCTTTACGGGCGCTACCTTTGGCTCTGTGCATCGCGATTGGTCGGACACCAACTCCTGGGCCGCAGCTTACACGGAAGTGTTTGATGGTGGTGTTTCCGTTACCGTTTCTATTGAGGATCCTGTTTACCGTGCGCATGGCGTGTTTACGGGTGTTGCGAGCGAAAACGGAAAGGCTGGGAACAAGGCGCCTGATGCTGTAGCGGCCTTCCGGATGGATGGTGACTGGGGCAGTGCGAAGCTCGCGGCGGCTGTGACGAACATCAGACCAGACGCAGCTTATGTGCCTGGTGAAGTTGGATGGGCGTTGGGGGCAGGGGCGATTATTAACCTCCCTCAGATGGGTAGTCAGGATGCTATGGCTCTGCAGTTCCAGTATGGAAACGGTGCAGTTTCCTATGTGGGTATTGATGACGATGAAGTTTTTGACGCTTACTACATCAACGGCGATACCAGAAAGACCGAGGCCCTATCGTTTTCAGGTGGACTTACGCACTATGTGACGCCTGAAGTGCGGACAGACTTTGATGCGAGTTACGCGGTTGTTGACACACCAACTGGCGCTGCGCTTCCTGACTTCGATCGGTTTGCTTTGGATTGGGATCTGGTCTGGTCACCTGTCAGCGGAATGGAAATGGGTGTTGACCTTGGCTATGCACGAACATCGCCGGAGGATGAAAAAGACTTTGATGAGGCTAGTGCGCTCTTCAGAGTTCAGAGAACCTTCTAAGACATTAAGTTTTTTGAAGAACTTGGGAGTTGGGTCTGATGAGCCAACTCCTCCTTTTTTGCATTCGCTAAACGTGCTGTCTTATAAAATTGAGGATGCCCCTTTGGGTGGGCTGGTCCCAGAGTAGAGGCGCATGTCCTTGGTTGGGGATGACGGAAAGTTCCATTTTCTCGTGTAACTGCTGCATTTTCTTGACAGTCTCTGTTGTGAGAAGACGTGAGTTTTGTCCATGGAGTAAGAGGTGAGGAAACGGTTTTAGCGCGCTAAAAGATTGCCAGAGATCGTCTTCAGGTGCTGCTTTCTTGTCTCCACGGAGTGTATCGCCTAAGTGCTTGTCATAGCGTAATGATACGCCGTCGGAATTGGGAGCGTATAATTGATTGGCGAATGTTATCCAATCCGTTTCTGACATGGCTGTGAACGCTGTTGCATGGATGGAAGCGAGGCGCTCTGCTGCGGCTTTCATATTTGGTTGGGACATGACGGTGCCGACTGAGGCGATGATGTCGTCGAGGGCTGGTGGTTCGATGACTGGGCCTATGTCGTTGATAATGACTGACAGCAGGCGCTCTGGGTGGCGTTGGGCCATGGAGAAAGAGTGGAGGCCGCCTCGGGATGTGCCGATGAGTGCAAATTTTTCAAGTCCGAGAGCTTTGATGCCTCTGTCAATATCGTCAGCTTCCTGATCAAGACTGTAGGTCTCAAAATCCTCAGAGTGATCTGACAGGCCACGGCCACGGTAATCCATTGCGATGACGCGGTGACCATTTTCTCTTAAAAAGTTTGCTAGGTGATAGAAATCTCTTGTGTTTCTCGTCAGGCCAGAAAGGCAAATGACTGTTGGGTTGCGGGGAATATCCGGGTCCCAGATGTGTGCAGATAAGGTTAGTCCATCGCTGGCTTTCCAAGTGAAACGGGTTGCGCCCGCAACGTTTTGAAGGTCGACATCAATGTAATCTGGGGCTTGAAGCATAAGTTCCTCCCGAAATGCTTCGGTGTTTTCAGCGATTACAATGCGGTCCGGTTTAAATTCCGGCTTCTGAAGGGCGCTGCTAGACAGGTTTTCTCAGTGCGTGTGTTTGCTACTGTGAAAACTGCCTGATGAATCGCTGGATCAGTTATCCTCACCATAGGGCAGGTTTATGCACGTGTCTTGTCAAAGTTGGAGGGTGAGATGCAAGGGTGCCCAGAGGGTTTATGTTCTGTTGCTGGCAAAAAAAGCCCAGCAAAATCGCCGGGCTTTGGCTGTTTTGAACTGTTTTGCAGTGGGATTAGTAGCCGCGCGTGAGATCCTGTGTGATCGTGAGAGGCTTGTTTTCCAGCTTATACCGGTAGACCTGAAGGTTTTCCGTGATGCGCTGCACGTAGTTCCTCGTTTCCCCGTAAGGGATTGATTCAACCCAATCTATTGGATCTATTTTTGGATCTCGCGGGTCACCAAAGCGCTCAATCCACTCCTTCACTTTGTTTTCACCAGCGTTGTACGCGGCGAAGGTGAGGATGTAGGAGCCACCGAACTCGTCCACCAGCTCTCCCAAAAAGGCTGCGCCGAGTGTGGCGTTGTAGGCTGGGTCAGATGTCAGGCGGGACTTCTTGTAGGAGACCCCCAGATTGCGAGCCGTGTCGCGAGCTGTCCCCGGCATGAGTTGGAGTAATCCCAATGCACCTGCGCTGCTGCGCGCTTTTGGGTTAAATGAGCTCTCTTGTCGAGCAATCGCGTAAACGACTGGTTTTTCTACACCTTTTGTGATGCGTGTTTTGCGCGGAATTGCGTTGGTCGGGTAAGCGAGCGGTGCCGCTTCGACACGTTCTGCCTGCGCCAGACGACCAACCATTGTCGCCCATTGATAGACGCCGCGAGATTCTGCCAGCTCAGTCAGAAGTCTGATTTGACCGTTTGTTGGCAGTGTCCGGGCCAGGTGCGTATAAAACAACAGTGTATCATTGTGCAGTCCGGCTTCATCCATTCGCTTTATTGCTTGTACAAGCTCGTTCTGGTTGAAGGCGGTTCGGTCTGCTGTTGTCACATCCGGAAGGGATGCCAGTGGCATTTGGTTGATGCCGAGCTTGGCGAGTGCCAGTTGTCCATAATATGCTGTTTGGAAAGCGCCTGCCTGTTTATAGTAGTCAACGGCGCCGTCTGTATCTTTCAAAGCTTCGCGGGTGCGGCCCAGCCAATAGTAGGCGCGGGACAGCGTTTGTGCTGTTTTTCCGAGTTTGGCAATACGTTTGAAATGGGGCTCAGCCAGGCGCGGGTCACCCACATAGCGCAGGGCAAACCAGCCGGCATGGAACTCGGCCTCGACGATCATGCCCGGAGATTCCGCTGCGTGGTGGGCTGCTATATTGTAGGCGAGGCGCGGCTTGCCAGCCTCTATCATCTCGCGGGAAATGTCACGGCGTTGCTTCCACCAGCTGTCACCATTGAGCAAGGCGGCCGGATCAGTTGGAGCTGCTTCCATCAGCTTTGCTGCGGTGTCGTAATCCCCTTGTAAGCGATAGTGCTGGATGAGCGCGAACTGGTAATTGCTGTCAGATTTCATAGAGCGTGGAACGCTCTTTAGCTTGCTGAGCGCATTGCCGTTTTTACGGATGCTCGCTATGCGGGCTTTGATGTATGTTTGTTCGTCTTTTGACAGTTCGGAAAGCAGGCGTTCTGCTGCGCGTGCTCTGTCACGATACAGGAGCATTTCTGCTCTGAGACGATGATCTTTTTGTCGTAGGAGACTGCCAAAAGCAGAGCGAATTGCTGCTTCTTCGGGAGCTTCGAAGACGGTTTTTTGCCAGAGTGGGCGAATGAGTTTGGCAGCTTCTGTCTTGTTGCCTTTGGCTAAGTGCGCTTTGGCAAGGACAAGTTTGCCGTCCTTTGTTTCCGGGACGGTGGAACCGAATGCTACAATGATCTGAGCGGGTGTCAGGTTGGATGCGGCGAGGGCGGCTTCTCCACGAGCACGTACGACTTTTGCTGTTGGCCAGTGTGGTGCGCTGGCTGCAAACTGGGCGATATGGGTGACCGGTGTCTTTGGGCCGCCCCGAAGCATAATGAACCAATCCGCGACGCGACGATCGAGGTTATCTGGCAAAGCATTTCGAGCGCGCAGCGCTTCGTTCAGCCGTCCGGATTTAACGTGCTGGAGAACGGTTTTAAGTGGTTCAACCGATCCTGTTGCTTGAGCTGTGCTCAATCCCTGTGGATAAGAACTTGTCAGCGCAGCAGTTGCTTCGAGTGCATTTTGCGGGCTGGAAGGGCGGGTCGAAATTGCAGTTCGCCCATTGCTGACAGGTGCTGCGGGTGCATAGCTGGACAGCTGAGAGTTCTGTGTTCCGCCTGTGCTGCCCCTGCCAATCACTGGTGGTTTGGAGCGTGGCGTGGCGGCAAGCGATCTGCTTTGAACAGCAGCATGCTGCGTGCTCAAGGCGATAGTGCGCACAACCTTTGCAGGGTTTGGAGCCGGAATAACGCTGTGATTTAAAGAGGATACAGCGGAAAATGCCGATGCGGAAACAGTCGTGGCAATGGCAAATGCACTCACACGTGTCGATACTAGAAGAAACTCACGGATACGCATAGTACTCGTCGGCCCGTCTCACCTGAGTGTTGTTTATCCGGCAAAAACGCACCGGACGGTTTAATTCCCAAAAAGTCCCTCATTCTGCTTGCCACAAACAGGGTAAATATCTGTTTAATGTTTCACTCAGGGGACCATAATACTTACAGTCGAAACTGGCCTAAATATGAGCACAAAAAAATTCCCGAATCTTATAAGAGAAGGTCTTGGTGATGTTGCCGAGATAGGCTAGATCACATTATTGTATGCCACCCCTTTGAGGGCACTGGCAAATTTTGCTCTGTATATATGTAATCCAACGAGGAACCTGAGATGTTTAGAGGATCAATTCCAGCACTTGTCACACCTTTCAAGGATGGCAAAGTGGATGAGAAGGCCTTCCAGGAATTCGTGGATTGGCAGATAAAACAGGGCTCCCACGGGCTTGTGCCTGTGGGAACAACCGGAGAAAGCCCAACTCTTTCCTTTGCTGAGCACAAGCGTGTCGTGCAGATGGCAGTTGAGGTTTCTGCTGGCCGCGTCCCTGTTATGGCAGGTGCTGGCTCCAACAATCCGGTTGAAGCAATCGAATTTGCGCAGCACGCTCAGGAAGTGGGGGCAGATGCGATTTTGTCCGTTACGCCATATTACAACAAGCCTAATCAGGCTGGTTTGAAGGGCCACTTTAAGGCGATTGCTGCTTCTGTAGATCTTCCGATCTACATCTACAACATTCCGGGCCGTTCCATCATTGATATGGAAAGCCAGACGATGGCTGATCTGTTTCATGAAGTGGACAACATTGTCGGTGTAAAAGATGCGACGGCAAACCTTGCGCGCGCTTCTGAGCAACGCCATTTATGTGGTCATGACTTCATTCAGCTTTCTGGTGAAGATATCACTGCACTTGGCTTTAATGCTCATGGTGGTCAGGGCTGTATTTCTGTGACAGCAAACATTGCGCCTGCGCTGTGTTCTCAGTTTCAGGAAGCTTGCCTTGCAGGCGACTTTGTAACTGCGCTTTCCATTCAGGATCGTCTTGCACCGCTGCACCAGGCCCTGTTCATTGAGCCAAATCCAGCTGGGCCAAAGTATGCTTTGTCTCTGCTTGGCAAAATGGAAAACGAGTTGCGCCTGCCTTTGGTCACAGTAAGTGAAGAAACTCAGGAAAGCATTCGTAAGGCTATGGTTCATGCAGGCCTGATCAATTAAACTATTGCTCCGCGCACCTAATATGAGTGTGCGCGGAGACATTTATTGAATGAAATAAGGAAAAGAAATGGCTGCCAAAAAAGGTGGCGTTCCCGGGCGCAAGGTTGTTGCGGATAACCGGAAGGCCCGTTTTAACTACGAAATTGAAGATGTGTTTGAGGCTGGTATTGAGCTGAGGGGCACTGAAGTAAAGTCTCTTCGCCAAGGCAAAAGCAATATTGCTGAAAGCTATGCTGCTGAATATCGGGGGGAGATGATGGTCTACAACGTCTACATCCCTGAATATACGCAGGGTAACCGCTTTAACCATGAACCTCGCCGTCCTCGAAAACTGCTGATGCATCGCCGCGAGTTGAACAAGCTGTTTGCTGCCGTTCAAAAAGAAGGCAAGACCATCGTGCCCCTGAAGATCTACTTTAATGAAGATGGGCGGGCAAAGATGGAAGTCGCTTTGGGCCGTGGTAAAAAAGCTCACGATAAGCGCCAGACCGAAAAAACACGCGACTGGAACCGCGAAAAGCAACGCTTGCTTAAGAACGGCTAGAGCATCTCACATCGCTGGTGATGCTCCAGCTTTTTGCCTTACGCTTATCTTAACCTGAAAATCGATTGCGCCTTTAAAAGGCTAGCCAGAGACACGTTGTTTGATCAGGAGTTTTGAATGAAAGTCGTTGTTGCCTCTCAAAATCCGGTCAAGGTGAATGCGACGCTTGAGGCGTTCAGGGCTCAGTTTCCGGCTGATGACATTGAGCTGGTTTCTGCAAGTGTTCCTTCTGGTGTTTCTGATCAGCCAATGAGTGATGAGGAAACGCGTCAAGGTGCTGTGGTGCGTGCTGAGAACGCTTTGGAAGCGCAAGCTGATGCGGACTTTGGTGTGGGGCTGGAAGGCGGTATCTGTGAGTTGCACGGAATTGCCTACACGTTTGCGTGGATGGTGGTGATTTCGCGCGAAGGGCAGATTTCTGCCAGCCGTTCCATGCTGCTGCCGCTACCAGAGAAAGTCATGCAGTTGGTGCGCTCAGGAATGGAGCTTGGGCACGCTATTGATGAGATTTATGGCACTGATAACATCAAGCAAAAGGCTGGTGCAGTTGGGTTGCTGACCGGTGGTCGTCTAACGCGGACTTCGACCTATGTAGATACTCTCTTTTGTGCGCTGCTGCCGTTCAGATCTCCAGCATTTAGAGATGCTTAGCAGGTGTTGCTGAGAGTTTGAATCTGGAGCTTCATAATCTGATTCAAGTTCGCTTGTATGACTTTGAGAGGGTGTTTGGGTTACACCTTGCAGCGATCCCATTGTTTTAGGTAGGTTTCCCATCTGGCGGTGGCGTTGCGGTCTTTTCGTTTAACTGTCGCTGCATCTTTGGAGTTGTATCCCATAATGTAGTTTGGTTCATAAGTGGGGGGACCTGCTGCGACTATTGCTTGGCACATCTCAGTTCCATGCTCGTCCCATACTTTTTTCATGCTCAGTTTGGTGGCTTTGTATTTTTCTTCACCATAGTACATGGCAAGCGGCAGCTCTAAGTAGTGGGCAGAAGTAAGGCCTCTTGGATCATGATGCAGATCAGCTTTCTGGCTGATACGTGTTGCATCGAAGCGGGCTCTTGTGATTGCAAAGGCCATTAGCTCAGCGGCGTGTTTTTCCTCCCCTTCATTAAGGCAGGAAAGAACCCCACTCATAAGCTTTCCAGGCGGGATAGTTGTGGAGGTATTGGAAATTGTGATGCAGCCGGGGCCACTGGCCATCCACTCTTTAAAGTCGGGGTGCAAGGACAATTCTGAACGATTACCCTGGGAACTTGGTTCTGCCTTTTTTGTCGCTGGCGCGATTACGGCCTCTGATTTTGGCTTTTCAGGCGTCTCAGCACAGGCACTAATAAGAAGCAGACTGGCAATAACAATCACAGGATTTCGCAAAGTCCTCTCCATCTGCTGAGAGGGCTTTGCGCATTGCTTCGCAGCCCTCTTATGTTGAACTTCCATCGAATTTGTTGGTTCTCGGGAAGCCGTTTGGTGGTAGGCGTCCGGCTTGACCGCGGTCGCCGCGCCAGTCTTGCATTTCTTCCAGAGTGCGCTTGAAGGTGCGACCAGATGCATCTGTCCATGTCAGGCCTTCTTCTGAGCTGAAGGTTTTGATATCGGAGATGCCGCCATCTCTGTAGCGCTGCAGGCGCACACCTCGACCGCGCGTCATGACTGCGATTTGCGCAAGCGGGAAGGTGAGGAGTTTTCTGTTGTGGCCAATGACCGCGACATAGTCTCCCATAGCCGGCACGCACAGGACAGCCTTTGCCGGGGCTGTCACGTTGAGTACCTGTTTCCCTTTGCGGGTGTTGGCGATCACATCCTTTTCCTGAACTACAAAACCATATGCTCCATCGGTGCACATGAGGAGTTTGCGCTCAGGGTCATGTACGAAGGCGCTGATGATTTCTTGCGTCTCATCCATATCCAGCATCAGGCGGATTGGTTCACCGTGGCCGCGGCCGCCCGGCAGCTTATCTGCGCCGAGGGTATAGAATTTACCACCGCTGGTGAAGATCAGGATCTTGCTGGTGGTTTCTGCATGGATAGACAGGTGTAGCTGATCGCCTTGCTTGAAGGTGAGAGTGCTCACGTCCTGTACATGGCCCTTAAGCGTTCTGATCCAGCCTTTTTCTGAGATAACAACCGTGATCGGTTCTTTCTCAATCATGGCTTGGTGGATCTCTTCCAGATCGTGGTCCGTTGCGGTGCTGAAGTCTGTTCTGCGCTTGCCGATTTCTGTCTCAGGGCCATAGGCCTTGCCGATCTCGCCGACTTGCTTGGAAACGCGGTTCCACTGTTTCTTGTCGGAGGCGAGGAGAGCTTCCAGACCTGATTTTTCTTTAGAGAGTTTGTCGTGTTCTTTCCTGATCTCGAACTCTTCGAGCTTGCGCAAGGAGCGCAGGCGCATGTTCAAGATGGCTTCTGCCTGAACGTCTGTCAGCTCAAACGCGCGAATGAGAGACGCCTTGGCATCATCTTCTTCGCGGATGATGCGGATGACTTCATCAATGTTCAGGTAGGCAATGAGGTAGCCTTCCAGAACTTCCAGACGGTGGTTGATCTGGTCAAGCCTGTGATTGGAGCGTCGGACCAGGACCTCTTTCTGGTGCTCGAGCCACTCCTGCAGGACTTCCTTCAGGTTCATGACCTTTGGCACAACGCCTTTGGACAGAACGTTCATGTTCAGCGAGAATCTGTTTTCCAGATCCGTCAGCTTGAACAGGGAGGCCATGAGGAGTTCAGGGTCAACGTTTTTGTTGCGTGGCACCAGAACCACGCGCACGTCTTCAGCGGACTCATCGCGAACATCATCCAGCAATGGCAGTTTGCGTGCCATGAGGAGTTCTGCGATTTTCTCGATCAGACGGGACTTCTGAACGACGTATGGAATCTCTGTAACAACGATGTTGTAGGTGCCGCGTTGTCCTTCCTCTTTGTGCCATTTCGCACGTGTTCGGAAGCTGCCGCGGCCAGTCTTGTAGGCTTCCACTATGGAGCCCTGATCGTTGACAATGGTGCCGCCGGTTGGGAAATCCGGGCCCTTGATGTGCTCAAGAAGCTCTTCGATTTCCGCATCCGGTTTGGAAATCAGAAGCTGGCAGGCGTTGCAGAGTTCATAGGCATTGTGCGGGGGTATGGATGTTGCCATGCCCACTGCGATGCCTGTGGAGCCGTTTGCCAGAAGGTTCGGGAAGCTGCCGGGAAGAACGACTGGTTCGGAATCCAGACCGTCGTAAGTTTCACGGAAGTCGACAGCGTTCTCGTTGAGGCCATCCAGAATGCGGGTGGCCACGTCGGTCATGCGGGCTTCTGTGTAACGCATCGCAGCAGCGCTATCGCCGTCGATGTTACCGAAGTTGCCTTGACCATCCACCATCGGGTAGCGAACGGAGAAATCCTGTGCGAGACGGACAAGGGCGTCGTAGATGGCGGCGTCACCGTGCGGGTGATATTTACCCATGACGTCACCGACAACACGCGCGCACTTTTTAAAGCCCTGATTTGGATCGAGCTTTAAAAGGCGCATGCCATACAAAATCCGTCGGTGCACCGGCTTCAGGCCATCGCGTACATCTGGCAGTGCGCGATGCATGATGGTTGTCAGAGCGTAGCTGAGGTAGCGCTCTTCCAGTGCATCTTTAAGATTGATTGTTTCCGGGCCATCATGGCCGATCACTTCCTGTCCCATGACACTTGGTTATCGTTCTTGGCTTGTTCTGTCCATGCTAACGCACCGTTCTACCTATGAAATCCTCAGAAAACAGCGCTTTTTCAAGGTTTAATCCTGTGTAGTGGGCATGCGTTTTGCGACTCACTGCGGTGATTACTTAGAGCACGTCACGTTCATTGGCATTCACGCATCATGCTCGATCATTTTTGATGGAGCGAATTCTCGCCAATCGACCGCAACTAGCAGAGGCAACAGGTGGTTTCGATTATTACTCAGATTTGCAGCGGTGGTTTAAGCCGACCTGATTTTTGCTCGGCTATCCTAGAGCGTGCACATGGCAGGATGTTGTCGCTGTTTGGGAGATAACATGTTGAATGACTGGAGGTTATAGTGAGGAAGCAAAGCTTGGCGTTGAAAGGTCTTATGGCGGTGTTTGGAGTCGTGGCAATCACGGCTTGTAGCCATGCTGCGGATCATGGGAGAACAGCTCAGGGTGCATCTGATCAGCAAGCGCCATCTTTGGAAGGCACAGGGCAGGGCACGGTCATTGAAGCGCCCGGTGTGCTTCGCAGCTGGTATCAGCCTCCACCAGAGGATCAGCACCCTTATGTGCCGCCGCCCAAGAAACGTTACATCCCGCTGGGAGGAGATAGTACTGGTCCGGTGATTGTTTTGCCGGGTGGGAATGGGCCGCAATCTGATTGATAGGCTTGGTGTGGCTTCGTTTCAGTCGGGCAGGTCTGCGAAGTCTTTTTTGAGCGCGGTTACATAATTGTCTCGCGCAGGAGGCCATGCAATGCTGCGCGGCTCATAGATGTATTTGAACAGGAAATAGCCGGTGAGTGAGAACCCTGCTTCCATATCCCCCTTCGAGATTTGAATGTTTTGGGAGAGCCGTGACTCGGGCGCTTTAAGGAACTCTGGCAGTGTGAGGAGCTTGGTAGCGTAAGGTTGTCCGGCTGTTTTGCAAACCGCTCGGCCTGATTTAGGTGAAACCCAGATCAACTCGTCAGTGACGCCAGTGGCTGCGCATTCTGAGAGGTCCAGACCGAAGCCGAGCTCATTGAGCAGTTCCAGCTCAAAGCGGAGCACGAGGGCTGCACCAATTCGAGGGTCTTCCAGATGATCGAGAATGACGTCCAGCGCGTGAAACAGGTTGGGATGTGGATCGCGCTCGGGAAGAAGGCGGACTTGCGCACACAGGCTTTGCAGGCCGTGAATGGCTCTCGCAGTTTGCATGAGGTGGGCGGCGCGTAATTGCAGGGGCTCAACTGTGAAAAAGCCCAGATGTTCATCCAGCCTCGCGCGCCAAGTGAGATTGAGATGATTGCCCAGTTGCAGGGCAGGTTGCTGGCGACGTGATCTGCCGCCGCGCACCAAGCCCAGGCAGCGGCCTTTGTCCGGTGTCAGAACTTCAAGCAGGATGTTGTTCTCACCCTGCTTGCGCGTTCCAATGACGATGCCTTCTGCCTGCCACTGCATAATTGTGCTCATTAAGCGCAGCGTATCCTTGTCCGAAAACCGGATCCGCTTTTCGGGGATACGCTAGTGTGGGAAGTCCAATCCCATGTTGCGATAGCGTTCTGGATCATCGGACCAGTTTTCACGCACTTTCACAAACACAAAGAGATGGATTGTGGTCTCAAAGGCTTCTGTGAGCTCTTCACGTGCAGCTTTTGAGATCGCTTTGATGGTCTGACCGTTCTTGCCCAGCACAATTGACTTTTGACTGTCGCGTTCAACGAAGATTGTCTGCTCGATACGGATGGAGCCATCTTTCTTATCTTCCCACTTATCGGTCTCGACAGTGGAGATGTAAGGCAGCTCTTCATGAAGGCGCAGGTAAAGTTTCTCGCGGGTGATCTCAGCGGCCAACATACGCAGTGGGATGTCAGAGGCCTGGTCTTCCGGATAAAGCCATGGGCCTTTTGGCATCTGATCAGAGAAGTACTTCAGGATGTCCTTTGTACCGGAACCATTGATAGCAGAGACCATGAAGGTCTGATCAAACTTAGTGTACTCGTTGGCTTTTGCCGCAAGTGCCAGAAGCTGGTCGCGCTTGGTGATGTCGATCTTGTTGAGGATCAGAACTTTCGGGAGTTTGATGTGCTCCAATTCGTTCAAAATACGCTCTACAGATTCATTGATGCCTTTCTTGGCGTCAATGAGAACGGCAACGACATCAGCGTCTTTCGCGCCGCCCCATGCAGTGTCGACCATGGCACGGTCAAGACGGCGTTTCGGGCGGAAGATGCCCGGTGTGTCAACGAAGATAACCTGGCTGTCGTCTTCAATCGCAACACCGCGAACGATTGCGCGTGTTGTCTGCACCTTGTGGGTGACGATTGAAACCTTCGTGCCAACCAACTGGTTCAGCAGCGTCGACTTGCCCGCATTTGGCGCACCAATCAACGCGACAAAGCCAGCGCGTGTGTTTTCGTTGAGTTTGCCGAGGTTGAAGTTCATACCCTCTGGCAGGTCATTGTTGTTGTTTTCGTCGTTCATTTAAGACCTATTCGCTCCACACGCCTTCGCGGCGCAGGATGTTCTCGGCAGCGGACTGTTCTGCAATGCGCTTTGAGCTTCCGACGGCTTCGCCGGGACCAACGCCTTCCACATTCACGCGGATCTTGAAGATCGGGGCATGGTCTGGGCCGCTGCGAGAGACTGTTTCGTATAACGGAGTAGGGCGTCCTTTGGACTGTGCCCACTCCTGAAGAGTTGTTTTGGCATCTCGCAATGGACCTGTGTAAGATACCATTCTTACAGCAAAATAGCGTTTGATGAAGCTCTCGGCTTCGTCAAATCCGCTATCAAGGTAAATTGCTGCAATCAGGCTCTCGCACATGTCTGCAAGAATTGCTGTTTTAGATCGTCCACCAGTATGTGCTTCAGCTTCGCCGACGCGCATATGCTGGCCAATGTCGATGACCTTGGAAACTTCAGCGCATGTCTCGCGCTTTACAAGTTGGTTCAGGCGCCGAGCAAGTTCCCCTTCATCTGCTTTAGGGAAATTTTCTTCCAGCATCGTCGCAATTGCAAGGCCGAGCACTCGATCGCCCAAAAACTCAAGGCGCTGGTAGCTCTGCAGGGAAGCCTTTGCAACCGGAAGGGCACTGGCATGTGTCAAAGCACGAACAAGGAGTTCCTTGTTCGTGAACTTGTAGCCGATGCGCTCTTCCAGAGCTGCGTCTGATACCGGTCTTTTTCTTCTGCTCATAATTCCGGCTAATTCCTTCAAAGACTGCTTTGCAGACTTTCTGAAGCAGTTTGTGTCACTAACTGTATCACTCAAACTGCTTCAAGTGTGGTTGGGCGTAGTTTTTTCCGTAAACCGGAGGCCGTTGCAGGCGCTACGCTTTAGAGTACGTCGCCAAGGCGATCCCAGCGAACGGTCCAAGGCCATTTCCAGAACATCCATGCAGGCTGGTCGTCTTCAATGGAGAAGAAGATGATTTCAGCGCGTCCGATAAAGTTCTCGAATGGGACGTAGCCCACTTCGGAAAGAACGCGGCTGTCCTGCGAATTATCCCGGTTGTCGCCCATCATGAAATAGCGATCTGCTGGTACGTGATAGACGGGTGTGTTGTCCAGAGAGCCATTGGTCGTGATATCAAGGGTCTGGTAGCTTATGCCATTTGGCAGTGTTTCGATATAACGCGGGATCTTGTGAATGTTCCCATAAGCGTCTTTTTCGATGTAATCGTCAATGCGCTTGCGCTCAACAGCATTGCCATTGATGTGCAAAATGCCATTGATCATCTGAATTTCATCGCCAGGCAAGCCAACCACACGCTTAATATAATCGGTGGAATTGTCTTTTGGCAGTTTGAAAACGGCAATGTCGCCGCGCTCTGGAGGGGAACTCCAGACACGTCCGTCAAATGGTGCCAGTCCAAATGGGAAGGAGTACTTTGAGTAGCCATAGCTGTACTTAGAGACAAACAGGTAGTCGCCAATCAGCAAAGTATCTTTCATGGAGCCCGAAGGAATAAAAAATGGCTGAAAAAGAAATGTTCTAACAACCAGAGCGAGTAGCAGAGCTTGAGCGATGACCTTAATGGTCTCATATACGCCGCCTTCCTGCTCCTTTTCTTTGGATTGGCTCATGTTCATCCTTCGTGGTAAGAGAATACTCGCTTGGCCCGATGCCCATCACTTAATTAGTGCGAGTCAGTCTCCTGACAATAATATTCACATAGGTGGATCTCTTAGCGGTTCAAGGCCACTTCTGCAATCCAGTTCATTTACGTTTTCACGGCTCTAGACCCGGCCAGTCCTCTGGCCATGCCGAAATAACGACAAATGCCTGTGCCAGCGGGTAATCATCCGTAATTGTAAGGTCAATTCGTGGCACAAAGCCTTTTGGCACAAGTTTATCCAGTCTTTCTTTCGCGCCGCCGGACAGTTGCAGGGTCGGTTTGCCGCTCGGCAGGTTTACGACACCCATCTCTTTCCAGGCAACGCCCTTTGAAAGACCTGTGCCCAAGGCCTTGGAACAGGCTTCTTTGGCGGCAAAACGTTTCGCATAGGTTGCAGCCTTGTTGGCACGACTTTCTGCTTTTGCCCGCTCAACATCTGTGAAGACGCGTTTTGTAAAGCGATCAGGAAAACGGGAGAGTGTTTTCTCTATTCTTCGAATGTCGCTCAGGTCACTGCCAATGCCAATAATCATCTCTGCCTCGTTGTGTGACGGATATATTGGCGCGTGAGCGCGAAACTCACAAGCCTTCTGAATAAGTTGTTGTGGTGCAAATCTTTTCAAGGAAACAACTCGTGTTTCCTGCTGGTCCGCTCAGTGTTGGAGTGCCGGTCCGGCGATCCCGTTTATTTTTCCTGAGCGACATTTTTGCTTTTTTTTGCCAGCTTTCTTTTTAAGCGAAAACGATGTGCTCTGGCTTTCTGGTAAGTAGAAACCGAGCCCAGAACAATAAAATAGAAAAAGACACCAGCGGCCAGACCGAGCGGGATTGAGCCAATCAACATAGGTTTTAAGATTGGCCAGATTGAATCCAGCGATTGAGACAGCATGGAATGATCCAGCTTGCCACCTAAATCCGGAAGGGGCTTGTCTTCCAGATCCATAATATAGAGACCGACCTTGTAGGTGCTGGCCCAGATAAACGGGAAGGTGAGTGGATTGCCTACGGCTGTGCCTAATGCCGCGGCAAGCATGTTGCCGCGCAGAATATAGGCCAAGACAAAGCTGAGAATAAAATGAAAACCGAGGAATGGCGTGAAAGAAGCAGCGGCGCCTGCGGCAAAGCCTGCTGCAATCTTTCTTGGGCTGGCTGAAAGGCGGAGAACCCGTTTTGTTAAGTACCTGAAAGAGCGAGACCAACTGTGACGCGGCCAAACAGCCACGCGGATACGTTCTATTCTTGTTGGTTTATCCCGCCGTTTAAAAATCATTTCGGTTCAAGTACTTTGCTTATTTTCAATCGCGCCAGTTAAACGGCTCGATTGGGGTTGTTTCTATAGCCGGTATCTCAGCGAGTTCTTTTGGTACATTCTCGGCTGCATACACCGGTCGTTTTAAAGGAGCAAGAGATATTAGCGGTACTCCTAAGTCCGTATCGTCAAGACTCCTGTCGATAAAACAACCAATACCTACGGTGTTAATGCTCAGTGACTGCAGCGCTTCAATTGTGGAAAGGCATAGGTGACCTGTTCCTACAACATCCTGAACTATAAATACATTTGACTTTGGAGGGATGGTTGCCGGTCCGGTGGTGAGGTAGCCGCCTTCGCGGCGAAGCCAGAGGGCACTCTTCTGCATGATTCTTGCAGTTTGCAGTGCGACGATCAAGCCACCTAAGCTGGGGGCAACGAAATGGGAGAAGTTGAGGAGTTGGTGAGCGGCAATTTTTTTCACCAGTTCGGAGGCGAGGGTTTCAACCTTATCCGGGTATTCCAGCAGCTTTTGTCGTTGCAGGTAAGCTGAGCCGTGCCAGCCTGAAGGAAGGATGAAGTGACCTTCCTTCAGGGCTTTTGTTTCTCTGAAAACGTCCAGGACTGCATTGGGCCCCATGGGTTTTCCTCTTGTTTTCAGCAGCTAGCCGTTCACCCTTTGCGCTTCTGAAACGTTGGGTTTGGCACGCAGCTGGTTCAGGATCAGATTCAGGTGCTTCAAATCCCATACCTCAAGATCAATTAGCATCTCGTGAAAATCGGAGGCTTTGCGGATCATTTTGATATTATCAATGTTACCGCGGTGATCGCCGATGACCTTGGTGATTGCTGCCAGTGAGCCGGGTTCGTTGACCGCGAATACGCTGATCTGTGCCGGGAAACGCTCCGGTGCATTGGGGTCGATGTCCCAGCGCACGTCGAGCCAACGCTCAGGCTGATCGTCGAATTCCTTCAGATCCGGTGACTGGATCGGGTAGATGGTGATACCAACGCCGGGTGTCAGGATGCCGACGATGCGGTCTCCTGGTACTGCGCCGCCACTTGGGGCAAAGCGCACAGGGAGTGAGCCGGAGACGCTGGTGCGGATCGGCAGAGAGCCGTTCTTGGAACTCTCCTGAGATCCTTCCGGAATCTTGAACTTGACCGAGCTGCCTTTGTCCAGATCGAACCAGCCCTCTGAGGCTGAGCCTGCTGCGGGTGGTGCACTTGGGTTGCGGTCAGCTGTTTGTGCTGGTGCGTAGTCTGGATATGCAACTTCCAAAATTGCGCTTGCTTGTACATCTCCGCGACCCACGGCGACGAGCAAGTCGAGCGTGGTTTCCATGGTGAACTTCTTGATGTGTGCTTCAAGAGCTGCTTCGTCGAAGTCCTTACCTGCATGGGAGAAGGCACGTTCAAGGATGTGCTTGCCAAGTCCGCCATATTGCTGGCGTGCGGAAGCTTTGGTTGCCTTGCGAATTGCAGAGCGTGCCTTGCCTGTGACAGCAATGTTTTCCCAGGCCGGAGGAGGGGTCTGTGCTTGTGAGCGGACGACGTCAACTTCATCGCCGTTGGTCAGTTCAGTGACCAGCGAAGAGATGCGTCCGTTGATTTTACAGCCCACGCAGGTGTTGCCGATATCCGTGTGAACGGCGTAGGCGAAATCGATTGGGGTTGCTCCGCGTGGCAGTGCGATCAAGCGGCCTTTTGGTGTGAAGCAGAAGACCTGGTCGTGGAAGAGTTCAAGCTTGGTGTGCTCGAGAAATTCTTCCGGGGATTCCCCTTGCGCTAGCAGGTCAATGGTGCCGCGCAGCCAGCCATAGGCGCGGGATTCAGCCGTCATGGACTGAATGTTGCGGCCACCGGTGACGCCGTCTTTGTAGAGCGCGTGTGCTGCGATGCCGTTTTCAGCGATGCGGTGCATGGCTTGGGTGCGGATCTGCAGCTCTACACGCTGACGCTTCGGTCCAACCACGGTTGTGTGTATGGAGCGATAGTCGTTCTGCTTTGGCGTCGAGATGTAATCTTTGAAGCGGCCCGGTACACATGGCCAAGCCGTATGGATTACGCCCAGTACACGGTAGCAGTCTTCTGGTGTTGGCACGATTGCGCGAAAGCCGTAGATATCGGAGAGCTGTTCGAAGCCGAGAGACTTTTCTTCCATCTTACGAAAGATGGAGTAGGCGCGCTTTTCGCGTCCACTGATCTTGGCTGTGATGCCTTGTTCGGCGAGGCGCTGCGTCAGGTCCTCTTCAATGTCCGTGATCAGGCTTTCGTTCTTGCCGTGCAGAGTTGCCAGGCGTTCACGAATGGTATCGCGGGCATCGGGATAGAGTGTCTCGAAAGAGATGTCTTCCAGCTCATCGCGAATGTCCTGCATACCCATGCGGCCAGCAAGAGGCGCATAGATTTCCATGGTTTCTTCAGCTATGCGGAGGCGTTTGTCTTCGCGCATGTGGTGAAGTGTGCGCATGTTGTGCAGGCGATCAGCCAGCTTCACGAGGAGGACGCGGACATCATCAGCAATCGCAAGCAGGAGCTTGCGGAAGTTCTCGGCCTGTTTTGCTTTTCTGGAAACCAGATCCAGGCGCTGGATCTTAGTAAGCCCCTCTACGAGCTTGCCGATCTCTTCGCCAAACATGCGATCAATCTCGGCACGCGTGGCATCGGTGTCCTCAATGGTGTCGTGAAGAAGAGCGACAGCAATGGTTGCGTCGTCAAGCTTCAGATCCGTGAGGATTGCAGCAACTTCAAGAGGGTGGGAAATATAAGGATCCCCAGAGGCGCGGGTCTGGGTACCATGCTTTTGCATGGCATAAACATATGCCTTGTTGAGCAGTGCTTCATCCGCATTGGGATTATAGCTGGTTACTTTCTCAACAAGTTCGTATTGACGCATCATTTTCGGGCGGCCGCTTCACTTTAAAAATAAGCTAGGGCCGGACCTGAAAATGCGAGGCGCCGGCCCGGCCGACGCCGACATCTTGCAAAGGGCGATTAGTAGTCGTCGGAACGTTCCGGCGGTACCAAGCCTTCAAGCCCCTTAAGCAGGTCTTCTTCAGTAATACTGTCAAATTCTACTTCTGAATCATCAACGGCATTAATCTGAAGCTGCTGTGGGTCACTTGGAACCATTGGAGCTGTTTCAGCTTCTGGTTCATCAACTTCAACGAACTTCTGTAGTGAGTGAATGAGATCTTCTTTAAGATCTTCAGGGCTCACAGTTTCTTCAGCAATCTCGCGAAGTGCGCAGACCGGATTTTTATCATTGTCGCGGTCGATTGTCAGTGGAGAACCACTTGAAATCATCCGGGCGCGATGGCTGGCAAGTAGAACCAGCTCGAACCGGTTTTCAACCTTGTCGACGCAATCTTCGACGGTCACACGTGCCATTCGATCACTCCATAATATCTGGGAATTCAGAGGCCACTCATAGAATGCTTCTTGTTGCAAGGCAAGAGCCGTTTCTGCATTTTTTGTGCAACTCCTTTACATCTTATTATGTGGGGAGCGTTTTTCCATCTTTCAGCTGCTTAAGATTAGGCCATAGAAAAATTGGGGCTTTAGGTCTATCGCGCATGATTTTAGTTTAAATACTATTGTGAAGAGATGTTTTAGTGTGCAGTGCTGCGTCGGATTAGTTTTTTATTACAGCTTCTTCTGGGGGAATGAATTTTCAAATCTGCAACTCCTGAATGCTATTCAAGATGTGAATTGTACACTGGAATTGGAATAGATGAAAAAAAATAACATAAGAGATTAACCCATTTGGGGACCTAGATTTTCTTGGGATGCACTAGATCCGAAAAAACAAGGAAACCTTGTTTCTATTGGAACCTTTAGTATCTATATCCGGTGGTTTGTTTCTAAGCTAACTTGGATCTATAATATAAACTGGGAATATTTAGTGGGTTCCTGTTAATTTATGCAAGATGACATCTGTAAATTTCATTCATCTTGTTTTAGTTTCTGGCCGGTGAATCGAACCGCATTGGTCCAATATTAACTAGGCCAATGCAATATATATGCTGAGGGGCAAGGTTTTATGTTTGTCCGTAACGAATGCGTATTCGATTTAACGTAGAGTGCAACCGGGTCAATTAGAATGGCATACATTCTAGGCATGTCACGACAGCAAACAGGCATGCCCAGAAAGTGATTGCTTATAACAAGTTACTGACTTACGCGTCTGTGCAGCGGAAAGGCTAAAAATAATATGTTTGATCCCCGCGAAAAGATTGCTTTATTCATTGATGGAGCGAACCTTTATTCGACAGCGAAAGCTATTGGCTTCGATATCGATTACAAGCGTCTCTTGAAAGAATTCCAATCAAAGGGCTACCTGCTACGCGCTTACTATTACACAGCGTTGGTGGAAGAGCAGGAGTATTCCTCCATTCGACCTCTGATCGATTGGCTGGACTACAATGGCTATAAAGTTGTTACCAAACCTGTAAAGGAATTCGTGGATTCTGCAGGACGTCGCAAAATTAAGGGCAATATGGACATCGAGCTGGCTGTAGACGCCATGCAGCTTATTGACCATGTTGACCATATTGTACTGTTCTCTGGTGATGGTGACTTCCGTTCTCTGGTTGAGGCGCTGCAGCGTCGTGGCCGTAAAGTTTCTGTTGTTTCTACACTTCAGACGCAACCTCCAATGATTGCTGATGACCTGCGCCGTCAGGCTGATCACTTCATTGAATTGTCTACGCTGATGCAGCGTGTTGGACGTGACCCAAGTGAACGTCCACCTCGTGTTGAAGAAGAGGATGATGAGATCGGAGATGACGACTACTAAGGTTCGTCACGGTATCGAAAGTTTGCAGGAGCCGGGGAGAGAGTGTGCACTCTGTTCCCGGCTTGTTGCGTATAGGGAGGAGTTGCGCGCGCTTCATCCTGACTGGCACAATGCGCCGGTGCTGGATTTTGGTCCAGTTGATGCCTCTCTTATTGTTGTTGGGTTGGCGCCTGGGCACAAAGGGGGGAACCGTACGGGTATTCCATTCTTTGGTGATTTTTCAGGTGAGATGCTGAATGGTGCGCTGACGGCGAGTGGTTTTGCTGCTTACAAGAATGAGGCGGAGCCTGAGCTCGGGATCGAGCCGATTGATGTGCGCATTACCAATGTGGTGAAGTGCATGCCGCCGAAGAATGCGCCGAAGCCTGCTGAGATCCGGATGTGTCGCGAATTCTTTCTGGATTCTCTGTTGGTTAGTGATACGACGAGGGTTGTTGTGGCTGTGGGGCGGACGGCACATGAAGAGCTGCTCAAAGCCTTTGAGCTGAGGCTTCGTGACTACCCTTTTGCGCATGCTTGTGAAATTCAGCTTACGCCTTCTCTCAGAATGTTTTCCAGCTTCCATTGTTCGCAGTACAACGTAAACACGCGGCGTATTACTGCTGAAGAGTTTACGTCGGTATTCCTGCGCGTTCAGGACTATCTGAAATCTCTTCAGATTTGAGAGGGGGATATCATTTCTGCTTTTCCCAGCCTTGTGCACCAAGGTGCTCTTGTGGCTTGAAGCGTTCTTTGTAAGTCATCTTTGGAGACCCCTGAACCCAGTATCCCAAGTATACGTAGGGCAGACCAAGGTGCTGTGCACGGGCAATGTGTTCCAGAATCATATAGGTGCCGAGGCTTCTGGTGGTCTCGTTATGGTCGAAGAACGAGTAGACCATGGACAGGCCATCGCAAAGGCGATCTGTTAGCGCGACACCAATCAGCGGTCCTTCGCCTTCGCCGGATATGAAGGAGTTTGGGCCTCTGCGCCGGTATTCAATGAGGGCTGTCTCTACGTGTGTATCTTCCACCATCATGGAATAGTCGGTTGGGGACATCTCTGTCATGCCGCCGTTGGTGTGGCGGGCACTTAAGTATTCATGGAACAGATCGTATTGCTCTGTTGATGGGCCGGGTGGAAGTTCTGTTCCTATCAGATCCTGATTGTCTTTCCAGACACGCTTCAAAGACTTCGTCCATTGAAACTCTTGTGCGCAGACGCGGATTGAAACGCAGGCGCGGCAGTCTTCGCAGGCTGGACGATAGGCGATGTTTTGCGAGCGACGGAAGCCGCCTTGTGTGAGGACGTCATTGAGCGCAGGAGCATTGGGCCCGACAAGATGCGTGAAGACTTTACGTTCTTTACGATCTGGCAGGTAGGGGCAATCCGTAGGGGCAGTCAGATAAAACTGCGGGTTATCATAGGCTTGCCGTGTCACCTAGAGTGTCCCTTTCTCTTATTTATCCTCTTTTCGCCTTACAGATTATAATAGTAAGGAGCGACAATTGAGAAGGTCAACCATATGATTATGGCAAGAGGTGTGCCGGCGAAGAGAAAATCTGAGAAACGGTAGTGACCTGGGCCCATTACGATGAGGTTTGTCTGATAGCCGATTGGTGTTGCAAATGAACAGTTTGCTGCAAAAATCAGGCAGACGATGAAGGGTTCTACGGGCACGCCTGTCCTGTGAGCCATCTCGATTGCGATGGGCGTGAAGAGCACCGCTGTAGCGTTGTTGCTTAGTAAGTTGGTTAAAACCGCAACAACGGCAAAGAGAAGCGAGAGGACAAAGGCTGGAGATCTGCCGTCAGCAATGTTGAGCAATGTCTGTGCAATGGCATTATCACCCCCCGTCGCTTCCAGAGCGAGGGAGGCGGCAATGGAGGCGCCGATCAGCATGAATATTCGGCTGTCGATCGTGCGGAGTGTCTGGCGGATGTTGAGGCAACCGCACATGATCATGGCGAGGGTTGCTGCGATTGATGCCACCACAATTGGCACGACACCAGACACTGCTAAGGTGATCATGGCGACGAAGATTGCCAATGCGCGACGGGCATATTGTCGTTGTGGCAGTTCGGTTGCTGACCAGTCCATGAGCAGAACATCGCGGTTTCCGCGCAGGCGGTTAATCTCTTCCCGGTTACCGGCAATCAGCAAAACGTCCCCAGATTCCATACGGATATCGGTCATTGGCATGCGTGGCATGCGGCTGCGACGCTGTAATCCGGTGACAACACAGCCGGTGTCGGCGTGGAAACTTGTCATGGAGAGCGTGCGGCCAATCAGGCGGGAGCCGGGCGCAATAACTGCTTCTGCAAGAGTGAGCGTGCCGGATGGAGAGGCGTGTTCTGCTTCGCTGGTCGGGCTCTCGTTTGCATCTGCCGGAAGGAGTGGGTGGCGTTGGCTAATAGCGCGGGTGAGGGTGTCACGAGTTGCGGCAACAATTACTGTATCGCCGGGCTGCAGCTGAACGTCTTCAAAGGGCGGCAGGAGCGGGCGTTCGCCGCGCTGGATCAGGCGAACCGTCATTTCCTTAAGCGCTGGGAACATGCCTGCGACAGCCTTTTCTCCCACCAGAGGATGGCCGTAAACTATTGGAATCTGTGCGATAAACTGGCGACCATCCTTGCCGGTGAACTCCTCTGCCATGGTCTGGCGAGGTTTGAGCAGACGCGGCAAAATCACCAAAACATAAACAGCACCGACGGCTGCGAGAATGGAGCCAAATGCGGTGAAGGTGAAGAAATTGATACGGACTTCACCGGTTGCGTTGGCGACATTGGCTACGAGCAGGTTGGTGGAGGAGCCGATCATCGTTGTCATGCCGCCCAGGATCGTAATGAACGAGAGGGGCATGAGAAAACGAGAGGAAGAGGTGTTATGCGCAGCTGCGACGGTGGTCAAAATTGGCAGCGTGATGACAACAACGGGTGTGTTGTTCAAAAATGCGCTGACGATGCCCACGGTGAGAAGAAGGGGCCCGGTTGCCAGCCAGCGGCGCTGTTTTGATATGCGCAGGATTGCCTGAGCGGGCTTGTCGAGGGCGTCTGTCTGGAAGAGGCCTTGGCCGACAATCAGCAAGCAGATCACTGTGATCAGCGCTTGATTGGAAAAGCCGGAGAGAAAATCCTCCGGCCTGATTGGCGTTCCATTCAATGTCTGGGGGAAAACCATGAACAGCAGCATGAGGGCAACAATAGAGCCCAGTGCTACGATTTCGATGGCGATGCGTTCGAGCGCATAAAGGATAATCGTGAATCCGATGATCGCAAAGGTCAGGATCATCGGTATGTTCAGGTTCTCCATGCGCGTCCCCGCTCGTGCTACACTTTCACACGTTATTAGAGGGTCCAGGCAGGTTCGTCACTGCACGTTGCATCATTGGTTTGTTATCGATGCAGACTATCCACCGGGGAATTCATAATAACGGCACCAAGCACGATATCATGGAGCAGGCGCTTTTGGTCACTAAACAATGAGACTATGAGGACAAAAGGGCTGAGTATTGTTACTGAGAAATAAAAGAGCAGGACGTGGATTGCTGCATAGAGCGGATATGGACGTCCGCCGTTGCTAAGGCGCATTTCCAAGCCAAACGCACGCATACCTGGTGTTGCCGAGTTAAACCCACCCAGTGAAAACGCAGTGTAGGCTAGGGCAACAAGTGGCCAGATTGCTGGGAATAACAGCCATGCAAGGCCGAGTGTCAGGATGCCGAGGAAGCCGACGACAAAGTAAGCGATGCCGGAAAGAACGGTGATCGCGATAATATCGATGATGCACGCAAAGATCCGTTTTTTCCGCACGCCGTCAAACAGCTGAGGATTAAGATAGGGATCATAATAGATGTTCGGGTGCGCGCTCACTTCTTGGCTCATTTTTGCCTCTGTCAGGTTCAACTGTGCCGGGGGCATTCCCCAGCGTCTCTCAGTAGAATTGGGTGTGCTATTTTCAAGTTTCAAGCGGGGGTAGCAAACTATTTTTGTAGAATCTGGCAAAGAGAGGATAATTTTGCGCGGGCTGCCACTCAGACATCTGCGCGAACGTGGTGTTCGGCGCAGGTGCTGATCTCAATTGCAGTTTGCGAGTGGGAATAGCCCTAGAATCGCATCTCGCCGGAAGATAGATGGGAGACGTGAATATCTCCGGCTTCCAGTGCGGCGATAATTTCCTTCGCATGCTGGTTGTCACGGGTCTCAATGGCCACGTCCAGCGTCGCGCCTTTTACGGAAACGTCAAGGAAGAGGCGATGATGAGACACTTCCAGAATGTTGCCGCCCAACTGACCGATCGTTGTTGAGATCTCGCCGAGGATGCCCGGACGGTCCGGGATGTTGCAGCGAATGTGTATGATGTTGCCTAGGCGCACCAGCTGGCGAAGTGCGATGGATGCTAGCAGGCGGGGATTGATGTTGCCTCCGCAGAGGACAAGTCCAACCTTTTTGCCTTTAAATCGTTTTGGATGAGCGCAGATGGCTGCAAGCCCTGCAGCGCCAGCCCCTTCGGCCACCGTTTTCAGGCGGGTGAGGAAGATGTTGATGGCTTCCTCTATCTGGCTTTCGCTGACGAGCAGAATATCGTCGACATATTGCTTGACCAGCTGCTGGGTATACGTGCCGGGCACTTTGACCGCGATACCCTCTGCCAGAGAGTTGCCGCCGCATTCCATAGGTTGGTTGCGCAGGGCAGCATACATGGACGGGTAGAGCTCGCTTTCAACACCGATGATCTCGATATCCGGCTTGATCGCTTTGGCTGCGACTGCGATGCCGGAGATCATTCCACCACCGCCGATTGGTACGATCAGCGTGTCCAGATCTGGCTGGGCCTTTAGCATTTCAAGGGCGATTGTGCCTTGGCCTGCGATGACTTCCAGATCATCAAACGGATGCACCCAGATGTAGCCGTGTTTTTCAGAAAGGCGGTCAGCTTCGTTCTTGGCATCGTCTACGGTTTCACCAGCAAGAACGACTTTGGCGCCAAAGGCTTTGGTTGCCTCCACCTTTACGTAGGGCGTGCCGTTAGGCATGACGATGAGTGCCGGGATGCCAAGACGTTGTGCATGAAGAGCCACAGCTTGTGCGTGATTGCCAGCGGACATGGCGATTACGCCGCGGCTTTTCTCTTCATCTGTCAGGTGAAGCAGCTTGTTCAGGGCGCCGCGCTCTTTGAAGGCATTGGTGGCCTGCATGTTTTCGTATTTGACGAAAACAGTGGCGCCAGTGATGGCATCCAGTTGAGCGGCTGGCAGGAGCGGTGTTGATATCACCGCGCCTTTGATGTTGTTTGCAGCCTCTTCAATCTTTGAAAGGGTGAGAAGAGGTGAGGCCACCTTTGGCATGTTTTGTTCTCGCAGGTGTCTTGTTTTACGGGCTTTATTTGCCGTTTAGCTTTTTCGCAAGTTCAGGTGCAAAGTAGGTTAAGACACCATCTGCGCCAGCGCGTTTAAACGCCATCAGGCTTTCCAGCATGGCTTTGTCTTTGTCCATCCAGCCGTTTTGCGCTGCTGCGCAGATCATGGCGTATTCGCCGGAGACCTGATAGGCGTAGGTTGGTGCAAGGAAGGCGTCTTTGATGCGGCGGAGAATATCAAGGTAAGGCATTCCCGGCTTCACCATGATCATGTCTGCACCTTCATCCAGATCCAGCTCAGCTTCTTTCAGCGCTTCGTCCGTGTTGGCCGGGTCCATCTGATAGGTGCGTTTGTCGCCCTTCAGGTTAGAGTTGGAGCCAACAGCGTCGCGGAACGGGCCATAGAAGGCAGAGGCATACTTTGCGGAGTAGGCCATGATCTGCAGGTTTTCGAAGTTATTATTGTCCAGCGCATAGCGGATTGCACCGATACGGCCATCCATCATGTCAGAAGGTGCAATGATATCAGAGCCAGCTTCTGCCTGAATAAGGGCCTGACGGCACAGCTGATCTACGGTCTCATCATTGATGATCTTGTCACCCGCCATCAGGCCATCGTGGCCGTGAGAGGTGTAAGGGTCCAGCGCAACGTCTGTCATCAGGCCAACGGGGAAACCTTCTGCTTTGATGGCTTGCAGCGCGCGGCAGGTCAGGTTGCTGCCGTTCAGCGCTTCGGTGCCCATTTCGTCGCGCAAATCAGGGTCGGTGTTTGGAAACAGTGCCATAACCGGAATGCCAAGTTCCGCAGCCTGCTCAGCGGCGCGCACTGCCATATCGACAGAATAGCGCTCAACGCCTGGCATGGAGGTGACTGGTTCGGTTTTCTTCTCGCCATCAATCAGGAAGATTGGCCAGATCAGGTCGTCCGTGGTGATTGTGTTTTCGCGGATCAAACGACGGGACCAATCGCTGTGACGATTGCGACGCATTCGGCGGCCGTTCAAAATCTGGTTCATGTCTACGGAAGAATGCGATTCATTGGCAAACGGCATGGTAACTCACCTGAATGACTTGTTGTGTGGCGTCTTTAGCTCTGAGAGCGTCGGTTTACTCAAAACTACTAGGGCATTTGATGTCAGATAGCACGGGGAGTTTGCTTGATGAAACTCAAATTCTTTTTGTGTTCCAGAGGTTCTTTAGAATCGCGGGAAGGTTTTCGCTTTCAGAGCAATTAAACGGTGGACGACAGACTTATCCTCTCAGTTGATTGGAAGTGCGAGGGGAACAAGCGGGGAATCACTCGCGGATTATAGCTTTGCGCGATTTGTTGCGTTGGTTTGAAAGCTTTGCGTTTTTGGAACGTTGCTGTGTACGGGGCGCTGTTTTGACTGAGCAATTGGTCTTATCTTGGTCTTTCCGAGAATTGACGCAGTTTTGGTGTGGGTCTACCGATTGACGCAATTACATTAATATTGTGGCTGGTGGTTGTGGGAGGCTGCTTGCCGGGAGGACGGATTCCATGGAATTTGAACTGAACGAAGATCAACGTGCCTTTGTGGATATGGCAGCCGGATTTGCGCAGGAGGAGATGGCGCCTTTTGCAGCAGAGTGGGATGCGAAATCTCATTTCCCGCTGGATGTGCTTCGCAAGGCAGCGGCGCTGGGTCTGGGCGGGCTGTATGTGCGTGAAGATGTGGGCGGCTCGCAGCTGGGACGTCTTGATGGGGCATTGATCTTTGAAGAGCTCTCCAAGGGATGTGTTTCCACCTCTGCGTTTTTGTCTATCCATAATATGGCTGCTGGTATGCTGGACCGGTTTGGGTCTGATGAGGTTCGGCAGAAGTTTCTCCCTGGTCTTTGCAGCATGGAGAAGGTGGCGAGTTATTGTCTGACCGAGCCGGGGGCTGGATCAGATGCGGCGTCGCTGCGCACGAAGGCGGTGCGGGATGGTGATCATTATGTGATCAACGGTTCAAAATCCTTCATCTCTGGCGGCGGTGTCTCTGATGTTTACGTGTGTATGGTGCGCACGGGGGAGGACGGGCCGAAGGGGATATCGTGCATCGTTGTTGAGAAGGATGCGCCGGGTCTGTCCTTTGGGGCCAACGAGCATAAACTTGGTTGGTGCAGCCAGCCGACGGCGCAGGTGATCTTTGAAGACTGCCGTGTTCCGGTTGAGAACCTGGTTGGCGCAGAAGGGCAGGGCTTTTCTATTGCCATGGCCGGGCTTGATGGGGGACGCCTGAACATTGGGGCCTGTTCGCTTGGCGGGGCGCAGTTCTGTCTGGACCGGGCTTTGCAATATATGGATGAGCGCAAGCAGTTTGGGCGTTCGCTGGCTCAGTTTCAGGCACTGCAGTTCAAGATTGCGGATATGGCGACGGAACTTGAAGCGGCGCGTTTGCTGCTGCATAAGGCGGCGTTTCTGCTGGACCGGAAAGACCCTCAGGCGACCAAGATGGCGGCGATGGCCAAGCGGCTTGCGACGGATACGGGCTTCAAGGTGGTCAATGAAGCGCTGCAGATCCATGGTGGTTACGGGTATCTGAAGGATTATCCGCTGGAGCGTCATTTGCGCGACTTGCGGGTTCACCAGATACTGGAAGGAACCAACGAGATTATGCGCGTCATCGTGGCGCGTGAGCTGATGAAAGCTTGAGTTGCTGAAGCAGTTCTTCTTAAGATGCTTGGAGGGAACTGCTTTGGCTATTATGTTGCGTTTCTTTATCCGAAAATCGGTAGCCACTTTTCAGAGATACGCTGAGCAAATTTAGCAAAATGAATAGGTACGCTGTGCAACAGGAATATGCGGGGGAAGTCTTGTCCGAAACTACTGATGTTCTTTTTGAAGAGAAGGGCCATGCCGGTCTTATCATTCTCAATCGCCCCAAGGCGCTGAATGCGCTGACACATGAGATGTGCGTTGCGATGCACCGGCAGCTGGAGCGCTGGCTGATTGATGATGCGGTTCATCATGTTCTCATTAAGAGCAACAGTGAAAAGGCCTTTTGCGCAGGTGGAGATATTCGTCAGGTTGCCGAAAACGGGCCTGAGAAAATTGATGTGAGCCTACCGTTCTTTGCGGATGAGTATCGCCTCAACACTTACATGGAAAGTTACGCTAAGCCTTTGATTGCGCTGCTTGATGGTATTGTGATGGGCGGCGGTGTCGGCATCTCGGTTCATGGTGCGTATCGTGTGGGCAGTGAGAAGACGATGTTTGCCATGCCTGAGACGGCGATTGGTTTCTTCCCGGATGTTGGCGGCAGTCACTTCCTGCCGAAGATGCCTCAGAATACGGGCATGTACTGCGCGATGACCGGAGAGCGGTTGAGGCAAGCGGATTGCTACTGGACCGGCATTTTAACCCATGCGGTGAAGTCTGAGGATATGGCTGCGTTGGCAGAGGCGCTGTGTGAGGCGCAGGACGTAGAGCCTGTGCTGGCGCGTTATGCGTTTGATCCGGGGCCTGCGCCGCTACATGCCAAAGCGGATGTGGTGGATGAGTGCTTTGGCGCTGAGAGCACGCTGGAAGTTGTGGACCGTCTGCGCAAGTTGCTGGGCTCCGAGCATGATGACTTTGCGGTTGCTGCTCTGGAAACGATTGGCAAGCGGTCACCGCTCAGCATGGAAGTTGCTTTTCAGCAGGTGCGGCGCGGTGCGGGGCTTTCCATGGCCGAGTGTATGGTCATGGAGCATCGGATTGTTTCGCAGATTCTGCTGGGCAAGGATTTCTATGAGGGTGTACGAGCTGTGATTATCGATAAGGATCACGCCCCTAAATGGCAGCATTCAAGCCTCGATGAAATAAAAACAGTTGATGTTGAGGCCCATTTTATGTCACCGAAGGGGGGGGACCTCGTATTTTAACGGGGCAAGGGGCTTACTGCCTTTGATTGGGGCAGATTTGTAAGGTGGAGCTTTAGATATGCCTGGCGTTTTTGTAGAGCTGATGAAGAGGGTTCCCTCCTTTCAGTTTTTGCTGCATGCGTATGTCAGGCTGCTCGCCGTCTTCATGCTGTTTGCGGGCCTGAGCTACTGGGGCGCAATACTTGGTGTGCGCCTGATTGATGGTGCTCCGTTTGAGAGTGTCAGCGTACAAGTGCAATCTACCATTATCTTTTTCGCTATTCTCGATCTGGTGACTGCCATTGGTCTGTGGCTGCTTTCCAGCTGGGGAACAGTGATGTGGCTGTTCCGCTCACTGGCGCAGGTGGTGATGTATTCCGTGTTTCCTATGGTCTTTGGTCGTAGTCCGACTGAGGTCGTATTCTACATCAGTGCAATCGCCCTTTATCTCGTTCTGCTTTACCTTGCAGAGCGAGAGGAACGGGCCTGATCGACCAAAGTTCAGTTTGGTCTGTAACTCATTGAAATTTACTGTTTTGCAAACTGCCGTTCACGTCAAATTGATCTGAGCGAACCCTAAGTGATCAGCTTGGGGCAAGTTCTAAATGTTCAAAATCCTGACGGACGGCGATTTTCGGGAGGATGCAATGGGAGAAACTGTTCTTCGCGTTGCTTTTATTGGTCTTGGCAATATGGGCGGCCCTATGGCTGCAAATCTTGTCAAAGCCGGACATGAAGTCGTCGGTGTAGATCTTTCTGAAGAGGCGCGTACTGCGTTTCAGGCTGCGGGCGGGCAAGTTGCTTCGTCAGCAGTTGAAGCGGTTCGCGACGTTCAGGCTGTTGTTACCATGCTGCCAGCAGGGAAGCATGTTCGTGCCGTGTATACGGGCGAAGATGGAATTCTTGCGCATGCACCAAAGGGCACGCTGTTTATCGATAGCTCGACTATTGATGTGGACAGCAGTCGTGATGTTGCAAAAGCAGCAAGCGAAGCTGGCATGGGCATGGTCGATGCTCCGGTTTCCGGAGGTATTGTGGGTGCTGCGAACGGCACATTGACCATTATGGTTGGTGGGCCTGATTCTGCATTTGAACGGGCTAAGCCGCTCCTGGATATTATGGGAGCCTCGATTGTTCATGCCGGTGATGCTGGCGCTGGGCAGGCAGCAAAGATCTGTAACAACATGTTGCTTGGTATTTCGATGATTGGTACCTGCGAGGCGTTTGTTTTGGCTGAAAAGTTGGGTCTGGACCCACAGAAGCTTTACGACATCTCCTCCAAGTCCTCCGGTCAGTGTTGGTCTTTGACCTCCTACTGCCCGATTCCCGGACCGGTTCCGACGTCGCCAGCCAACAATGAATATAAGCCCGGCTTTGCAGCGCCAATGATGCTGAAAGACTTGCTACTGGCGGAAGAGGCAGCAGATTCGAGCGGAGCTAACACACCAATGGGTGAAAAGGCGGCTCGGCTCTATGAGGAATACTGTAACAATGGCGGGGAAAACGTCGACTTCTCCGGCATCATCCACTTGCTTCGGAAGTCAGGGTAAACAGAGGGTTAACGGAAAGGTCTACACGCTTGCTAGTGATTAAGAAATAATTCATCGTGTCTCTTAAGCGGTTCTTAGAAGCGGTCGCGTAAATTTGCTTCAAGTGCTGATAAAAATACGAACGCACGAAAAATATGGACATGAGGCGCAACCAGATGATCAATACAAACAGGGCCGTTGAGGTCTTGGCGCAAGAAGAAGAAACGGTAGGGCTGAAGCCTGCATACCTCGAGGCACTGACGCTCATCGAGCGTCTGCATCGTCGTCTTCTTGACGTCATTAAAGATGAGTTTGACCGGATGGGTCGTTCCGATGTGAACAGCGTTCAGGCGCTGCTTCTTTTCAACATTGGCGACGCCGAGCTGACTGCAGGCGAGCTTCGTACTCGCGGTTATTATCTTGGTTCCAACGTTTCTTATAATCTGAAGAAACTCGTTGAAACCGGATACATCAATCACGAACGTTCCCAGATGGATCGCCGCTCTGTGCGGGTGAGCCTGACGGAAAAAGGGCGCGAGATTGCTCAGATTGTTGATGACCTTTACAGTCGTCATATTCTTTCTGTTGAGCAGGTTGGTGAGCTCTCAACCGAGAACTTTGAAGAGCTGAACCGGTCCCTGCGTCGTCTGGAACGCTTCTGGACAGATCAAATCCTCTATCGTCTTTAATTTTCGGCGATATCAGGGCTTTCAAAAAACACCGCTTCCATGCACCGGGGGCGGTGTTTTTGCGTGTTATGAGGGCCGGCTTGCGGCAACGCTTGCGCGGGATTGCTGCGGGTGGTGCGCCAGCTCAAGATAAGGCATCTGTGAGTAAGTTGGGCTGATTGTTGCTTTCTTGCACTAGGTGCAAACCAACGCTCGCTGTGTAACCACCTTTTTCCCACTTGGAGTAATTAGCCATTAAACGGTCACATTGAGTGGGGAATACACGCTCTCACTTTTCGGGCTGAAAAAGTGCTGTTGGCATTGTAAATTTAGAAGCAGTCAACTCTGATTTGTTCAGGGGATCGATCACTTTCTTTAATTCACCAACAGATGTTCCTCCCCGATTTTTGGCTGAAGTCTTGCGAGTTTGCTAAGATAATGCCATGTAGATTTGCCATGTTAAGTCTCTGTTTACCAAGTTACATGGAATCTTACAGAATGACTGATTGCTAGGAGAAACTATTCGTGTTGGCACCTCTTTTAAACCGCAGCAAGTTTGCTCTGGCTCTCGTTGTGAGTACGGGCCTTTCTGCAGGTATGATGTCTGCACAGGCGCAGGTGAAGGTTCCAGACCTGCTTTCCTATAATGGCAGCATTCAGCAAGCTGTCAGTCAGCCGGCGCCGGTTGCTCCTACACAGCCTATCGTTGGTCAGGGCACGGAATGGGAAGACACCTTTGATGAGGGCGTTTCTTCTCTGGAGCAGATTGATTTTGTGGCTCCGATTATCTCCAAGCAGACCAGCCAGTACATGATTGATGCGATTCTCGATTATGAGCGTATCGCTCTCAATGGAGGTTGGCCTGAGGTCTCCACCAAGAAAGTTTTGCGCATTGGTATGCGCGCACCGGCAATTGCAGCTTTGCGACAGCGCCTGATTGTTTCAGGCGACATGGCGCAGCATGCGGGTGTCTCTGAGGTTTTTGACAGTTATGTTGTTTCAGCTGTTCGCCGCTTTCAGTTGCGCCATGGCCTGACACCGGATGGTGTTGTAGGGCGGGCGACCGTGATTGCAATGAATGTGCCTGTTGAGGTGCGTTTGCAGCAGTTGCGGACCAATCTGGAGCGCGTTTCTGCTTTGGCTGAAAATGTGACAGATACGTATGTGAACGTGAATATTCCGGCAGCTCGTATTGAAGTTGTTGAGAATGGCCGTGTTCGCTCCCGCCACACCGCTGTTGTTGGCAAGCAGGATCGCCAGTCTCCGATCCTCAGCTCTGCGATTTATGAAGTGAACTTCAATCCGTACTGGACTGTTCCTGTCAGCATTATCCGGAAAGACCTGATTCCGAAGATGCAGAAGGATCCACAGTATCTGGCGAAGAACAACATCCATATCTATGACTGGTATGGCAAAGAAAAGCAGTGGCAGGAGATTGACTGGAATACGGATGAAGCGACCCAGTATCGCTTTACGCAGGACCCGGGTGAGGGCAACTCCATGGGCAGCATCCGGATCAACTTCAACAACACTCATCAAGTGTATCTGCACGATACGCCAGAGCAGTCTTTGTTCGGTGAAGGCTATCGCTTCCATTCCTCCGGCTGTGTGCGTGTGCAGAACGTGCGTGAGCTGGTGACATGGTTGCTTGGGTCGACAACACCAGACTGGACCCGCAGCCGCGTGGATGCAGCCATCAATTCAGGTGAGCGTACGGATGTGAAGATGAAGAGCCGTATTCCACTCCACATGTCCTACGTGACTGCGTGGGCGCTGAGCGATGGTATGGTTCACTTCCGGGATGACATCTACGACAAGGATGGGCTTTACGCCGCGAGTGCTGATCCGATGGCGCAGGCCTCTGCTCAGTAAGGTTTGCAAGAGTTTCAAGTTTGAAGGGTCGTCTCTGTCAGATGCAGAGCGGCCCTTTTCTTTTGGGGATGTGGCGGCGGGCATGTCTGTGCTGCACCGTTTTACCTGCTAAAACGGCAGACAACTTACGAATCTGAGAGAAACAAGGCGAGGGGCCATATGTCTAAGTTGGGGCAGGTCTATTTTGAGACACGTTTGGTTGGAAATGCAGTTCGCATGACAGCAATTTGTGCTCAGAGCGGTGTTGAGGTGTTTGTTGTGGGGCCTCGTAATGCGAGCGAGTCGCATCTGAAGCAGCTGGCACTTCGTAAGCTGGAACGCAAATTACAACCTCAAGATGCGTAATTCATAAATTTTGGGTGATGGCAGCAATAGTATTGCGCAATTCCTATGAACAACGCTTGGTTCGTTACCCCCTATATGTTAATGGGCTAGGACCCGAAGCTACAACTTGTCGGGATGGGAATGCGAAACGATATTGGGACGTTTCGTCAGTTTGTTGCTCCAACCTTGTCATGAGGTCCACCTATGTCCGTATCGGATAATCCAATTACGACGCCGCTCTACCCAGAGTTTTTTACAGGTAGCCTGGCTTCTGGTGACCCAGAGCTTCTCGAGGCAATCAATAAAGAACTTACTCGTCAGCAGAACGAGATTGAGCTTATCGCTTCGGAAAATATTGTATCTCGCGCTGTGCTTGAGGCGCAGGGTTCCGTCCTGACCAACAAATACGCCGAGGGTTATCCTGGTCGCCGTTACTACGGTGGTTGTGAATACGTCGATATCGTTGAGCGTCTTGCAATCGACCGCGTAAAAGAGCTGTTCGGCTGTGATTTTGCTAACGTGCAGGCGAATTCCGGCTCTCAGGCCAACCAGTCTGTTTTGCTTGCTTTGGCGAAACCAGGCGACACTCTGCTCGGTATGAGCCTTGATGCAGGTGGTCACCTGACACACGGCGCTCGCCCGAACTTGTCCGGCAAGTGGTTCAACGCTGTTCAGTACGGTCTGAACACTGAAACTGGCCACATCAACATGGATGAGGTGCGTGAGCTTGCTAAAGAACACCAGCCAAAGATCATCATTGCTGGTGGTTCTGCTTACTCCCGTGAGATCGATTTTGCTGCGTTCCGCGCAATCGCTGACGAAGTAGGCGCTTACCTTTGGGTCGACATGGCGCACTTTGCAGGTCTTGTTGCAGGTGGTCAGCATCCAAGCCCGTTCCCGCATGCGCATGTTGCAACATCCACCACCCATAAGACCCTGCGCGGTCCTCGTGGTGGTCTGGTTGTGACCAACGACGCTGACATTGCGAAAAAGATCAACTCCGCGATCTTCCCAGGTCTGCAGGGTGGTCCTTTGATGCATGTGATCGCTGGTAAGGCTGTAGCCTTCGGTGAAGCGCTGCGTCCTGAGTTCAAGACCTACGCGAAAGACGTCGTCGAAAACGCACAGGTTCTGGCTGCGACACTGGTTGAAGGTGGTCTGGATATCGTTTCTGGCGGTACGGACACACACCTGATGCTGGTTGACTTGCGTCCAATGGAACTGACCGGCAAAAACGCAGAGATTTCTCTGGGCCGTGCGAACATCACCTGTAACAAGAACGGTGTTCCGCTTGATCCTCAGAAACCGACCATCACCTCCGGTATCCGCCTTGGTACACCTGCTGGGACTTCCCGCGGGTTTGGTAAGGAAGAATTCCGTGAAATCGGTAAGCTGATTACCGAGGTTCTGGAAGGTCTGCGCAAAGCAAATTCCGTTGACGACAACGAAGCTGTGGAAGCACGGGTCAAAGAGAAGGTACTGGCCCTTACTGCCCGGTTCCCAATCTACAAAAACTAATTTAAACGAGAAGAACCGCCGGACACCCTTCGGCGGTTCTTTAGTGTTTAAGTAAGGAGGCAGGCGAGATGCGTTGTCCATATTGCGGGGGTGATGACACCCAGGTGAAGGATTCGCGCCCGACCGAGGATAATACAGCTATCCGTCGGCGCAGGGTCTGCCAGACTTGTGGTGGTCGTTTTACCACCTTTGAGCGTGTTCAGCTGCGCGAGCTGACCGTAATCAAGCGTAACGGACGCCGAGTTCCTTTTGATCGCGAAAAGCTGATGCGCTCTGTTCTGATCGCAACCCGCAAGCGTCCTGTTGAGCCTGAGCGTATAGAGCGTATGGTGAGCGGACTTGTCCGGCAGTTGGAAAGCTCTGGTGAAAGTGACGTTGTGGCGGAAGATATTGGCCATTTGGTCATGGAAGGGCTGAAAACCCTTGACGATGTGGCTTATGTGCGGTTCGCTTCTGTTTATAAGAATTTCCGCGAGGCCAAAGACTTCGAGGCTCTGCTGGATGAGCTTTCCGATGCGGATGTTGATCCGCTGATGATGCCGCCACGGACGTAATCTCTGGCTTTTTGCAGTGTTGTGTTGCGTAATTTCTCCGAGGATCGGGCTTTTCTTTTAGGGAATACGCTGTAGTGCTGGCAGGGGGATGGCTTTGTCTGGTTACAAAGCATTAGATGCAAAGGAACGAGTTGAGCACGAACGCTTTATGGCGGCGGCGATCAGCTATGGCATTCGTGCAAAGGGCCGGACGTGGCCCAACCCTCCTGTTGGAGCAATCCTGACAAAAGATTTTGGTGATGGGCCTGTGATTGTGGGGCAGGGTGCAACTCTGCCTCCCGGTGGCTCCCACGCTGAAGTGCTGGCCATCAAAGATGCCGGTGAACATGCTCAAGGCGCAACAGCTTACGTGACCCTTGAGCCTTGTGCGCATTATGGCCGGACTGGTCCATGTGCGCGGGCGCTTGTGGCAGCTGGCGTGGCGCGTGTTGTTTATGGCACCGCTGATCCCAACCCTGCTGTGGCTGGTCGCGGTAAAAAGATCCTTGAAGAGGGCGGTGTTGACGTTCTAATCGGTATTTTAGAGAAGGACTGCCGACAGGCCGTTCGCGGTCATATCTCCCGTATCCTTAATGAGCGTCCTTTTGTTCAGCTTAAGATGGCTGTGTCAAAAGATGGTTATATCGGCAAGCGCGGAGCCGGACAGGTGGCGATCTCCAGTCCGTTGTCGCGGCAGCTGGTGCATGCGATGCGGGCGCAGATGGATGCCATTGTTGTGGGCATCGGCACGGTTTTAGAGGACGATCCTGAGCTCTCTGTGCGCCTGCCTGGCATGGCGCATCGCTCACCGCAGCCGGTGGTGTTTGATAGTCAGGCCCGGATTCCGCTTTCCTCCAAACTGGTGCAAAACGCAGAGATCAATTCCCTGTGGGTGGTGATTGGTGAACATGCGCCGGATCATCGCGTCAGTGCGCTTGAGCGGGAAGGCGTGACAGTTATCGTCAATGACTGCCTCAGAAATGGCAAGGTATGTCTTGATAAGGCACTGGATGCGCTTTACATGCATGGTCTCTCCCAGATTATGGTTGAGGGCGGTGCGGAGCTTGCGCACGGCCTGCTTCAGCAAGATCTGGTGGATGAGCTATTGATTTTCCAGGGAGCCAACCTGATTGGGTCCGATGGTATCCAGCCTTTTGGATTTGAAGGGCTGGAGAGTTTGCGAGACGGTTATAACAAGCAGATGCTGCGTCCTGTGGGCGAAGATCTGTTGTGGCGGTATACGCCAAAAGAGAGGTTCTAGGTGTTTACGGGCATCGTTAGTGACGTTGGAACAATCCTTGAACTGGAGCAGATTGCTGCAGGTCAGCGGACGAAAATTGGTACTGTTTACGATCCTGACGGGATCGATATTGGTGCATCTATTGCCTGTTCCGGCGTTTGCCACACTGTTGTCGCGAAAGGTCGTGATGGCGAGCAGAACTGGTTTACGGTTGAATCGGCTGCCGAAACGCTGGCGCTGACAACTGTTGCTGAGTGGAGTGTGGGCAAGCGGGTCAATCTGGAGCGTTCCCTTTCCATGGGCGCTGAGCTGGGTGGTCACCTGGTTCTGGGGCATGTGGATGGCAAGGCGACCATTGTTGAGCGGACCGAACACCCTGAGAGCGTTTATCTGAAATTTGAGTGTGCGCCAGAGTTCGCGAGGTTCATCCCGAAGAAGGGATCCGTGGGGCTGGATGGCACCTCTTTGACGGTGAACGAGGCTGAAGGAAATACGTTTTCTGTCTTCCTTATTCCACACACTCTGGAGGTGACCACATGGTCCGACAGAGCGCAGGGGGATGAGGTAAACTTGGAAGTTGACATGATGGCACGGTACGTTGCGCGTCTTGCTGAGTTTCCAAGCCTTGCAGAAATTGCAAAATAGCCTTATAGCCAAAATCTTCCGCAGGAAATAACTGGACATTTCGCTTGGGGCGTGGTTCCTGAGCGCACATACGTGGGTACTGTCCGTACCCGTGGCCTTAACCCATCTTTGCTGATTTCTCAGCGAAAAGATGAGGTTGGCATTAGGAGAAATTAAATGAGCGCCGTTCCGCACATTCTTGTTATTGAAGCACGGTTTTACGAAGATCTGGCTGATGCCCTTTATGAAGGTGCTTCAGATGTGCTGGACCGTGAAGGAGCGAAAATCTCTCGACTGGCTGTGCCAGGTGTGCTCGAAATTCCTGCTGCGCTTTCCATGGCGTTAACCGCAATGGAAAATGGCGACGCAGATTATGACGGTTTTGTATTGCTCGGTGTTGTAATTCGCGGTGAAACAACCCATTACGACATCGTTTCTAACGAGTCGGCTCGTGCGATCATGGATCTTTCTGTGGATGCAAACGTTGCAGTTGGTAACGGCATCCAGACAGTTGAGAATGATGATCAGGCATGGGCGCGCGCAAGCGTTTCTAAAAAGAACAAGGGCGGCGGTGCTGCTGAAGCTTGTCTTGCTATGATTGACGTGCGCGACCGGTTCGGTGTGTAAGGTTTAGGATGACAACGGAAAACAACAAGAAAAACGCCGAAGTGAAACCCGCGAATAAGCGCGGGGTTGCTCGATTGGCTGCTGTTCAGGCTGTGTATCAGATGGAAATCACTGGTGCGCGTTTGAATGATGTGCTGAATGAGTATGAAGCTTACCGGCTTGGTCAGGAAGTGGATGGCGACCAGTACCGTGATGCGGATCCGGCATGGTTCCGTGATCTGGTGCAGGCGGTGTTTGAGGATCAGTTGCGTATTGACCCTCGCATTCACACAGCGCTTTCTGAAGATTGGCCACTGAAGCGTATCGACACCACTTTGCGTGCGATCCTTCGTGTTGGCTGTGCTGAGTTTTTGCGTAAAAAAGACGTTCCGGCCCGCGTTATCATCAATGAATACATTGATGTGACGAAGTCCTTCTATGATGGAGATGAGGCACGTCTGGTCAACGGTATTATGAACCGTCTGGCTCGCGAGCTGCGTCAGTCTGAATTCGAAGACTAAAAAATGAGCGAGAGAGCTGCCAGTTCCAGACCGGGAGAGTTCTCGCTTATTGAGCGCTATTTTGCGCCGCTCGCCACCAGCGCGGGTGCTGTGCATCTGCAAGATGATGCTGCTGTATTTGCCCCTGACACCGGATGTGATTTGGTTGTAACCAAAGACATGCTGATGGCAGGGGTTCATTTTTTTGAAAACGACCCTCCCTTTGAAGTCGCGCAAAAAGCGCTTGGTGTAAACCTTTCAGATCTGGCGGCAAAAGGTGCTGAGCCTAAGGGATATCTGCTGGGCCTTGGTCTTTCCAAAGACATCAGTGAAGAGTGGGTTGCCGAGTTTTGCCGCGGTTTGAAGCTGGTTCAGGATCAGTTCCAGATTGACCTTCTTGGCGGTGATACGATTTCCTGCCCGCAAGGCCCGCTGCTTTCCATCACCGCGTTTGGTCAGGTTCCAACGGGGCAGGTGGTTCGGCGCAATGAGGCTGTTGCTGGTGCATTGCTCTATGTGACTGGCACCATTGGTGATGCTGCACTTGGCTTGCAGCTGCGGTTGGATGAAGCACTCGCAGATAAGCTTGAGCTTTCTGCTGAGCAGCGTGATTTCCTTCTAAACCGTTATTTGCTGCCGCAGCCTCGTGTTGGTGCTGCTCAAGCGCTTCGTGATTATGCTGTTGCGGCGATGGATGTGTCTGACGGGTTGGTTGCTGATCTAGGCCACATGTGCCGGACGTCGCAAGTACAGGCATCCGTGAAGCTGGAGACTGTTCCTCTGTCTGACGCTGCATCTGCAATGATTGCAAAGGATGCTGCCTTCCTTGAAACAGCGATTACGGGAGGGGATGACTACGAGATTCTTGCTGCCGTGATGCCTGAGAATGCAGAGGCTTTTGAAGTGGCACTTCAGGAAGCTGGTTTGCGCTGTGTTCAGATTGGCGTGCTGGGTGCTGCTGATGTTTCCAAGAAAGAGATTGCTTTGAGCCTGAATGGCGAGACCTATGCACTTCACGGGGCTGACGGGTTCAAGCATTTTTGATTAGTGGTCTCGACCTGAGCCTTATTTTTGCTAGGGTACTCAGATGGAGTCGGCTATCTATTTTATAACATTCGTTATTTCATTGCTTTACTTGGTTGTTAAGTTGCGGAAAGTTCCCGCTGCAACGACGTTAAAACGCCAAAGACGGACCAGAAGTCGTTTGATTTCCTACCACATTGGAAAATCACTGCTTTTGTGGTGGGGCCTGATGTTCGTTGCAGGGATTGCAAGACGCATTGTGTTGGGTTTGCCGTTATAATCGACAATAGCTGCCTTGCATGACGTATTCTCATCGAGTTGTGCGTATATCTCCCGAAGTTACAGATGATCTGGTGAGCTCTGTGGTTGCTCATTACGTGGAATTGATTAGGCTGTCGGTTCCTTCCTGATTTCTTTGAAAGTTTACATTATGGCAAATACTCTGGCGGCTCCGTTGATTGATGACGGATTGGCAAAGCGCAATGCGCTGCTTTTGGCGCTTGCCCAGTCGTTTGCTGGTGGTGTTCCTCCTATCATTTTTGCAACCACATCTATTCTTGCTTCAGTTTTGTTGGTTGACGACAAGTCTCTGGCAACACTGCCTGTTACTGCTTTTGTGCTTGGAACAGCCATCGGGACGTTGCCTGCTGGCATGATCATGCGCAGTTTTGGACGCCGGGCAGGGCTTGTTGGTGCGCTGCTGTTTGGTGTGCTGTTTGCCTTGGTTGCTGCCTACGCTGCCTACCTTGGCAGTTTTACGCTGCTTTGCGTTTCCACACTCGGCAGTGGTTTTGTTATGGCCTTTACCCAGCAGGCGCGTTTTGCTGCTGCTGATACGGCCAGCCCTGCTTTCAAACCTAAGGCCATTTCCTGGGTTTTGACCGGTGGTATTCTTGCTGGTGTGGTTGGTCCGCAGACCGTTATTCTGACACAGGGCATGTTTGAGCCCTTCCTTTTTGTCGGAACCTACCTTGCGCAAGCGGTTTTGATGCTTATCGGTTTGTTTTTTGTGGCGTTTTTGGAAATACCTTTGCCACCGAAGTTGGAAAAGCATGAACGTGGACGTCCGCTTTTAGAGATTTTGAAGCAACAAAAGTTCTTTGTGGCTGTTGGTTGTGGAATGATCAGTTACGCGATCATGAATCTGATCATGACGTCTGCTCCGCTCGCCATGGTTGCTTGCGGGTTGACGAACTCAGATGCAGCTCTTGGCATCCAGTGGCACGTGATTGCCATGTTTGCACCTAGTTTTATTACGGGTAGTTTGATCAACCGATTCGGTCATGGAGCTGTAATTGGCACCGGATTCTTGCTTTATGCGGTGTGCGCGCTGGTTGGCCTTACGGGACTAGAGCGTTGGATTTTCTGGAGTTCCCTGATTTTACTTGGTCTTGGCTGGAACTTTTCTTTCGTCGGAGCGTCTGCATTGCTGACACAAACTTACCGACCAGAAGAACAAAACAGAGTCCAGTCCGTAAATGACTTCTTCGTCTTTGGTTTAGTCGCAACTGCCTCGTTTTCCTCAGGGAAATTGTTAAACGTGTTTGGTTGGGAAACTGTCAACCTAATGGTGTTCCCGTTCGTTATCTTATGTCTATTTCTTGTTGTCTCACTGATGTTTACTGAAAAACGGGAAGTTAAAGTTTGAATAATTCCAAGTAGTTTCTCTCCTTTCAACATACGTGTTTCCTTCCACTACCACGCAAAAGCAACTTGACGGATAGTGACAGGTATATACCGTCACTGTGTTCGTTAATTTACACAATTGCAGTGCGGATTTTGCTACGAACACACACATAAGTAGCAGGGTACCCTTAGGGGAGGAAATATGACTGAACTTATCGTTACCATCGCGTGCGGTTTGCTCTCTGTCGTTTACGGCATCTGGGCAATTCGCAGCGTGATGGCTGCTGACACCGGGTCTGCGAAAATGCAGGAAATCGCTGGTGCCATTCAAGAGGGTGCGCAAGCATACCTCACTCGTCAGTACACCAGTGTTGCAATTGTTGGCGTGGTTATCTTCGCCATCGTCGCTTACTTGCTGTCTATCACCGTAGCTATTGGATTTGTTATCGGTGCCGTTCTTTCCGGCGCCGCAGGATTTATTGGAATGCTCGTCTCCGTACGGGCAAACGTTCGCACTGCACAAGCTGCAAGCCAGAGCCTTGGGGCAGGGCTCTCTATTGCATTCCGTTCCGGCGCCATTACCGGGATGTTCGTTGCCGGTCTCGCTCTTTTAGGCGTTGCCGTTTACTATCTGATCCTCACCGGACCTATGGGCATTGATCCAACATCACGTACTGTGATTGATGCGCTTGTAGCTCTTGGGTTTGGTGCTTCTTTGATTTCCATCTTCGCCCGTCTTGGCGGCGGCATCTTTACAAAAGGTGCTGATGTTGGTGGTGACCTTGTTGGTAAAGTTGAGGCTGGCATTCCTGAGGATGATCCACGTAACCCGGCAACAATCGCAGATAACGTTGGCGACAACGTTGGCGACTGTGCAGGTATGGCTGCTGACTTGTTTGAGACCTACGCCGTGACGCTTGTTGCGACGATGGTTCTTGCAGCGATCTACTTTGCAGGTACAGCTGATTTGCAGTCTGCAATGCTGTATCCGATGCTGATCTGTGGTGTTTGCTCTGTGGCATCCATCATCGGTACGTTCTTCGTGCGCCTTGGTGCGTCCAACTCCATTATGGGTGCGCTCTATAAGGGCTTCATCGCGACTGCAATTGTTTCACTGATCATCCTATATCCGCTGACCTACTGGGTCTTCGGCGGTATGGATACAGTGTTGACGCAGAGCAATGGCGTTAGCTTTACGCCGCTGGATCTGTTCTTCTGCGGTGTTTCCGGTCTTGTGGTGACAGGTCTGATTATCTGGATCACTGAATACTACACCGGTACCAACTTCCGTCCTGTACAGGCGATTGCCCGTGCCTCTGAAACGGGTCACGGTACCAACGTTATTCAGGGTCTTGCGGTTTCCATGGAATCCACCGCGCTTCCTGCATTGGTGATCATTGCCGGTATTATCGTCACGTATCAGCTTGCTGGTCTGTTCGGTATTGCCATTGCAGTGACAACGATGCTGGCGCTGGCTGGTATGGTTGTGGCGCTTGATGCGTTTGGTCCAGTCACGGACAACGCCGGTGGTATTGCTGAAATGGCAGACCTGCCTGCGGAAGTGCGCGACACGACTGATGCGCTGGATGCTGTTGGCAACACCACAAAGGCTGTGACCAAGGGCTACGCGATTGGGTCTGCCGGTCTTGGTGCTCTGGTGCTGTTTACGGCTTACACGGAAGATCTGAAGTTCTTCGTGGCAAATTCTGAGCAGTTCCCTTACTTCAAGGGGATGACAGAGGCGTCTATCGATTTCTCACTGTCTAACCCATATGTGGTTGTTGGCCTGTTCTTTGGTGGTCTGCTCCCATTCCTGTTTGGTGGTATGGCCATGACAGCGGTTGGCCGCGCAGCGGGTGCTGTGGTTGAAGAAGTTCGGCGTCAGTTTAAAGAACAGCCAGGCATCATGAAGGGTGAAGTTCGCCCTGATTATGGCCGTGCTGTTGATATGCTGACCAAGGCTGCAATCAAGGAAATGATCATTCCGAGCATGCTACCTGTGCTGTCTCCAATCGTCATTTACTTCCTGATTGAAGCGATTGCTGGCAAAGCAAATGCCTTCGCATCCCTGGGCGCTATGCTGCTTGGTGTTATTGTGACAGGGCTGTTTGTTGCGCTATCCATGACCGCTGGTGGCGGTGCGTGGGATAACGCCAAGAAGTACATCGAAGACGGTCATTACGGCGGTAAGGGCTCTGAAGCTCATAAAGCTGCGGTTACAGGTGATACTGTTGGTGATCCTTACAAGGACACTGCTGGTCCAGCTGTGAACCCAATGATCAAGATCACAAACATCGTGGCTCTTCTGCTTCTGGCAGTGCTGGCGCACTAGTTTGCTCTGATCTGATTTGAAACTAAAAAGCCCGGTCTGGGAGATGGCCGGGCTTTTTGCTGTTCTGATGTCTGGGCAGAGGTCAGAATTTCACTGAGAACTCGGTGCCAAAGACCCAGGCGTCCGGGATGTCGTCGTTTCCGGCGGGATTGACCACGTATTGAAAGTCCAGTGAGAGATAGGACCAATCGGCGAACTGGTAGCGATGGGTGGCTTCGAATACGAGCTCATAAGACTGACCGGGCAGGTGATCACTGAAATAACCAAGAATGAAGGCTCCGGCAGTAACATCATTGTCTCTGTTGGGGATCAGGCCTTGGTAGAACAAGCCGCCGCTGATGCCGAGAGGTTGGGTGTTGATGGCTTGTTGTGGCGCGATTGTAACAAGGCCCCAGAGGCTCAGACCTTGCAGGTCCTTTTCCTGATAGATCATTTGCCGTGCGATGGCATAGGCGCCCCAGTTGCCTTCACGGGTTTGCGTGGTGGTGCCCAGAACATCTACTCTGCCAGTGTTGTAGAAGGCGCCCAGCTGATAGTGGCCGGGGAGATACTTGCTTGTGTCGTCTTTTCCCGGATTAACGCCAACTTGGCCAACCATCAGCACGCTGCCTTTGGGCGCAAAGCGGAAATTGAAGCCGTTTTCGGCGTTGTTCAGATCATCCACGGACGCGTCATAGACGCCGAGGCTGACGTATTGATTGCCGGGGAAGGTATAGTTGCCTGCCAGACCCCATATGTTGAAGGGGTAGGTGGTGAAAGTGGGCTGGTTGATGAGCAGCTGACCAGGGGTGCTGTTGAGGGCGCCGTTGAGATAGTACGCGAAGGTATCGTCTCTTGCGAAGATGTCGCCTACAGCGAGGCGACCGGCGGAGAGGTACAGCTGATCATTGAGCAGGTTTTGCTCCAGACTGAAGTTGGCGATGGCGAGGATGTCGCTTGAGAAAATCTGGGTGACGCCAAAGTCGTTGCCAATGACCTCCTGTGACAGGCCCTGTCCCAGACCTTGATACATGATGTAGTGCAGGCTGCTGCCTTTGATGCCGAAGATCTTCTCAAAGTCCAGCATGGCCATGCCTTCCAGCCGCGCGCCATAAGTTGCGCTCTGGTTCAGGCCGCCAACGGGGTTTGCGGCAACGTCCTGGGTGTAGAGCACACCTAGATCAAGACCCTCGTCAGAAAGGTTGGTGCGAATACCGCCCCAATCGCGGGTTTCGTTGTGCCATTGCGCCCAGGCTAATGGCCAGTTGCCCACTTGCGCGCGAAGTTCCGTGCTGGCTGTCAGCGCTATGCCGACAACCGCTAGAAACTGTAGAACTGGCGATATGCGTTTTTTTATCGCAGGTACCTTAAGCGCTCGCAAAAGCTGGTTCCCCTAGACTGACTCAGGCAAACAGAGAAACTCAGGATTATGCAGCGTGCACTCTTGTTTACGCCGCATGCTCCAACACTTTGATGGAACCCATCCTTTTGCGAAAAACGCCCGCACTCAATCAAGAATTTGCCCGCATCAATCTGGTATGCAGCAATGCTGCATGTCCTACTCAGATTCACTTACAGGATTACTATAGTCTGTTGTTCTTGCGGCGGCTCCTATCTGAAACCTGCTAAGTAATTTTGAGGTACCTGATCAGGCTGCTGGCTCTGGCAGCAGGGCCTCATAGCGTTCTCTTGCATGCGCGGGGAAAGGGAAGGACTTTCGGGCTTCGCGATCCATATGGACACCGACGGCCTGCATGGTGGCAACGGGTGTGTTGGTGATTGAGTCAAACATGGTGTGTTTGAAGAGGATGGTCTTGTCGCGCATTTCTTTAATTTCAGAGCGTACGACAAGTAGGTCGCCTGCGGAGACCTCCGCCAGATACTTATATGTGATCTCCAGTGCAGCCATGCCTTTGTTGCTCTCGCGGATATAGGCTGGGGTGATGCCAATGTGGGCGAGCATGTGCCATGTCGCTTCATCAAATTTGGAGGTGTACCAGGCCACATTCATATGGCCCATGTGATCTTCCTGCTGCGGGTAAACAATCCCGCGATATGTCTCAAACATCTTTGTTTCCAATACAATCGCAATCCTGACCAGCCTATTGGGAAGAGTGCTGCAGGTCATTACGACTGTCGGATACCTTCAGGTGAACGTGAAAAAGCCGGTGCTCCTTATGGAACACCGGCTTTCCTATCATTGCTGTCTATGCGCTGCTTAGTAATTGCGCCAAAGGATGATGGCTGCTGCGAGCAGGAACTGGTCTTTCAGCACGAAGATGCCTGTACGGTTGAGGAGAGGGAAGAATGAATCCGCATCCCAGCCCGGTACGGAGAACATGAAGGTGAGGGTGCCGAGTGCTGTAGCAGCGATGCCGAGGACACCTAGACCGCCGAGGAAGCGATTGAATGGCAGGCAGAGCAGCAGCAGCAGGAAGACCCACTCAACGATACCGATGAAGTTGGAAGCGCCCTGAACATCCCAGATCTGATAGGTCCAGCTGAAGAGGATGTTGGACTGCATCAGGCGGACAATGCCTTGTGCCTCAAACTCATAAAACTTCATGGCGCCGATCCAGCCCATGACCAGTGCGATACCAGCGAAGCTTGCGAACACGGCCAGCTTTTTGAGAGAGCCTGCGGTCTGCTCCTTGCCAGCTGTGTGCATGTGATGCCCGAGGATGTACGCCGGGATTGCAAACATGGAGAGGTACTTCAGGAGGTTTTGGCCGGAGCCTATAATCGGGAAACCTCCGAGAGCATCCATCCACACAGGGTTTGTGAACAGGTAAAGGAAGTTCAGGGCGAAGATCAGCATGGCCATCAGGCAGCCAAGAATGCCAAGGCGGCGATCTTTCAGGCCAAGCAGAACCAGAATGCCTGCCGGGACTTCAAAAAGAGCCATCAGAACGCCGGTGAGAGGCACGCCGAGTGCTTGAACCACTCCACTGAATATGGGGCTGTTGCCGAGCCAGAACTCGATTTGCTGATGTTCCGGACCTGTCAGCTTTAGCAGGCCAACCCAGATCAGGTAGGTTGCTGTGACGAGTGTGAGATAGATAAAAAGAGCGTGATCTGAGGGGCGCAGATCTGTAATTTTTTTGAGGGCAGTAGAGGAGTGCGTCATGATTTTACTTCGCGTTTGTCGTTAGAGCACGTCGCGTTTATTTGCATTCACGCATCGCGATCTAACATCCTTGGTGGAGCGAATTCTTGTCGTTTGATTGTTTCCAATCAAAAGGAACGCGCTCTAATGCCTTGAAGAAACCACGGAAGAAGACGGCCAGAATGCGTATAACTCCTCAATACAGGATCACATGTAGCAAACCTCCAATAACACCGGCGTGATTTTAAGCATGAAGCTTAGGATTTGGCAGCATTCGCGATATGAATGGGATAGAGCAGCCTGGCCTGTTGGCTTTGAACGCAAAAAAAAACGGCGCCTGAAAAACAGGCGCCGTTTTTTAAACTCGTGATGGGCGGGTCTTAGAGACCGATTGATGGATTTGCAGCTCCACGCAGGATCTGCGTCAGGAGACCATAATCAGCACCGCCGGTGCGTGTTTTTCTGCCGAGGTAATCAAAGACTTTTCCGTCTTCAATGCCGTAATCAGCAACGGACTTCACATAACCATCTTTATCAAAGTAAACAGCGACAACACGTTGGTCGACGATTGACGGAGACCAGAATGCCACTGTTTCGCTCTTTTGCGAGATATAATAGTAAGCTTCACCGTCCAGATTAGATGTGGTGGACGGGCTACCAAGGAGAAGTTCTACCTGCTCACGGCTGGAACCGACTTGAACATCTTGAATTGAATCAGGTGAAACAACCTGGCCATGTGTCAGTGTCTGGGTGAAGCAGCCGGCAAGTGGCAGGCTCAAAAAAGCGAGGAACACAGTACGGCGTGCGAATGCAATCATTCCAAACATCCTGTTGGCTTGCAAATTGCAGCAAAATGCAGCAAGCAAGCGGTTTAGATTCAGACTTGTGCTTATGCCATCCTCGTGGCAGTCACACAAGTAACTCGACAAGCGCAAGAGAGGTGCCATGATCTTCGGTTTTTTCCGTCGACGTAAAGACACATCCGTCAGAACAACTTACGAGCGGATCGTCGCGCAGGCACGACTACCAGTGTTTTATCAGCACTATGGTATACCTGATACGAGCGAAGGTCGCTTCGAGATGATTGTTTTGCACGCTTTTTGTGTCTTTCACCGGTTAGGAGGCGAAGATAAGGCGTCCCGGAAATTTGCACAGGCTGTATTCGATTATTTTTTTCAGGATATGGACCAGAGCATGCGAGAGATCGGTATTGGCGATGAAGGTGTGCGTAAACGGGTTCGAATTATGGTCGAATCGTTTTACGGACGCACAGCCAGCTATATGCAGGCTCTGGAAAACAAGGACAATTCCGCTCTATTTGAGGCCTTTGTAAGAAACATTTATGGCGAGGGCGGTGAAGCTGTTGCGATAAGAGCGCTGGTTCATTACATGCATGAGGCGGTGGAAGGTCTTGCTGCCCTTCCAACCCATGAAATTCTTGCGGGCGACGTCAAATTTGTGGCTCCAAAAACCGAACTTATAAGGGAAAGCGCCAGCGATGGCTGAAACTGAATACCCGTGGGCCTATTTTTTTGATGCGGTGCGTCTTGGTAAGAAAACCAAACAAGTAAAGCTTGTTCTCAACGAGAGCGAGCGGGCGCAGATCGCCAAGGCCTATGATTTGATAGAGCTGCCTGAGTTCGAAGCCGACCTTGAAGTGCGTCCGTGGCGCCGTGACGGACTGGCGGTGCGCGGTCACATCCGCGCCAAAGCTATTCAACAATGTGTTGTTACGCTTGAGCCAGTTGAGTGCATCGTGGACGAAGAGTTCGATCGTACATTTTTGCCGGATCAAGATTCCCGGGGGCGTCGTCGAAGTGATGATGATACCTTGGAAGTAGATCTGGATATTGATGAGAGTGATCCGCCGGATTATTTCGAAGGCCCCCAGGTGGACTTCGGAGCTGTTGTTTGTGAACACTTTGCGTTGGGTCTGGATCCATTTCCTCGGGCTAAAGGGGTTGAAATGGATGACAAATATGCTCCGGACCCGGAGGAAGAACTGAAACAGGATGAAGAGCAGAAGCCTTCTCCGTTTGCTGCACTAGAAGCCCTTAAAGGCAAAAAATAATCTTAGATTGCTGCAAAGGTTTTTTAGAGGTGGGTGTTGCGAGACGTTTATAATCGAGTATCTTCGCGACGCGCATTTCCACTGAACTTAGGGAAAATGCTCTTAACTATTCCGAGGTCTGCCGATACAAGGGCAGACTTTGTTGGGACAAGGCAAGAAATTGGAAATGTCTGAAAAAATACGTATTTCTCTTGATGCTATGGGGGGGGATTACGGTGTTGAGGTGGTGCTGCCTGGTGCTGATCAGGTGCTGCAACGCTGCCCGAATATCGAATTCCTACTTTTCGGTGACAATAAAGTCATCGAGCCAATGCTCGAGGAATACCCTCGTCTGAAGCAGGCATCCGTTGTTCATCATACCGATGTGTCGATTGGCATGGACGAAAAACCGAGTCAGGCCTTGCGCAAGGGCCGCGGTAAATCTTCCATGTGGAATGCGATCGCTGCGGTTAAAAATTCTGAAGCAGATGTTGCTGTTTCCGCAGGCAATACGGGCGCGCTGATGGCGATGTCCAAGTTTTGCCTGCGCACCATGTCTGGTATTGAGCGTCCTGCGATTGCGGCAATGTGGCCGACACTTCGCGGTGAATCCATTGTGCTTGACGTGGGTGCTACGATCGGCGCGGATGCACAGCAGCTGATCGACTTTGCTATTTTGGGCGGCGCTATGTGTCGTTCTGTTCATGGTGTTAAGCAGCCGACTGTTGGTCTCCTTAATATTGGTGTTGAAGAGGTGAAGGGTGTTGAGGAAGTGCGTACAGCAGGCAAAATGCTGCGCGAACTGTCTCCTCCAAACCTTGTTTACTCCGGCTTTGTCGAGGGTGATGACATTGGTAAAGGCACCGTTGATGTTGTTGTGACCGAAGGGTTTGCCGGCAATATTGCACTCAAAACAGCCGAGGGAACCGCAAAACAGTTTGCTGGCTACCTACGGGCTGCTATGAAACGTACGCTCATGGCGAAAATCGGTTACTTTTTTGCACGAGGTGCTTTCGAGCGGCTTCGGGCGAAAATGGATCCGCGTAAAGTCAATGGCGGGGTCTTTCTTGGGCTTAATGGGATTGTTATCAAAAGCCATGGCGGAACAGACGCTGAAGGCTTTGGTGCTGCCATTGAACTTGCCTATGATATGGCCAAGAATGAATTGATTAAAAAGATCTCCGAGGATCTGGCAAACTACCATCGTGGTCGTTTCTCAGAGGCTGAAGAAAACTGAAGGGTTTAAAGTGAAGGCACTTCGCTCTGTATTTTTGGGCTGTGGCAGCTATCTGCCTGAAAAAGCACTTACTAACCAGCAGCTTACCGAGATTGTTGACACTTCTGATGAGTGGATCGTTCAGCGTACCGGGATCAAGAACCGTCATATAGCGGCAGAAGGTGAGTTTACGTCTCACCTTGCAGTGAATGCTGCCAAGGCTGCGCTGGAAAATGCCGGTGTTGATGCGCAGGACATTGATCTGATCATTCTGGCAACCTCAACACCTGACAATACGTTCCCGGCAACGGCTGTTGCTGTGCAGGCAGAACTTGGTATCAACCACGGTTTTGCGTTCGACGTTCAGGCTGTTTGCTCTGGTTTTGTTTATGCAGTTACCACTGCCGACGCATACCTGCGCGGTGGTCTGGCTAAGCGTGCGCTTGTAATTGGCGCTGAAACATTCTCCCGCATTCTGGATTGGGAAGACCGTACGACCTGTGTTCTGTTTGGCGATGGCGCTGGCGCTGTTGTCATGGAAGCGCAGGAAGGTGAGGCTTCTGCTGAGACCAGCGGTGTGTTGACCTGTCATTTGCGTTCTGATGGCCGTCATAAGGAAAAGCTTTACGTGGATGGTGGTCCTTCCACCACTGGGACTGCAGGTCATCTGCGCATGCAGGGCAAAGAAGTGTTCAAGCACGCGGTTGGCATGGTCACTGATGTGATTGAAGCTGCCTTTGATGCCACTGGCACAACTGCGGAAGACCTGGACTGGTTTGTTCCGCACCAGGCGAACCAACGCATCATTGATGCCTCTGCAAAGAAACTTGGCATCGCTCCTGAAAAGGTAGTGAAAACAGTTTCCGAGCACGGCAACACTTCGGCTGCATCGATTCCTTTGGCTCTGGACAGCATTGTTAAAGCTGGCAAGGTCAAAAAGGGAGATCTGATCATGCTGGAAGCAATGGGCGGCGGCTTTACCTGGGGTTCAGTACTCCTTAAGTGGTAAAAAGCGGCAAAAAACCCCAGAGGGTTGCATTTCTTAGCAAATGAGCTGTTGACCCTGACGCCGGTTGGCCATACCGTAACTTGTTGAAAGCAAGCTTTATTCTTACGGATCATGGCTTTACCGGAGGAGGGTGGAATGGGTAGTCACACTGTAACCCGCGCTGATTTATGTGAAGCGGTTTACCAGAAAGTCGGCCTATCTCGGACTGAATCTGCCGAACTCGTTGAGCAGGTACTTGCAGAAATTTCTGCCAGCCTGGAAGGCGGCGAGTCTGTCAAATTGTCTAGCTTTGGCTCTTTTGTTGTTCGCTCGAAAGGTGAACGCATTGGCCGTAACCCAAAAACAGGTGAGGAAGTTCCGATCTCTCCACGCCGGGTTATGGTATTCAAGCCAAGCAATGTTCTTAAACAGCGCATTAATGATGCACTGGTTGAGGGCGCCAGCTAATTTGCTGCCCCGATAATAGTAAGGTTTAGAGGGTCTGCATCGTGGAGAAGAGCGCCGACGCGTTCCGAACAATTAGTGAAGTAGCGAGTGAACTGGATCTGCCGCAGCACGTTCTGCGGTTCTGGGAAACACGATTTACCCAGATCAGGCCTCTGAAAAGAGGCGGTGGACGGCGCTACTACAGACCTGACGACCTTGAGCTTTTGCGCGGTATCCGCCATTTGCTCTATGGGGAAGGCTATACGATTAAAGGCGTGCAACGTATTTTGCGAGAGCAAGGCGTGCGTGTCGTTATGGACGTTTGGAAAGAGGGTGGTGGCGTTGTCATCCCAACCTCGTCCAGCGCCAATACGCCTGTCGGCGTAGCTCCTGATCCATCCCAAGTTTCTGAGGGTTCAGTGCGGAGTGCAGCGGAAGCTGCGGTCGCGCAGGCTATCATATCGTCTCCAGATGAGATGTATGAGCCGCAGGAAGACTGGGTTGCTGAACGGTCTGTAGAAGAACAGGCGGTTCTTCCGCTTGAGAGCGAGCCTGAGCCGCAGATGCCATTGCCGTCCGGTCTATTGCCGGATGACGAGCCGGATCAGCATGGCAAAGGTGGACATGGAGCGTTTGGCTTCATGGATCGTTTGATGGGCTCTGAAAAGGAAGAGGCAGCTGGTTCTGCTGGACTTTCCAAGGACAATGTTGATCGGCTGCAGTCCACGCTCTTTGAGTTGTTGGAGTGTAAGCGTATGCTGGATCAGGCGCGATAATCTACAAAAATTGATAGGGTCTTGGGTTGGTGAAATGCTAACCTGAGCGTTGGTTTAAGGGCGTCAGTCACTGCTTTGTTGCAGTCGGCGCCCTTTGCTGTTTCAGGTGCGTTGAAACTCATCCCGCAAAATGACAGTGGTTGTCAGGTCCTTCACACCGTCAGTGGATGCGATGGCGTCTCTGACGTTGTTGAGCATCTCCATTGAGGAGGCAACGACTTCGACCACAAGGTCGAGCTCTCCACTTACCGAACTCACACGTTTAATCTCTGGAAACGCCGCCAGTATGTCGAGGATTTCACGCATTGGCGTGCGTGATAGGCGGATGAACAGGAAGGCGGAGATGTGCGTGGGATCGAGGCCGCCGATGTCTGCCCTGTAGCCGCGAATTGTGCCGTTGTTCTCCAGCCGTGTGATGCGTTCGCTGGTGGCACTGCGAGACAGGTTTATGCGGGCTGCCAGTGTTTTGATCGGGATACGGGCTTCTTTGGAAAGGATCGCGATAATCTCGCGGTCGGTGGCATCGAGCATTGAGATTCCTCTGCGCGGGCTATCAGGATGAGTGCCGGTAAAATACTTATTAATCGCGACATAGTGGCGGTGCAACTGACATAAAGTCGGTGTTCTGAAATATCAGTGTGCGTTATATTCCGGGCAACCGGAGAGACTTATGACTGATATTAGCCATCCCGCCCCTAATTTTGACCGCGATACCATTGCAGCCCTTCTGCTGGAGCACTGGAACCTGAAAGGTGACTTGTCTCCATTGGAAAGCGAGCGCGACCAGAACCATCGCCTTGATGCTGAGGATGGCACGCGCTGGACGGTCAAGCTCGTCAATGCCAGTGAGCCCGACGCTGAGACAGGTTTTCAGACAGCCATGCTGCAACATCTTGCTGTGTCCTCTCCGGATTTGCCTATGCCGCGCCTGCGCCTGACAAAAGATGGTGGAGCCACGCAGAGTGTCGCCGGACCGGGTGGAGCATCTCATGCCATGCGGGTGGTTTCCTGGGTTCCCGGGGTGCCGTTGGCTGAAACTCAGCGTGAAGATGGTGTTGTTGCCAGTTTGGGAACGTTGCTTGGCAAGATGGATAAGGCGCTGCGTGGTTTCGTGCATCCCGGTGCTTTGCGCAGCTTTGAATGGGATTTACGTGCGGCTGGCGATGCGCGCGCGCGTCTGAGTGCCATTGGTGATCCTGATCAGCGGCGCGTGGTTGAGTACTTCCTTGATCGGTTTGACCGGATTGTTGCTCCGCAGCTTGCCGGCTTGAGAGCTGCTGTCATTCACAATGATGCCAATGACTGGAATGTGCTGGTTGATCCAGAAGATCATTCCCGCGTTTGTGGTCTTATTGATTTTGGTGACAGCCTGCATACGCCTGTGATTGCGGAAGTTGCGATTGCAGCGGCCTATACGATTATGGAGCTGGCTGATCCGATTGGAGCTGCTGCTGATCTGGCTGCTGCCTACCATGCTGAGTATCCGTTGGAAGAAGGGGAGGTTGATCTTCTCTTTGATCTGATTGCGATGCGGTTGGTGACAAGCGTGAGTTTGTCCGCTCTGCGGAAAGATGAGACTGACGACAATCCATACCTTGCTGTCAGTGAAGCACCAGCCTGGAACCTGCTTTACAAACTTTATGGCATGAAACCATCGTTTGCGACTGCAATCCTGCGCAAGGCCTGTGGTTTTGATGCTGTGCCGGGTGCTCGGAAGGTGGCAGCGTTTTGTGCAAAAAACCGGAACTCATTTGCCCCGTTGTTTGCGCGCCATCCCAAGCTCATGTCCAAGGCGCTGGTACCTTATGCTGATCCTGAGAATGAGATGACTGTGACGTCTCGTGACCGTCAGCCAGAAGCTGCACAGGAATGGTGGGAAGAGTACTGCGAGGCGCATGGCGTTGAACTTGGCATTGGGCCATGGGGTGAAAGCCGCAGTGTTTATTCCTCCGACTTCTTTGAGAGTCGTTTCATTGAGGGAGAGCGTCGCCGGAACCATCTGGGGTTTGATTTGTTCCTGCCGTCAGGAACCCGTGTTTGTGCGCCTATGGATGGAAAAGTGCGGTCTGTGGTAATTGAGACGGATCCACTTGGCTATGGCTGCATGATTGCGCTGGATCATGAAACGGATTGCGGTCAGCCGTTTGTGAGCCTTTGGGGACACATGGCGCATGAGGCGGCGAGCCGATTGAGCGTGGGTGATGTGATCAAGGCCGGTGAGACAGTTGGGTATCTGGGTGCAGAAGATGAAAATGGTGGCTGGGCTCCCCATCTTCACCTACAGCTATGTGCAGATGTTTCTTTGAGTGCCGAAGAAATCCTTGGTGTTGGTGAAGAGAAGTATCTTGATGTGTGGGCAGATTTGTTCCCGTCCGCTATCGATTTTGCCGGGCTCCCGCAAGAAACACTGGGCAGTGCTGGACGATCAGTCTGCGATATCGTTTCATCGCGCCGTCAAAATCTGCTGCCGAACCTTTCCATCTCATACAGCGAACCGATCAAGTTTGTGCGTGGCGAGGGGGCTTACCTTATCGACCATCGCGGGCGGGCTTATCTGGACTGTTTTAACAATGTCTGCCATCTGGGTCATGCACATCCAGATGTGGTTGAGGCCTTGTCTCATCAGGCGGGTTTGCTCAACACCAATACACGGTATTTGCACGACAACATCGTTGAGTACTCTGAGCGTCTGACAGCGACACTGCCGGATGATCTGGCGGTTGCTTCGTTTGTGTGTACGGGCAGTGAGGCGAACAGCCTGATGCTTCGCATGGCAGAGGCGCATACCGGGCGTCGTGATGCAGTTGTTCTGGATTGGGCTTATCATGGCACAACACCTGAGCTGATTGCGCTGAGCCCTTACAAATACAAGCGCAACGGTGGTAAAGGACGGCCTGATCATGTGTTTGAGGCAGCTATTCCGGACGCCTATCGTGCTCCGGCTGACTGGGCACCTGAGGAGATCGCTGCACGTTATGTGCAAAATGTTGCTGAGCAGCTGGACTTGATGAAAAAACAAGGCCGTGCCCCAGCATTCTTCATTGCTGAATCAATTCCAAGTGTGGCTGGTCAGGTGTTCATGCCAGATGGCTATCTGGAGGAGGTCTACAAGCTGATCCGTGCGGAGGGTGGCCTGTGCGTTGCTGATGAAGTGCAGGTTGGGTTTGGCCGTGTCGGATCGCATTGGTGGGCTTTTGAAACACAAGGTGTGACGCCGGATGTGGTTACTATGGGCAAGCCGATTGGCAGTGGTCATCCTATGGCCGCGCTTGTGACCACTCGCGAGGTTGCTGCCAGCTTTAACAATGGCATGGAATACTTCAACACCTTTGGCGGTAATCCGGTCTCCTGTGCTGTCGGGCTTTCTGTGCTGAACGTGATTGAGCGGGATGGATTGCGTGAGAATGCGCGTGTTGTTGGTGATTACATCCTTTCGGGCTTCCGAAAGATGATGGAAAAGTATGAGTTTGTTGGCGATGTGCGCGGGATGGGACTATTCCTTGGTATCGAGCTGGTGAAAGACCGGCGTACCAAAGAGCCTGCAACAGATATGGCGAAACGTATTGCCAACCGCGCAAAAGACCTTGGTATTCTGATGGGAACCGAGGGGCCTTATGACAATGTGTTGAAGATGCGGCCACCGATGATTTTTTCTAAGGAAAATGCGGATTACCTGCTGGATGTCCTTGATCAGGCCATGAATGAGTCTGTTTCAGCTCTGGAAACCATGTAAACTATCAAAAAAGGGCCAAAGTCTGGCCTTTTTTACCTGAAGAATAGGCGGGGACAGGAAGTTGTCTCCGCTTTTTCTTTGTCCTGAGGGCTAACGGGATGAAGGTAAGGGTGAGTTCAATTCATGTTCAAAATCCGGAGGCGTCGCTCTTGATCGCAACGTCCTGAGCGCTCCGGCTTGTTGTTTTGGGTTTGTTTTAGAACAGGTTGGCTTGCCATCCTTTAAAGAACAGGCCCCAGAGTTTGAAGGTGGGCGAACATGGTAACCATTGAAAGCAGTGCAAGCATTACGGCCTGGGGTGAGCGAACCTTTGGGCAAGTGGCTGACCTGAATGCGTTGATTGCGCGGGCAAAAGAAGAGCTTGCCGCTCTGCAACTGGCTGTCGAAAGCGGCGAGAGTTCACGTGATGTCGCTGCTGATGCCGCGGAGATTGCGATCCTGCTGCATCGTCTTGTTGGTTTGCATGGTGCTGAGCTTTCATTTGCCGTTGACGAGAAAATGGCTCGCAACCGCACGCGTATCTGGTCTCTGGCTGGTGATGGTACTGGTCGCCACGTTGCCTAAGCTTTTGATTGCTGCTGCGGGCTGATCTGCCTGCGGCTCTGATCTCAACTTATCCCCCTTGTTGCGCTGGATGGTACGCTTTTGCGTAGGCTAGGCGATCTATGGGGATCATGATGAGTGAGACGACATCGCATCTTAAACTGCCATTTCTGGCAGCTGCTCAAGCGCAAAAGCATGTCACGCACAACGAGGCTTTGGCACTTGTTGATCTGGTTGTGCAGCTTTGCGTTGTTTCCAACAGTGTGAGTGCACCACCTGCAGGCCCCGCAGAAGGGGAGCGTTATATCGTTCCTGCAGCTGCGACAGGTGCTTTTGCAGGACAGGAGAGTAAGATCGCGGCCTTTGATGGTGATATCTGGCGATTTTTAGCTCCAGTTGAAGGTTGGGCGGCCTGGGTGCAAAGCCTTGGCGCGATGCAGGTTTACTCAGATGGTAAATGGATTGGGTATTCTTCTGTCGCTGGACTGGGCGTTGATGACGTTACCGGCGGTGCGGCCTTTCAGCAGGAAAAGACTGTGCTGAGCGAGAGCGCTCATGGTGCGCAGAGCCAGTTTGTGACCGCAGATGAGCTGATCACCGTTTCTGGCGGTTTTACTGAAAGCTCTTTGGTTATTCCCTCCCGTGCAATCGTGTTTTGTGTGTCCACCCGCGTGGTTGAGGCTGTCACGGGTGCAAGCTCCTACGATTGCGGAACTGCTGGTGAGGCTGGCAAGTTTGGAGGCTCTTTGGGGATTGCCGTTGGTTCTAATAATGCAGGCGTGATTGGACCAACTGCGTATTATGCGGACACGCCAGTCCGGATTACTGCGAATACTGGCAGCTTTACCGGAGGCAAGGTTCGATTGTCCTTACATTTCTTCCTGCCAGTGGTGCCGCAGACCTGAGCGATATCTTTGAATTTCATAGGCCGCATCTGCGGTCTTTTTTGTGTTTGCACGGGGGCTTTGGCTCCCGTTTTTTATTAGGAGAGTGAGAGATGCAAGATACCTTTCAACTGATCGTTTCGGACTTGCTTGAGAGTGAAGGAGGGTTTACCCATCGAAGCCGGAAGGCTGATCCGGGTGGTCCTACAAACTTTGGCATCACACAGAAGACCTTGAGTGCATGGCGGGGGGAAACTGTCAGCGTTCAGGAGGTGCGGTCTATGGAGCAGGCTGAGGCTGTCGATATCTTTCGGGCACAGTATTGGGATGCTGTGAAGGGAGACAAAATGCCTTCGGGCTTGGACTATGCGCTTTTTGATTTCGCCGTGAACTCAGGACCTGCGCGGGCGGTCAAGACGCTTCAGAGTATTCTGGGCGTTGCTGCTGATGGTCTGGCTGGTGTTGAAACGCTTGGGGCACTCAAGACGCACAATCTCCGTGATCTGGTGGGTACACTTTCTGCTGAGCGCTTGCGTTTCATGAAGCGGCTTAAGAACTGGCCCTACAACAAAAATGGATGGATGCGCCGGGTGAGGGATGTTCAGCAACGGTCACTTGAGTTGATCAAATCGCCAGCGTCAGCGGTTCAAACATTGCGTGTCCGTGATGGCGTTGTGCCGGATGGGGCTGCCAAAGCGCGGGGCGAAGAAACCTCTGCAATGAGCACCTGGTTGACGCCAGAGGGCGTGAGTAAGGCCGGGGTTCTGATTTCCGGCATATCCGGCATGCTTGCTGGTTCCGGGCCGTTGCAGTGGGCGTTTGCTTTTGCGCTTGTTGTTGCAGCAGGCATTGGTGGCTATCTGATGATCCAGAAAGAGCGAATGGCATAGATTTGAGCGGCACTGCGACTGGAAGGGAGCTTACGCAGCGGTGCCGTAAAGCTCCCCAGCGATTTTGGAGCATCGGGCAATCTGTAATGGGAACTACCAATGACGTTCTGCTAAGGACGTTTTAGTGTGCTTGCAGGTTCTCCCATTACAACCGGGCATCCAAATTCTGAACTGCTGGAAAGGCATTGCAGGTTCCATGAAAAAACTTAGCTTCATTTCTCTTCTTCTTGGTTTTACGGCTCTTACACATGCACATGCGCATGCGGGTGAGGTGGTTGATCTGCTGATCACCAACGCGCACGTTCTGACCATGGATGCACAAAAAACCGTTTATGACCGTGGGCTTGTGGCAATCAAGGGCAACAAGATTGTTGCGGTGTCTGATGGGTCTGACAGTGCTGACTATAGTGCCGACAAAACCATCGATGCGGATGGCGATATTGTTATGCCCGGCATGATCAATGCGCACACCCACGTTTCTATGACTGTGTTCCGCTCACTGGCTGATGATGTTCCTGATCGCCTGCATCGGTATATCTTCCCGTTGGAAGGGGCGCTCGTCTCGCGTGATATGGTTCGTATTGGTGCAAACCTTGGTAATGTGGAGATGCTGAAGGGTGGCGTCACCACCTATGCTGATATGTATTACTTTGAGGATGAAGTTGCGAAGACGGTCGACCAGATCGGTATGCGCGCTGTGCTTGGTGAGACTGTGATCAAGTTTCCGGTGGCGGATGCTAAAAATGCAGAAGAGGGCATCAACTATGCTTTGAACTTCATTGAGGAATATAAAGACCATCCGCGGATCACACCAGCATTTGCACCTCATGCGCCGTATACAAACACAACTGAAGTGCTCGTGAAGGTAAATGAACTGGCGCAAGAGAAGGATGTTCCGGTCCTGATCCATCTGTCTGAATCTTCTCGTGAAAGTGAGAAGATTGAAAAGCGGATGCCCGGCAAAACGCCAATCGGTTACATGGCGGAAATCGGAGCATTGTCAAAACATTGGGTGGCAGCGCATGCCATCACAGCAAATGATGATGATATCCAGATCTTGAAGGATCATGATGTTGGTGTCTCTCACAATATGAGTGCCAACATCAAATCAGCGAAGGGTGTTGCACCTGCCTTGAAGATGTTCGATCAGGGGCTTCGTATCGGACTTGGAACAGATGGCCCGATGTCTGGCAACACGCTTTCCATCATTGATGAGTTGGGGCAGGTGGCGAAGGTTCACAAACTGGCCAACAAAGACCGGGCTGCGATGCCTCCGGTCAAAGTGGTTGAAATGGCAACCATTGGTGCTGCTCGTGCGCTGCATATGGAGGATAAGATCGGATCATTGGAAGTTGGGAAACTGGCTGATGTGATCATCATCGACACCAAAGCGCCCAACATGGTGCCAATCTTTAACCCATACTCTGCGCTGGTCTATTCTGCTTACGCCACCAATGTCAGCACCTCGATTGTTGATGGCCGTATCCTGATGGACAAGCGTGACGTGCTGACCGTGGATGAAGATCAAATCCGAAAGGAAGCGCAGGAATTTGCTGAGGTTGTCCGCAAAACAGTCATCGATAAAGGTGAAGTTGTTCAATAGGTCTTATTGAGAATTACATTTACGAGGGGACTGGCTTGGTCAGTCCCCTTTTTTTGTGCAAGCAACTGCACATTATCCGGTGCGGCAGGTTAGGTTGACCCAACCCGCAAAAATATTGGTTTTGTGAGAAAAATGGTCGGGTAGGCCGGATTTGAACCGACGACCCCTTCACCCCCAGTCACGGGCATCTACCTCAACTCATTGATGTTTAACAATTGGCACCACTTTACTAATTCTATAAAGCCAATGAATCTAATAGGGCCAGTCTGGGCTTGGTACGAGTGTACCAACGTCCAGCGCGGCTGCAGCGCTGGCCAAATACTCTGGGCTAAAGCGAGCGTAGACCTTGCGAGTAATGTTGATACTCTCGTGCCCCAAAAACTGACTTACTTCGTCCATTGGTACACCTGCCTCGATCATCCAAACTGCTGCAGTATGCCGTAAAACATGGGGGGAAACATCGTTCAGGTTCGCCCGTTCCACTGCACGCTTGAACCCTCGTTTGATGCTCGTGAGAGACTCGCCACGCCACTCTATAACGTGATCGCAGGATCTATTGATCTGAGCTGATTTGAGTTCGGCGTACAATAGATCGTTGATAGGCACAACGGCACGGCCCTTTTGCATCATACTCGCCAGAGGATCTTTCAAGATGATTTTTCGTCTGTCGAAATCAACTCGATCCCAGGTCAATTGTAATATTGCCTCTACGCGAGCGGCAGTGGTGAGGAGCAGTATTATCGCGAGACGGATATGTGGGCTGTTGGCAGCGGCTACGAGCTTTGAGAACTCAGCTTTTGTGAGATGCCTATCTCGTGGAGGCGGGTCACTGGGAACTTCGATAAATGGTGCCTCATCAAGGTACTTATGTTTAACCGCCCATCTGAGCGCGAGGCGTAGATATTTCAGTTCACTAACAAACGTGGACTGCTTTCTTCCCTGCTTCGCTCGAAATACCGCATAATCCCTGCAATGCTGTACCGTGATGTCTTCTGGGGCTTTGTTCCCAAAATGTGGAGCGAGAGCCTTCCAATAGTGGCCCATTGTTTCGTGGGCTCTCTTCCCTTGAGCTTTCTTGTCTTGTTGGCAGAGTTTATACAAATCAGCCACAGAGTGTTTTGTGTAACCCTCTGCGGCTTTTATGATGTTGGGGAGTATGCGCTCAGCTAGATGGTACTCAGTCGCGCCCGTCGAAATTCTTCTGCGCTTGCCTGTGTTTGGGTCTTTGAACTCGACGACCCACTTTCCTCTGTGGCTAGTGAGCTTATACTCTGCTCCCATTGCTCTACCTCCGAAACCGGGATGCGGTACGCTGTGCCAAATCGCGTGCCGTGAAGTTCTCCTCGATTGATCATGTTACGAATGGCTTGATCTGACAAGCCCCAGCGCTTGGCGACCTCTTTAGGGGTTAGCATTGTCCTACCTTCCATCTCAATAATCCTCTTTGGTGTTGACGTAGAAGAAGCAGTGTTAACTCTCTGACTATTCAGCATTTCTATCATCCTTCAAATCAGTCGCTAGCGACCTGAGTAAAAACATGCGGTTGGTGGGTTTAGATGGTTATTGCGATCAGTAGTTTTTCAAGAAAGTTGGATGTGTGGTCATGGAGGGCTTCTGGCATGTGTTCTTTGACCTGCTCTACAAGCTCTGGAGGAGCATTTACAGCAACAGCAGTCAGGATCTCTGCCAAGGCCTCAGGCTTGGTTGTGAGCTTGATGCCGATGTGGATAGGGGTCATGCCCGGCTCCAGCTGCATCACTCGCTCCTACGATTATCGAAGAGAGAAAAAGGGAGAGAGGTGGTCACGACCCAAAGGTGATACATGTCGGCATCGTCAATGATTTCTGCCTTCGGAGGGTAGACCTCAACGGCGGTGGCAGTTGGTCCGGCAAGCTCATCTTTAATGCGTTGCATTTCGGGCCATGATGGGCGGACTTCAGAGAGGCATGTGATTGCAAGGTGGCGGATGCCGTTGGATAGTGTGCGGTCCAGAACGCTAAACACATCATTCTTGTGCGCTCTGGTGAACTCTGCCGCCCATCCGTGCCCAACGGTCCCCTTGGAAAACTCTTTGATCTGCCATGGCCCCCAGTTCCCACGCGCTCGATTGATCCTCTCGCGCTTTATGATCTTTTGCTGCTCTCTCTTGGAGAGACCGTATGGAGTCAGGTCTATTGTCATTGCGGTGCTTCCAGTCGTGAGAGAAGGGGAAGCGGCTCAGGTGCGCCTTTCCTGAGCCGCCACTGCCGAGGCGACGCTTTCGCGCTTGGGAGGAGTAACCTCGGCAATGCTAATGGGCGTGGGTGACGTGCTGGAATGTAGCCAGCTTGCTCTCTTCCTCGGTTAGAGGCTTGTTGTGTCTCTGGTATGCGAAAATGATTTTTGCAGCATGCCAAGCCAGATTGATTTGATTGCCTGGCGTGAGAACATCAGAGGTCTGATGCTCGCTCACGGGCAAGGTAGACCAGTAGGCTCGTGTTGCCGATTTCAAGGCAGACGGATTTAGGTCTTCAATTGGGAGTGAGCCTGTTCCGTCGCAGCGTTCACACTCACTTAGAGCAAGGTGGAAATAGTCATCGCGTCCGGTTCCAACGCAAGTTGGGCACTTCATTGCTCGTTCTCCTGCGATAGGGCTGGTCCGTAGAGCACAGGCGCTGAGCCGAAAAAGTAAAGCTGCCACATGCGAAAGTAGTTCACGGTGAAGATGATCGGTATAGGCATGGCGCGTCCTTACTTGAGTGGCTTGTCAGCATCGAATGAGGAAAGCTGGGAGCTGATGAAGTCAGAAGGGATGCTTTGTTTTGCGTCGATCACTGATTGATCGAGGGCAGGAGCGAGGCACAGCAGCGTGTAGCCAAGCAGTACGAGAACAGTAAGCTTTGCCGCCTCATTCAAGAGGAACAGGGGCACGTTGCAGCGATCACTAAATACGTCATTATCAATGCTATTCATGGGACTGTTCCTCGTGATTGAGGGGAGCGAAGAGGTGAGGTGTTGGAGGCCCTAAAGAGTACCTGCTGGAATTGCGGTTTCCATTTGCTGAAGCATCTTCACCAGCGCGATATCGGCGTTGGTGAGTGTTTCGTGCATGGCGAGGATGCGAGCGCTGATCGCGCGGCGATCCTGCGGGGTCTCTTTGACCATGAAGCTCAAGTCAGAGAGGAACGTGCAGAGGTCTCTATGAGCGTCCTTTGTCTGGGTGAGCGCTTCTTCGCCCACTTGCTGTACGGTTTTGGAGGGTGCTTGAGCTGGGCTCTGTTTAGTCGCAGGGAATTGAATGATTGTGGCGCTATGCATCGAAATACTCCTTTTGGAGATAGAGAGACAGAGCAGGGCCCTCTCTCTCTATTTTGTGTTAGGCGGTGGTGTCTTCATCTTCCTTTGAGAGTGTCTCGGCGAACTGGTTCACCAAGATCTCTTCTGCAACGTTTGAGACGATTGCCTTCCCTGCACGCAAAGCGAGAGTTGCTTTATCTGTGTCAGACACCGCGGCGCTTTTGATCTGGCTGGTCAGGTTGTCGATTCCCGGTTGTAGATCGTCGCGTGTGTCCCGCACCTTTTTGTCATCAATCTGAGATGTCATCTCGTTCACCCTCTGCGATAAATAAATCTGAAACTGCTGCTACTGCTTGCTGAGGTTGGTTGTCGCTATCGATGTAGAGAACGACCACAGCACTAAGGGCTGCATCTCGTTGCACAATACCGATGTTGCATCGGCCTAAGTCTTCAGGCGGGCTCCTTCGAAAACGGACTAATGAGCCAGCTGGAAGTCGAGACAGTTTTCTTCGATGTTCACGAAGAAGCTTAATTGCTTCAAATTCGGTCATGATATTCAAATCCACACAGTCAGTGTAAAAAATATGCTCTGAGTATACGCGATTGTCAATGCGTATGGCATAAATATTATGCTCAGTGTCCGAAAAATGAATTTAGGACACGAGTCAAACTATGTTGATTGTTAGATTTAAGGGGTAATTTCGTTAGGTTTTATGTGGATATCTGCATCCAATTGCTCTTTGGGGATTTGGAGGTACCGATATGGTGGCGCGTTTAGTGCTCTATCAGGCAGCTGCTAAGCTGATTTCTGAGTTTGAGAAAAATGGCTTTGAGATTGTTCAGGGGGAATCGTTTGCCGCTGCTGAAGAAGCTTTGCCCGAGGCTAAGGGCGGGCTTACACCGCATTTTGCATATTCTCTCAACGCACAGAGTAAAGAGAATGTTGCATGGCTAGGGCTGAGGTTAGTTGGTGAGAGGCATTTATGTGGGTTTGCGGCAATTAGGCTAGAGCCGCTGCAAGGGTTGGCGTTGTCGGACTTCTTGGCTACTTATTGGCGATTGCGATATGTTGATGTTGATGGCAATCCTGTACAGGTGACGAATGTTCAGCCTGAGATCGCGAAGCGTATTTCGGGGCAGGTTGGATACCTGGGCGATCTTTGGATAAGGCCAGATCTCAGGAAACGGGGTTACGCGCGCAGATTGATGGAGTTCGCGCAGATTATGGCTTTTGATCTTTGGCGACTTGATTGGATTTATTGCTGGATGCGTCCCACTGATTTCTTGAATGGAAATGGAGCGCGCTGGGGATGGTTGGTAGGACAGTCAGATGGCATTCGCTTTGAGGTGCCGTCTCGAGACTTTCCAAAGGGGTTGGCGTTTTGTGCAAACCCTTCATACGCTCTGAATCAGTTGATTAGTGATATTGCGCGAGATGATTGATCAGGTAGCTCTTTCGTGAAAACTACAAGCTGTGAAATTCCTGCTCGTGAATGTACGGGCAGGATTAGTCTGCAATACTCGCGATAGTTATTGTCGGAAAGGTTTGCGCCGATCAGGTCAAAAATTGGCTTGTTTGACTGGTGCGCATTCCAATAACTGCTTGCCACCAATTGTCGATATGTCAGTGACATCGCCTTTCTGGCTCTGGTTGGGTGTTGAGCCCAGTCCGCCCCGAACACGTGACGTGCGAAGCTGTCGTTGCCTATCATTAGAATGTCAGGGCTGTCGCTGGGGGTGGCAGGTGGCGCCATGAGCAGTACTTTGCGTGCGTAATCGATGAACTCGGGTGAGAGGTGCCCATTGGATTTATTCCAGATGTGCAAAAGCTGTGCACCCGTTGTGCTCAACTCTTCGAGTATGAGTGCAGTAGCGGGGCGCCTCTTGGTGTACTCAAGCAACTTCCTGCTCCTGTTTCTGTTGTGTGTACGCCAGAACCAGCGCGGGGCGAAAGGCGTTGATTACTTCTTTTTGCTGCTTTTCGCTTAGTAAATCGATGTAGGGGCAATCGTAAAGATTAACACACATCATCTTAAGTGGTGTGATTAGGTCGTACTTTTCGGCGGTCTTAATAAGGTCCAAAACTTCCTCCTTGTGTGAGAAGGTTGGACGATGCCAGATCAGTGATAGTGCGCTTTCGTTGTCCATATGGTCTCTCTTTAGGTACTTATGGTTAGAGCGCGTAGCGAAACTTTAGGACAGTATCCTTCAGTTAAAAAATATCACTTATCAGTCTTTTTCTTCTTTGCAGCGTTATAAATATTTTCAACTATAATAGATAAATCTCTAATGCTACCCCTGCCATCAAGAATTTGCTCTTCAAGTCTTATTCCTTCTTCAAAAGACTTTAAGAATAACTCTAAGTCAAGCTTATCCGTTTGCGGTCTATCAGAATTGTTCGCCATTTCACCCAGCAGGCTGTGTGTTAGGTCATCAGCGTCTGGTTTTGCATCATCGGGTGATCGGCCTTCTCCATACAAAAGGAACTGGGGAGATGTTTTGAAGCGGCGGGCATAGTGAGCAGCCTCTTCATGACCGAATGCCCTAGAGCCGTTCTCGTGGCTTGAGTAGGTGCTAACGTTGACGCCAAGAGACTTGGCGGCTGCTGTAGCTGTTTTAAAGCCTGCATTGAAGCGGGCTGTTCTAAGTCTTTCGTGTGGTTCCATGGCTCCACAGTGCCAATCGGCTTTATGCATTGGGTGTTGACTTTGGACTATGCATCTGGCATTGAAAATACACGTGTCGAGTAAATATTATACCCACGGGATTTTGTAGCGATGCTAGAGCCTACCGAAATTCGAATGAAAGCTAAGCTTACTCAGTTGGAGATGGCGCGTGCGCTTGGGTGCTCTCAAAGTTGCATCTCTCGCGTTGAACGGGATGGTTTCTCTGAGAAAACTGCCGTTCTTGAAAGGTCTTATCAGCTTTTCATGTTGGAGCAACAGCAAGTCTCTGAGAATAAAAAACTCCCTGCTGACAAGAGTTGATTGGCAGGAGTTAGCTGCATTGAGAGATGAACCCCTCAATACAGCTAACTTTGTCACGCATCGCATTTTTTTGGGGGAGGTGGCGAAGTGTTCAAAATTGATGGATATCGTGTAACTTTTGCACATTACGCTGCATGTAGCCGCTGCATGACTAATCTTGAAGCCTGGGGAGAGCAAAGATCAGCTTTCTCTAGATTGCATGCCGAGCCGCTGATATGGACACATCGCTTAATTGCTTCTCTATACTGTTATAAGTTGTGGTCACGAAGTATTCGCCTGCATTGGCGGTCCAGTTATTTTGCCAAGCTATGCCTTCATTTGACCATTGGTTTTGTACGTGTACCTGATCCTCTTGGCCTAACCGACCGTAAACTCCCAAGATTAAGATACAAAGCAAGTCGTATTTTGCTTGCAACTCATCTAGCTCTTTCCGCTGATCATTACTCATGCTGGCTGTTCCTTTCCAAAGTTGGCCAGTGTGCGCAGAGAGCTTTGCTATGTTGGCGCATCCGGCAAGGCTCTCTGCATATTTTTGCGATACCGATTGCAACACGCATTCGCCGAAGCGTCGATCTGCGGAATCCCTCGGGAGGGTTGCTGCATGAGCGCCGCTAAGAACTCGCGAGCGGTTATGGCGTCTCGGGTGGAGCCTGAGAAGTTTGGCGACTATTTCCCTACGCCACCATGGGCAACGCGTGCTCTGTGCGATTTGCTTTTGCACCTCAAGCGAGTGGGCGAGGCGGGTTGGGGGCCGTTAAAGGTGTGGGAGTGTGCTTGTGGCGGCGGGCATATGGCGATCCCGCTCCGAGAATACTTTGATCTGGTTTGGGCATCCGATCTGTTCAATCGCGGGTTTGGCGATGCACATGGGGAGTTTTGGGACTTCCTGACAGTGCTCCCAGAGTGGCAATTCCCTCCCGGAACCTTTGACTGGATTATCACCAATCCGCCCTTTGGCATGTTGGCTCAGCAGTTCGTGGAACGTGCATTAGCCCATAAGCCCAAGCGAGGCGTTGCTGTGCTTGTTCCATTGAGGTGGCTGGAAACCATCGAACGTGTTGCAACGTTGTTTATGGTTCATCCGCCTGCAATCGTAGCGGTTTTTGCTGAACGGGTTGCCATCCACAAAGGGCGCTATGTTCCAGATGGTGGCACAGCTACGGCTTATTGCTGGATCATCTTCCGTACAGATCAGGAGGCAAGCCCCACCCAGCTCATATGGGTGCCTCCCGGCTCGAAGGGGCGTTTCTCCAAACTAAGTGACCTTGATTTGGCTAGTGATCCCGAGCCTGAGGATCAACCTGGCCCTTTGTTTTCTCTCTCTGGGGCAATGGAGGTTTGTAGTGCGTGATTTTCAGAATGTTCAAGAGTGGCTATACGAGGTTTCGCAGAGCGATTTGGCGGCGAATACTCGGCTCATGCTGTTTGCACTAAGCCTTTTTGCAGATCGTTCTGGTGAGGGGATTACCGCTTCAATTGGAACTCTGGCGGAGCGAACTGGTTTGAGCAAACCCTCGGTGATTAAGCACCTGAAATCGGCGGAGGGCGCTGGTTGGATCTGCGTTAAACGCGATGAGGCCAATGGTGCAAGAATCAAGCGAAATGAGTACTCGCTCAAGCTTCCTGATGTAGGAGGTGCGGCATGAGTGATGGTCGTAGGGCTTGGAGTTGGAGGCAAGCGTTTAGCAGGTCAGGACTCTCACCGACAACCAAGCATGTGCTCCATACTCTGGCGCTCTTCATGAACGAAATGGGCGAGAGCTGTTACCCGTCAATCGATCAGTTGATTGAGCATAGCAGCCTGAGCAAAAACGCAATCATGAAGCACCTTGAAGTGGCTAGAGATGCGGGTTGGGTCTCAATTTCTCAGCATGGTTTTAAAGGGCAAAGATGGAAGCGAAAAGACTATGTCGCTCGATGGCCAGAGAGGAAATTGGACGCACCAAGCTTAACTGAGCGTATTGTTAATACTGCTGAGAGTGAAGAAGAAGGTGGTGCATGTGGTGGACTACCTCCCTTAGAAAAGGTGGTGCACGAGGTGGACGAAGGTGGTGCACGTGGTGGACCTAAGGTGGTCCATGAGGTGGACCAAGATAAGAACAACCCACTTAACAATCCAATACCAATCCATATGAGAGAGAGCGCGCGTGAGAGCGAGAATGTAAAAAATGACAATAAGGGCAAAGTCTCTCATGAAACGTGGGTTCGAAGGCTGAAAAAGGCTCACGCAAGTTGGTCGACGTTTGCATCGGATAGTGCCGACTCCGCTGAGAAGGCTTGGTTTGATCTGACCGAGGATGAGCGGTTGCAAGCATCTTCGAAGGCAAGTGCTTACGAGCTGCACTGCAAGCAAATTGGTCGAACCAAAATGTGTGCGTTTGCCGTCTATCTCAAGGAAAAACGCTGGGAGAAGCTTCCATCGAAAGCGACTGGCAGTGGTACGGCAGAGCCCGCCAAACCATTCGGCAAGCTCTGGGGTGTCTACCGCTTTGCTGATTTGCTCCAGCCTCACTACGGCAACTTTCCGAAACCTTCGGCTTTTCTTGCTGGGCTTTTGAAGGGAGACGGGGAGGCGGCTGAGCGAGAGAAGCGACAACGCAGGGCACAATATGGATGGCCTCGGGTCAACGCCATGCAGCACCGGGCGCAGACAAGCTCGAAGGGTGTGACGGTTGCCAATGAGCTGGTTCCCCTTGCGGATGAGTTCTCTCAGGTGAAAGTCGGCTCTGAACTCTGGAAGGCTTGGGAGAAGCTGCATGAGGAGCGCGGCTGGCCTTGGTTTGGTGTTGATCGCGATTTGCCTGAGTGGGTCTACATGCCGAAGCTCGTCGGGACCGATGTGGGGCTCATCGATGATAATAAACCTGAGGCTTTGCTTGGGGCGGTGAAGAGGGCTCTTGAAAACTTTGAGGCTGTGCACGGCCAAATTATCAATACCACAACAGCAACTCAGGAGGCTGCTGAATGACGATGACTGCCCCAGATGATGAAAACCGAGCGCTAGAGCGTGGTTACCAGTTCATGCGTTCGCTGATCAAGAACAGCTCTCTTGAGTGGGTTGTTATCCGAACCAATCCAGACTGTGAGGATCGGGCCTTTGAAGGTATCAACGCAACAGGTGTGACGGTCTTTCAGCCGATGATGACTGAGTGTCGGAAGCACAGGCAGACAAAGAACAGGGTTGTGGTTAGCAGATCAATGTTCCCTCGGTACTTGTTCGTCGGCCTGAATGCTTATGCAGGTCAGAACTGTGATTTGGTTCGCAAATGCGACGGTGTGGAAAAAATTCTATCAGCCACATTTGAGGGCGCTCCTCATCGTGTGCCTGTGCGTGAGATGCTCCGAATTGTCGAAACATCCTGCGAGGCCGAAGTTGGAGGAAAGCTTGTTAAGGGGCAGCTCTTTAGCATTGGAGATGAGGTTATGCTCGTGGCTGGTACCGGGGCCAAATTGAACGGTGTGGTTCGTGATCTCAAAAAGAATGGCAGGGCGGTTCGAGTTGAGGTTGAGGCGTTCGGTAGAGCGACAAAGGCAACAGTGCCTATTGACAAAGTGGCGTTGCGTTAATCATGATGCGCGGCAGGACGATCACGTGGATCTTCGGGGCCTGAGCGGCTAGAACCCGCTACACAAACAGAGCGACCCGAACGCGAGACCCAGTCAACACAAGACGCCAAATGGCGGAGTTGGCGCGAAGAGTTTCTATGGAATTTTGACACGCATGCGGTGCGTTTAACTGGTTCGCTGATGAGGCGGGCCTTTTTTCTGTTTGGGTCACGTTGGCAGATTACGGACGCTCACAAGAGGCTCAAGCCTATCGCAAGTGGTACAAGACTGCGCGATGGAGGCGGCGACGGGCTGATCATCTGGCAGAGAGTCCTCTCTGTGTGATGTGCCTGAAAGTTGGCATCCTCAATGACGGGAGCAAGAAACTGGATGGCTCTCCTCAACCACACAAGCGGCGGCGGTTCCTAGTCTGCGACCACATACAGCCACACCGTGGCGACGAATACCTCTTCTACTTTGGCGACGTTCAAACCCTCTGTCCTGATCATCATGACATCGTGAAGCAGCGCGAAGAGCAGCGCGGTTACAGCTCCCAGGTCGATGAAAGCGGATGGCCAGTCGATCCCAACCACCCGGCGAACAGGTAGGGGGTGGGGTCGATTTCTCCCACCGCGAAAGTTGAGGACCGGAGGGGGAGGGTTTTCGCACAAAAAGTGGGAATTGGAGACAAAAAGCCACTAGGGGCAAGGGCTTAAAGGAGCTGACAGGTGAAGGGCAGAACACCCAACAGCAATGAAAACGTTGTTCCACTCACGGGCACCAACAACCCAGATGCTCTGCGCGAACGTGGCAAGCAGCTCGCCGCTGATATGAAGCCAGACCACCTGACCAAGGGTGGCAGTAAAGTTTATGAACGCATTGCACCTCATGTGTGCAACCCGCTTGTGGCTCGACTGAGTTATCATAACTTGGAGAGCTTCGTTCTCATGTGTGAGGCACTTGCCAGACATGAAACCTTGCGCAAGTACCTGAACACTCCCGGCGTTGGGGAAACCTATATCTCTGAGACACGCAATGGGGAGCAAATCAAGAACCGGCCTGAGGTTGCTCAGCTCAATGAGACCTTTCGGCAGTTCCTCACGGTAGCACGTGACTTCGGATTAACTCCTGCAGCAGAGCGCGGGCTTAGAGCCAACCCAGCTCAGGGCCAACTGGATCTTGATGAAGACGACTTTGCTTGATGCGAACCAATCCCGAAATTGATCCAGTTACCGCATGGGCTGAGGACGTAATTGCAGGCCGCGTGATTGCAGGCCCTCACATACGTCACACCTGTGAGCGCCATTTGCGCGATCTGGATGAAGCTGGCGAGCGCGGCTTCTGCTTCGATCGCGAAGAAGCTCTGAAGGTTATCAATTTTTTCCCTAAGCGTTTGCGGCTCAATGGTGGTGACTTCGAAAACAAGCGGTTCCACCTTCATCCATCGCAACAGTTTCGTGTTGGTTCGCTGTTTGGCTGGAAGAACAAAGAAACCGGAATGCGTCGGTTTCGGCGCATGTACGATGAAGAAGGCAAAGGAAACGGCAAGTCACCAATGCTGGCGGGCGTTGGTCTGGTCGGACTTGTTAGGGAAAGGGAACCGCGAGCAGAGGTCTACGCTGCGGCTTCAAAGAAAGATCAGGCGCAAGTTCTTTTCAAAGATGCTGTTGCGATGGTCGATCAATCGCCAAGCTTGAATGCCCGGATTAAGCAGCTGGGAATCGATCCTGTCTACGCGATGATCTACCGCGCCAAAGATGGTGGTAAACGAGAGTTCAAACCTATTTCCTCGGATGATGGAAAGTCAGGGCCGCGCCCTAGCGTTGCGCTTTGTGATGAGGTTCACGAGCACAAGAACCGCGACACTATCGACATGCTGGAGCGTGGGTTTAAGTTTCGTAAGCAGCCGTTGTTGCTCATGGCAACCAATGCCGGAGTTAATCGTAATGGTATTTGCTACGAGGAAAGAACTCACGCAATCCGGGTGGCGTCTGGTCTGGCAGAGGATGACACAACGTTCTCTTTTGTCTGCGGTCTGGATGAAGGCGACAACTGGTTGGATGATCCATCTTGCTGGATCAAAGCAAACCCATTGCTTGGCACGATCCTGACTGAGGACTACCTCCAACTTCAAGTCAACCAAGCCAAGATGATGCCGGGGAAAAAGAACGGTATTGCACGACTTCACTTTTGTATCTGGACTGAGGCGGACAACGCAGCATTTAAACACGAGATATGGCGTAAGTGTCTCGATGCTGAGTTGACAATGGAGAGCCTGATTGAGGCGGGCTATCCTTGTTACGGCGGATTGGATCTCTCAAAAGTTCGCGACTTCACATCGTTCACGCTGACCTGGGTTCTTGATGATACGCCAGACAAGGAAGAGTTTGCATCAATCACTTGGTTCTGGACGCCAGAAGAGACGCTTCTTGAGCGAGCTGCGCAAGATCAAACACCATACGATCAGTGGGTTGAGGCTGGTTACATTGAAGCAGTTAAAGGAAAACGAATTTCCTATGCGTGGGTTGCGGATGCGCTTTCTGAGATCTGCACCAAAGCTGATCCTGTTGAAATTGGTTGTGATCAATACGGGCTAGAAAACCTGCAAGATCACTTAGATGCAATCGGCGCAGACCTGCCGATGACAGTGCATCCTCAAGGCTTTGCAAAGCGGATACTTGATAAAGACAAAGAACAACCTGAGGGCGCTCAGGAAGTCTATTTGTGGATGCCCGATTCCATAAACAAGTTCGAGGATGCGGTGTTTGATGGTCGCATACGAGTTGCTTCCAATCCCATGATGACGAACTGCGCGGCAAACGTTGCTTATGCTGAGAACCGAACCGGACACCGGATGTTCGACAAGCAGAAAGCAACGGGCCGTATCGATGGAATGGTTTCTCAAGCGATGTCGATTGGTGTTGCTACGTGCCGCGAACGCTTCGACAGCGGACCAGCTCCGACGCCATGGGACAATGATCCTAACTTCAAATTGGTGGCTTCATGAAAATCCCAACGATCAAGCGGGCTGAAAAGCGCAGCACACTCGAAGATCCTAGTGTGTCGCCAACTGCTGAGAATTTTCTGCAGTCCTTCGGGATGGCCAATTACACTTCAAAGGGTGGAACGGTTGTTACCATTGATGCGGCTTTGAGTATCCCAGCGATTTGGTGTGCGGTGAACTTCATTGCATCCACCTTGGCGAGTTTGCCGCTGCATGTTTATGACCGAACAGGGGATGATCGTAAACGGGTAAGAGGTGGCATCGCAGACATTCTTGGTTTTGCCGTCAATGATGAGATGACCTCGTTTGCTTGGCGCTATCATTTCTTCATGAATGTGCTGACTGGTGGTCGGGGCTTTACTTTTATTGAACGCAATCAGCGCGATCAGATCATCAATTTATGGCCGCTTGATCCTTCAAAGGTGACAATCGTTCGCCGGAATGGTCGCACCTTCTATGAGTATCGCGATGGCAATCGGACGCTGGTCTATGAAGCACGTGAGATTATCGACCTGGCATTCATGATGCAGGACAACTCGCTCAAGCATCGTGGTCCGCTTGCTGCTTGTGCGCAAGCTATTGGCTTGATGATTGATGCCAATAGTTATGCCAGCAACTACTTCAATAATGGTGGTGTGCCGCCTTATGTGGTGACTGGTAACTTTCAAAATAAGGAAGCGCTCAAGCGTGCAGCTGATGAGTTTGAAAGTGCAATCAAAGATGTGCTTGCAAAGAACCGGAATGCTTTCACTTTGCCGTCAGGGATGGATATCAAGACGGTCGGTTCTGATCCAGATAAGAGCCAACTTATTGAGACCAAGAGATTTGGGATTGAGGAAGCCGCTCGCATTTATCAGTTACCACCCGCATTCCTTCAGGATCTCACAGGCGCAAAATTCAATAACGTTGAACAGCAGGACTTGCACCTGACGAAACACACCATCCGTCGATGGGTGAACCAGCTTGAGCAAGAGCTAAACCTAAAGCTCTTTGGCCGCTCAAACCGTAACCAGTTTGTTGAGTTCAATATGGATGGCCTGCTGCGCGGTGACTTCAAGACCCGCATGGAAGGCTATGCGACAGGCATCACGCACGGCGTGCTGATGCCAAATGAGGCGCGTCGGCGTGAGAACTTGAGTGATGCTCCAGAAGGCAACCATCTCTTCATTCAAGGCGGAACATTCCCAATCAACTATCAACTCAATCTGCCAGCGCCGAAGGCTGGTGCTGCGCCTAAGAAAGAGGGCGACGATGAAGCATGAAACTCGCATGGGGCAAGCCGTTGAAGTCCGTGAAGGTGACGATGGCGAGGGCATCCGCGTAACTGGATATGCGGCGGTCTTCAATCAAGAAACGGATATTTGCGGATTCTTCAGAGAGCGAATTTTGCCGGGGGCTTTCTCGGATGCAATCGGTAAAGACGATGTTGTCTTTCTGGTCAATCATCATGGGTTGCCTCTCGCTCGGACACGCTCAGGCACCTTGAAGCTGTCTGAAGATGATCACGGCTTGAAGATAGAGACTGAGCTTGATCCAAATGATCCCGATGTGCAGGCGCTCATTCCCAAGATGCAGCGCGGTGATCTGGATAAGATGTCGTTCGCTTTTTCCGCTGTCAAAGAGACATGGGACGAAACGGTCGATCCTCCGATGCGTGATGTTGTGAAGGCCGCACTCTATGATGTCTCGGTTGTTACTAACCCCGCTTATGAGGGAACAGAAATTGGCCTGCGTAGTTTGCAGACCCATCGTGAGAACCTTTCCCCGCAACGAAAATCATCCGCTGTTTCTGTGAGTAAGCGGCGGATGCAGTTGGGCCTTGTTCAAATGGAACAGGCAAACAGCAAATAGGCTGCGCCCATTTGCTTTCTCTCGCGTCTAGTCGGCGCTTTCTTCAAAAAACTGGAGCTATGAAATGAGCAAGCTTAGAGAGCTGCGCGAGAAGATGGCGCGCATTGCCACGAACGCTCGTGCAAAACTTGATGAAATTAAAGACGATACAACAGAAGAACGTGCAGCCGAGATCGAAGGTGAATTCGATACTATGATGGCTGATCACGCAAAGCTGGAAAAGCAAGCTGAGCGCGAAGAAAAGCTCGAAAAAGCTGAGCGTTCTGCCAACGCTGGTGATGAGCGTCGCCCTCGTGGTGACGGCGATGAAGGTCGCGGCGTTGATGAAAATGAGCCGGTGACTTATCGCAGCGCGTTCGGTGAGATGATCCGCTGTGCTGGTGATCTTTCTGCGTTGCCGCAAGAAGTGCGCGAAGTACTGAAGCTGGGTGCTTCTGGTGAGTTCCGTGCGCAATCCACGGCCACTGGTGCCGCTGGTGGCTACACCGTTCCTGAAGAGCTGCAATCTTCTCTGATCCAAGCAATGGCAGACTTCGGACCTATGTACGATGAGGACATCTGCACTGTTATTGCCACCACTGGCGGCAATCCGATTCCGATGCCAACGCTTGATGACACCGACAAGTCAGGTGATGCCCATACAGAAGGTGGCGAGCCGAAAGACGATGGCAGCGGCGATATCGAGTTCGGTCGCTTCACGTTGAATGCGCATGCGTTCAACACGCCATTTGTTAAGTTTTCACTGGAACTGGCTCAGGACAGCATTCTTGCGATGGAAACCCTGATCAAGACGCTGCTCGGTGAGCGTCTTGGTGTCATTGCAAACAGGCATCTCACTTTAGGTCCGGGCGGCGGCGGCGTGCGCGGTATTGTGCCAGCATCTCCATTGGGTAAACAGAGTGCATCCAACCTCGCAGTTACCTCCGATGAAATCCTTGACCTTGTCCATTCGGTGAAGCCTGCGTATCGCCGATCTCCTAAAGCGCGTTTTATGCTTAACGACACGACGTTGCTGGCAGTTAGAAAACTGAAAGATGGTGACGGGAACTATCTTCTCACTGAAGCTCCAGATGGTTCTGGTCGATTGAAGATTGGCGCTGTTAGCTTCCCTTACTCTGTCAACGAAGAGATGCAGAGTATCGAAGCTAATGCTAAGCCGATGATCTTCGGCGACTTCTCCAAGTACTACGTGCGCAAGGTCGGTAGTCCAATCCTTGGTGTGATGAAAGAGCGGTTCTGGCCGAATGTTGGCATTGCAGGTCTTATTCGCTTTGACGGCGGCTTGGGCGATGAGCGTGCAATCAAGCATCTGGCGATGCCGGGTTAATCAACCTGGGTGTTGAAACAGTCGGGCGGTGATGCCGTCCGACTTTTTTGAATTGGAGAACGTCATGCAAGTTAAGCTTTTGATTTCTCGATCTGGTCCAACTCTTTCCCAGCAAGCTGGTGAGATCGTTGATGTGCCGATCAAGGAAGGTAATCGAATGATCGCGGCTGGTCAGGCTGTAAAGATTGCACAGGCTAAGCCTCGCAAGGCAGCGCGTCGTACGCGTGCTCGCAAAGCTACTGCCAAGGCTGATGCATCTAAGTAACGGGCTATCAGATGACAACTCATTTTGATGATCGCGGATATTACGAGCGAGTGAGCGGACCAGTTGAGGCGCTGCTCTCTTTGCAAGACGTAAAGCGACAGGTCTGCGTGAAGCACTCGGATGATGACGATATTCTGCAGCGCTTGATTGGGACGGCTACAGAATTTCTCGATGGTCCGTCCGGTTGCCTTGGTCAGGCGCTGGTCAGGCAAGTCTGGCGCTGCGCGTGGTCGCGGCCACCTTGCGGCAATCAAAAACTGAAGCTGCCTTGTGGTCCGGTCCAGAAAATCGAGAGCGCTTCTTACTTCGATACTGATGGCAATGAACACTCAATTGATCCCGCCAAGCTCTGGCTGCTTCGCAGGTCAAGTGAAACCAAAGTGTTTCCGGGAACTGGCTTTGCATGGCCGTCTATGTCGGACCACCCAGAGGCATTGAGCATCACGTTCACTGTTGGATATGGTTCATCTGCTGACGTTCCCAGCGATATCATTCATGCCGCTCATTTGATGGTTGGGAACTGGTACGAGCACCGTGAACCTGTTGTGGTGGGCACTATTGCCAGTGAGCTGCCTTTGAGCGCTCAACGCTTGATCGACAAGAACCATGTTGGCTGGGTAAGCGGTTAATCTCTTCAAGGATAATTTGATATGCGGGCAGGCAAGCTCAGAGACACCGTGATCTTTAGGCGTAATACTCCTGTGCCTGATGGTAGGGGCGGTGCTGAAGATAAGTGGGGTGATTTGTTTGAGACCTGCTGTGAGCTTCAGATGTCCAAAGGTCGGGAGCGGGTGGCGGCTGGTATGATTAGTGCTCTTGCCTCTGGGGTTTTGCATGTCCGTTATTGCTCTCAAGCAGCCAGCCTGAGCGAAAAAGATATCGCTGTGATCGATAGTGAGATCTACAACATCCGCTCAATCATCGATCCAGATCGGCGTAAGCGGCGCTTGGAGCTGGTTGTTGAGCGCGGGGTCGCGGTCTGATGGCTGACGGCATCAAGATTGATACGCGAGCTATTGAGAAGCATCTAGCTCAAGCTCGCCAAATGATCCCAGCTATCGACGACGAAATGAAAAAGGCCAACAAAAAGAGTAGCAAAGAGTTCGTTGATCTTGCCAAGGGCCTTGTCACTAGAGATCATGGTGATCTCGCAGAGTCCCTTGAATATCGTGAGGTCGATGATGGCATCGCAACCTTCACACAAAAGGGCGGCAAGACTTCCAAGTCATATGCGACTTCGAGCGCGTGGGGTGTTTACGGCTTATGGCGCTGGTTCCTCATTGAGTATGGAACTGTGAAAACTGCCGCGCAGCCATTCATCAATCCAGTTCGCAGACTGCTCAAGCGTCGTCATCAACGGCGTATGAGCACTGCGCTCAATCGAGCCTATAAGAGAGCTTTCAAAAAATGATGGAGTTCGCCGTTGCGTTGCAGGACTGGCTATATCGCACTCTAACCACTCCAGTCATTGAAGGGGTTCGAGGTGTTCATGACCACAAACGCAAAGATGGTTCTGACTATCCGTTGATTGAGATTGGTGAAGTCAGCGATGTTCCAGATGATGCGCATGGTGCACTTGGTGGTGAGCATGTCATCACGCTTCACATCTGGTCACGCTCACCTGGGCAAACAGAACTGAAGACAATCATGGCTGAGATTTATCAGCGATTGCATGATGTGGGCGTTGATATCAATGGGCCTTCAACCTGCTTCTCGTTGGTAGAGCATACCCAATCGCTAGAAGATCCTGACGGGGTCACACGCCATGGCGTGATGGCGGTTCAATTTACTATCCGAAAACTGGAGAGCTAAGCATGGCTGGTGCAGAATCCCAAGGCAAGCTGATGTTGATTCAGCTTGGTAATGGCGGTGACCCTGAAACGTTTGAAAGCGTGTGTGGGGTTAAAGATAAGAGCCTTTCGATTAACAACGAAGTGGTCGATACCACGCGGCCAAATTGTGATAATCCAAGTGCCCCTCTTAACTACTCAGGTGCTTACGGTATCCGAACAATTTCCCTCAGTGGCAATGGTGTGGCTACCAGTTCTGAGACGTATCAACGAGTTGTACAACACGCTATTGGGCAGGCGTATGCCAACGCAAAAATTATCGTTCCTTTGTGGGGTACTTTTACCGGGACGGTGGTCTTCAACAAAGTTGATGTGAGCGGTCCGATGCAAGGTGAGTTGGAGTTCTCTCTTGAGCTAACCATGACTGGTGACATCACCTTTGAATTGGATGTGCTCACATGAGAAAACCCAACAAATCGCGAGGTGAAGTGGCTTGCACCTTCAACGGCAGTGATGTGATTTTGTGCGCGAACATGCAAGCGCTCGATCAGATTGATGCTGAACTTGATCTCTCCATCTCTGAAATCATGGCTGGTCTTCAGAGCGGAAAGATCCGCGTCATCAAATCCTGCTTTGAAGCCATGACCGTTGAAGGTGACGCGGACGCGGCGTTAAAAAAAACGGCTGGCATTCTGGGTTTTTCTGATCTTGCCGGAAAAATTGTTGAGGCTCTTGTTCCTGAGGCTGATGAAGCAGATGCGGCGGGAAAGGGCAACGCAGCGGAGAGCGATCACTAACGCGCTTTCCGCTGCGTGAGTGGATGCAGTGGATGCCTGTGCTCGGATGGACGCCAGAGGTTTTCTGGAAGGCGTCCATCAGTGAGCTGTATGCGGCAATGGATGGATACAACAAAGCGAATGGGCTTGGGCCTGATGAGAGTGACATCACCGAAGATGATCACGTCGAGCTGAGAGAGTTGGTAAATCGATATGGCTAGCAAGGTTGAGCAGAAGCTAATCACAACTTACGAAGCTCGCGTGACCGACGTAGAGCGGCAGATGAAAAAAGTTGAGCGTGCTCAAAAGAAAGCGTTCAACGATAATCAGATCAAGAGGTTTAACAAGTCTATCGGTCAGTCTGGCACTGCTGCTGGAAAGATGCGTAATACCTTCTCTCAAGCAGGTCGTTCTGTTGCTATCCTTGAGGGTCCGCTTGGTGGTGTCTCCGGTCGTCTCGGAGCGGTCGGTGGTGCTTTGGGCAGCGTCAATCCAGCACTGGTTGCGGCTGGTGTCGCAATGGCTGCATTCGCTGGTGTTTCTGTTAAAGCTGTCAAAGCCTTTGAGGCGTTTGAAGTGCAGCAGAAGCGTACTGACGCGGTGCTCAAAGCGACGGGCTTTTCTGCCGGTCGTACATCCAAGCAGCTAGAGCAGCTTGCTCAAGGTGTCGGACTTGATACGCTTGCCAGTACAACTGGTGTTCGTGATGCAATTGCTCAGCTCTTAACATTTCGATCTGTTGCAGGAACAACCTTTGATCGCACGATCAAGCTTAGTCAGGATCTGGCGGCTGTTGGCTTTGGAACTCTCTCAAGCTCTGCGGTGCAGTTGGGTAAGGCTCTGGAAGATCCGGTGACTGGCTTGTCTGCGCTTCGCCGCGTTGGCGTATCGTTCACTCAAACTCAGAAAGATATGATCAAAAATTTCATGGCCACGGGGCAGGTCGCGAAGGCACAAAACGCAATCCTTGATGCGGTGGAAAAGCAAGTCGGCGGCGCTGGTGCAGCTGCTGGCGGTGGGTTGGCTGGGGCTTACGATGGTCTTGCGGAATCCACTCAGATCTTGCTTGAGCGTTGGGGCCAGCAGATTGCAAGCGCCACTGGTTTGACGGATGCAATCCGAGGCATTGCCGGGGCGGTTGATGAGGTCAATCAGAAAGCTACTCCAAAGGGACAGCTTGAAACCGTCAATAACCAGATTGCGCGTACTCGTGAAGTGATTGGTGCGTACAACAGCAATCCACATACTGCGCCGTGGGTGAATGCAGCGGAAGGTGAGGAGAAGCTACTCAACGAGCTGCTCGCAAAGCGCCAAGAGATTTTGAGAAAGATCGACCAAGATAGCGTCGATGCTTACGGAGCTTACTCCAAGAGTTTGAAGGTTCAGGAGTTGGCGGCGACTGAGCGCATTGAAAGCGTGATTGCTGCCCAGCAGAAGATACTTGAGACCGCCAAGAAAACACCACTGCAACGGGTAATCGACACGAACCTGAGCAGTGCCGGGGTGACTGCTGACAGTGATGAAGGCAAGCGCATTGTTGATATTACAAAACGTGCCTTTGCTATGCAGACAGAAAGCAAGGCGCGAACCAAAGTTGCCAGTGCTGCCAAGAAACAGTCGGACAAAGTCAAGGAAGTTATCAAAGCGCTTGAGATAGAGCGCGAGCAGATGGGCATGAATGCAACTCAGCGTCGGGTGCAAAATGCGCTGCTCAAAGCTGGAAGTGCTGCAACTGAAGAGCAGAAGGAAAAGATTGAACAGCTCGTTGTTGCTAACGATAATTGGACAAAGAACAATGAGATGGCAATGGAAGCCGCTTCATTCATGGGGCAGCATGTCCAAGATCAGTTTTCTGCTATCACCAGTCAGATTGAAACTGGCAACGATGCGCTGGATAGCTTCATTCAATCCATGCTCGATGCGACGATGCAGGCTTCGTTGTTTGGAACTGGCCCGCTTGGCTCGATGTTTGGCGGTAGTGGTTCCGGTTCTGCTGGTGGTGGTCTGGTCTCTAGCCTTGCATCCATAGCAACTTCATTCCTTGGATTTGATAAGGGTGGTTGGACGGGGCCGGGGGGCAAGTACACTCCTAAAGGTATCGTGCACGGTGATGAGTATGTGTTCTCTAAAGAGGCGACTAGGAAGCTTGGCGTTGCTAATCTTGATGCGCTGCATAAAAGCGCCAAAGGCTTTGCAAGAGGCGGCTTCGTCGGTGGTCCTGTTCCCATGATCCCGAAACCTGCTGCAATTCCTGCACCAGCAAACCGCAATGCTCCTTCTGAGATCCGGTTGGTGGTTGAGGGCAGTTCTGAGTTTGATGTCAGAGTGGCCGGCGTTGCTGGTCCTGTTGCTGTGCAAATCGTCGATCAAGCTAAACCTGGCATCATCAAAGCAGCCACTGCTCAGTCCCGTGGGAACGTGGTCAATGACCTGAATGCTTACGAGCAAAACAAGGGGGGAGGCTGGCTTGGCTAACTTTATTCATTGGCCATTCAAGCTGTTTGCGATGCGGGGTAAACCAGCCTTTCACCAGCGGCCTTTCACAAGACAGGGTGGTGCTACGCTGGGTGGCCGCGATCTTGTAACGCAAACCGACTTAGGTTTCTGGCGGGCTGTGTTTCCAAATATCATGGTGAAGTCAAATGACATGGACCATGAGGAAGCTTGGAATGCAATCCAAGTTGCATTGCAGGGGCGAACTGGCTTGGTGATTGCTCCGGCTTACTGCACGGGATCACGGCTACAGCAGCTCGCAAAGACACAAAGTGCTCTGGCAACCCACTCTGATGGGTCCACGTTTTCCGATGGCACGAAGTATTCCAGTGAGCCACCTTTGGTTCAAATGGAAGAAGACGCGCAGATCGGTGCAACTGTTGTGAAGCTTCGCGCTTTGCGTGAAGGGTTGAGCCTGACGGGCATCAAGTACAGTTACTTTCATGCGCTTTACCAAACGGGTCCGGTAATCGCAAAAGAGGGGAACGTGGTTCAAGTCCCAATCTTTCCTGCGACGCGAGCTAAAATTCCGGCAGGTTCTATTCTCACAGTGAAAGAGCCAACGTGCCTGATGCATCTTGCCTCTGACAATGAGATGGACATCGTCCACGGAGTGTCACCGATCACAAACAAGACGCTGAACTTTGTCGAGGCAATCGATTACTGGGATAAGGTCGCAGCCGAATGAATGCCCGCAAAGTGATGATCCTGATGAAGATGGATTTCCCAAAAGGAACCTCTCGCTTCTGGTTTGGATCTTGCCCTTACATTGATGCAAATGGTGATCACTGGCGAGCTGCTGGGGAACTCCCGGAATCAGCTTTAAGCACGCTGCAATATTCCTTTTCTGGTGAGGCCGTGGTTATGGAGGTTGGCCTGTCTGGCGTTCCTCAGGACATTGCCGACCTGGCTTATGAAGAAACTCAGGAAGATGATGTCATCGGGTCTGAAGTGCAGATTTTATTGCAATCCTGTGATCAGTACTTTCAGCCTGTTGGAGATCCAATCGTCAAGTTCACAGGCGAAATCATTGATCTGAATTTTCACAAAGCAGCGACGGGTGATCAGGCTCAACCTCACATCAAGCATGAAGTGATCGTGGTTGTTGCGAATGTGTTCCATGCCCGCAAATCGCGGCGCAATGCTGTGCTGTCGGATTCAGATCAAAAAGCGCTGTCGCTTAAACTCAATCCTGACCTTCTTCCAGATCTGTCATGTGAACGAGTGACCCTCATGAACGAGCAAACCATCACATGGCCACGTGCCTGAATAGCCTGCAAGGTTGGCTGTCAGATCGACGTGACATGCGCTTCGATCCCGGCAAGGCTGACTGTTGCTTGGTCCTTGCCGATTGGGCGTGCTTCAACGGCTATCCCGATGGTGCTCAGTTTCTGCGCGGCACCTACTCAACCACTGAAGAGTTGAACGAACTTCTCACAACATCTGGCGGGGCTTTGGGTTTGGTCGAGGGTTGTGTTGCAATCGCGGGCCTGCTGGAAACGCGCTCTAGGAAGATCGGTGACATCGGGGTTGTCGGCAGTTTGCATAACCCGCTCCGGCAGTGGGGAGCGATCTGGGACGGGCTCAACTGGCAAGTTCATTGGCGGGATGGTTTTGAAACCATTCACGCACCAGCTCTGAAAATCTGGAGTGTTTGATGCCTCATGCTGTTGCATTGGGTGTTGCGTTCGTATTGTCGAACGGAGCGGCCATACTTGGTGCATCCGTTGCGACGCAAGCTATTCTTGCGGGTGCTGCGGTGTCCTCTGTTGGTGTTGGGATTATCGGAGCCGGCTTGTCTGCTGGTGTTGGATATGCCGTCAAGGAGTTGGCAGGCACTCAGCGTCGGCAGAGTAATGCTGCTCCCTTGCCAAGTGTTGCAGATGGCAAAGTCAATCAACGGCAAAGCGTACCGTCTCGGTCGTTTGCTTATGGGTTGGTGCGCAAGGCTGGAGACATGATGTTTCTGGAGGAGCGTGACGGGACTGCTTACATGATCATCGCGCACGCTTCTCATGAGATAGATGGGTTTGTTGAACACTACCTGAGTGATGCAGCGGTTGAGATTGATGAAGATGGCAACGTCATAAAATCGCTGAGCAATGATGAGGATGCATCTAAGTATTACCGCCTCAGTGGTAAGGCTAAGGTCATTATCAAAGAGCGGTTGGGCACTCCGGTTGGTGAGCCGTATTCCGAGCTGGTCACGAAGTTTAGTGACATCTGGAGTGATGACCATCGCGGCGACAACATCGCCAGCACACTTGTGATTTGTAAGAGCGTCAGCGCTCAACATCATAGAACGGTGTATCCGCATGGATATCCGACTGTGACATCTTTGGTTCGGGCTAAACGCGTTTTAGACCCTCGAACTGATGAGGTTGCCTTTAGCAGGAACCTTGCGCTTCACCGTCTTGATCTCTTGCTATCTCCCTATGGAGGAGCTTTGAAACCTGAGCGGATTAATCTTGAGAGTTGGGCTAATGCTGCTGCTGTTGCTGATGAGCAGGTCACCAACTTCCAAGGGGATCAAGAGCCTCGATATCATGGTGGCCTCAGTGGCCGGGAGAACAATGATCCAACTGAGATTGCAAGGTTGATTGATGAAGCGGGTGAACTGCTGCTTTATGTTGACCCGCAAGGCAAGGTGGCGGTGCATGCCGGGGAGTGGGTAGAGCCTGACATTCACTTGAAAACAGCAGACATCAAGGAAGTGGCCTTCCTGTCAAACCGGAATCCAAACTCGAATGTGAAATCTGTTCGGGGCCTTTGGACCAATCCAGAGCTGAATTATACCGAGGATGATGCGGTCATCTGGGGTGATCCATACGTGGATGAGAATGACCCCAGGTCGCGAACCGTTGATAACGAATGTATCCAAAGCCACAACCATATGCGGCGCAAACAGAAGCTAAAATACATTCGTGCGACGGCTCCGCGTGTGCGGATTGTGTGCGACTACTTTGCATCTGAGAACCTGCCGTTTCGACGCTTTATCAAGATCACAGAACCGCCTCATCTGGTGGATGCCTATCTGGAACTTATTGGAACTCCGATTTTGGATCTCAACAATTTTACCCACCAGTTTGAGGCAATCGTTGTTCCCAAGAGCCTTTACGATTTTGAACCTGAGGAGGAGGGCGAAAAGGGTGATCCTCCTCAGCGCATTGGTTCCTCTGCATTGCCGATTGTCACCAGCTTCACGATTGCATTTGAACAGCAGGGGCAGAGCTTGATTGCTGAGGCGAGCTTTTCGCGTAACTCCGAGGCTCTCACCTACGAGCTTGAGTACATGAAAACCAGCGGCGGCGCTGCCAAGTACGCCCAGGCAAACGATGGTGAAGAAGCCATCGAGACAGAAAGTTTGACTGCTGGTGTGGAATATCGGTTCCGTATGCGAACCCGTTCGGTCTTTGGGCAAAATAGCAGCTGGTCCAATCCGGTTGTGCTTCAGGCCTCTACTTAATCTCTTTTCAACACTTGGAGTTGGCTATGAACTTCCTGATTAAGGAATTGGTTTGGCGCGGCCATGACACGCTGGGGCTTGATAGTACTGATCCGTATGAGCCAGATAAAGATCAGATTATAGCCTATATGGGGCAACTTGAGATTGCCGCTATGATTGGTGCAGTTCTAGTGAAAACCAAGGCTGAGCTGGATGCGATCACCAACAAAGAAGATTACACCCCTGCCATGGTTGGTGCAGATCCAGATCAAAACAAGAGCGGATATTATCAATGGCTGGGTGGTACCTGGAACTATGTGCGCGACCTTGCTGACAGTATCACGAGACTGATCAATATCGGGGGGACTGGTAACGCGATTACCGCTGAGCTTCGTTTGGGCGTCAGTTTGTCAGCGGTTGAGTTGGCGTTCTTTGTGCCTGCACACAATAATACTGGCGCTGTAACAATCACGGTTGAGGGCGTCGAAAAGTCAGTTCGCAACGGCCTTGGTTATGAGCTGAGTGAAGATGATCTGCAAGCTGGATATCCGGCAATGATCGCGGTGTTTCCGGGGCAGGATGGATATGTGCTTCTCAATCCGGCGAATGTCGAGGCGGTGGTGCTGGCAGCAAAGCAAGCTGCAATCGCTGCTCGTAATCAGGCTCAAACAGCAAAGCAAGCTGCTGAGGAGGCATTGAGCAACCTTGAGGCCGCAGTCGAGCAGGCTTCCGAGTTAGCGTTCCAGCGGTTCAATAAGCTCTATCTTGGTTCGTTCAATGTGAATCCATCTACCGACAATCAAGGTGGTCCACTCAAAGATGGTATGCTTTGCTTTCACTCTGTCGAGAAGAAGATGAAGGTTTATTCAGAGGATGACAGTGATTGGATCTTGGCAACGCCGGACACAAGCGACTTTCTCAATAAAGCAAATAACCTCGGAGATGTCTCGAGTAAATCAGCAGCCCGATCCAATCTGGGTCTGGGAGCGCTTGCAACTTCATCAAAAGTTGGCATGAATGACTTGACTGATAGCTCAGTGAGTACAGGCAAGCTAAAGAGCAAGGCTGTCACAGATCCCAAACTAAACTCTGCGAAATTGAATACGCTTGTAAGCAAGCCTCAGGTCGTGGCGCTGTACTCCAACATCGGGGACGATGCGTCCTTTAATCTTTCTCGCTCTGGAGCAACCTACACCTTCGGAACACCTCAGCCAGATACAAGTTATGTCGTTCAGGTGGTTGGTCAAAGAACCACCCAAGGTAATCTGAGTTACATCAACATTGTTGGGATGAACGCTAAATCCAAGGCGAGTTTTTCGCTCAACGGTTTGAGGTTGAACAGCGCGGGAAGCATAAGCGGTCTGTCTGGTGGGTTTGATGTGATTGTTTATCGCGTCGCCAACTAATCAAAAAATCTCTTTCTGAAACAGCGCGATATGCGCAGCTACGGCTCCCATAGGGAGCCTTTTTTGTGAGGTGATCATGGGACGGATACCAGACTTTGAATCTCAGGAAATGCTGCAGGACCTCGGGTTCAATCCCGGCAAACCCGATGGAGATTGGGGCAGACTTTCTGAAGCCGCCTATCAGGCTTGGCTGAACTCGAAAATCAAGGCAGTCAAAAGTGATGAGCCACCATGGCTGGTTGAGGCGCGTCGACTGCTGGGAACCAAGGAGATCTCAGGACCAACGCACAATCCAAGGATCATGGGCTGGGCGAGCAAATTAGGTATCTCCTACCAGAGCGATGAAACCCCATGGTGCGGTCTGTTTGTCGCCCATTGCATGAGCCTTGTATCTGATCCCCAGCCCACCAACCCTTTAGGATCTCGCCAATGGGCGAAATACGGCAGGCGGTTAGATGATCCGGTACCTGGCTCTATCCTCGTGTTCTGGCGTGGAAGTCCACGCGGTTGGAAAGGGCATGTCGGCTTCTACGTTTCTGAGAGTGCAGGTCACTATCACGTGCTGGGTGGGAACCAGTCCAACGCAGTCACAATCACGAAAGTCTCAAAGCGCCGGCTCTTGGATATCCGGTGGCCGGAAAGCCATCCAGTGCAGGGTGAGCGAGTGTTGGCGCAGCGTGAAGGTGCTGTCTCGATCAACGAAGCTTAAGGCTTTCCAGTTTGGAGTTGTGATTACAGTTTACTCGTCAACAGATCCATATCCTTGAATGAGGCTAAGATGCAGAAATCAGAGACAGGCACAGCATTGACTTTTCTAGCAGCTTGGATGGCCCAAAACTGGGTCAACTTCCTAGAGCCGTTCTTTCAGGCGCTGCTCATTATCCTGACCGTGGTTGCTGCATTTTTTATGGCTTGGAATAGGGTTCTGGACAACCGCATGAAACGAAAGCAATTGCGAGACTATGAACGCGGCAGGTCCTGTGCTGATTGATCAGGTAGTTCAGGGCTCGTTTATGTGGGCCAAGAGCTGGCGTTCGAGGGGGCCAGCAGCGGGGAAGCTAACTTCATTAGACAGGCAGTTCTGGTTGCTTGCCTGTCTTCAAGAAAATTTCCGGCATTTTAGCTTCAGCTCGTAAACGCGCAATCTCTGACTGTGCTCTGATAGCATCAACCCCTACTTGAGTGGCGGCTTTGAGATCGGTTTGATCTCTTCCTACTCCATTCACGGTTGCCCTAAGACCTTTTAGAACCTCGTCATAGAAGTATTGCATCCAATAATACGCGTAGTCTTCACCCCATTTCTCAAACCCCTCATTGCTTGTTGGCACCAGCTCTTCGATTTTCTGCCGCAGTAGCCCTTCTTTCATGAGTTCAGATCCACCTACAGCGTTTGCAAACAGCTTAATGAACAGGACTGCTCTAAGAATGATGCTAGTGTAAGCATCGTAATTTTTGAGTGTGTGATCATCCAAATATAACTTCAATAGAGTCTGATCTAACTTGCCGATTTCCTCAAAGCACTCGTCAATTTTTAGACTTCGCTCAATGGGCTGGAATAAAGCAGGAATTTTCGGATCACCCTTGTCTTTTGAAATTTCTTCAACATTGATGATCTTTATGAACTCAACAGCCATAGACATTTTTTGGAAGGCATTACAAAGTTTTAGAGCATTCTCTGCAGCATCGATACGCTTGGCGTGGTTTATGGTATCTCTCTCACGCCTTTGTTCTGCTATGAAAGATCTTACCTGACCAATCTCAGCTTCACTTGTTCTCAACTCAGATTTTACAGATTCTATTTTTTTGTCGAACCGATGCTCTACGGAATTAGCAAAGAACTTAGCCAGAGTATCCTTAAACACGTAGCCCGCAGTAGTGATTACTGCGGTGCTGCTAATTGTCGTAATGAGCCAATCGGAAAGATCAATAGGCATTCGTAATCCTTGCTGTCATTAGATATAACTGAGAGTGGAAAGAATGAAACCTGCTTATTATATGGGCGTTAACCAAAGTGACTAGCAGTTAAAACAGAGCCTCACCAAGATCAGAGCTTTGTTTCACTTGCTTTCTGAACAAAGTTGCTCCCACAATCTCTTGACTAATTGGGAATGTCAATCGTACGGGCGACGGTGATGGAAATAATGAACCGGGCAGAGCAATTATGCTTTTCATCTGGAAGATAACATAGAGAAAATAGTGTAATCGACGAGCGATTACTGAGGATGCGGGCCATTTGCGGTTGAGGTAGATACGCCCGAAGGCTTCTACAGTAGCTCCATGAGTGATCCAAAAATACTCAATTTTGCCCTTGCCGGACGTTCGAGCCGTCACCGAGAGCTACTCGTCAGAGAGAACTCTCTACCGAAAGTCGATCTTGCTCGAAAAAAATCGCAACGGGTAGAAGGTTGTCGCTCCCATTTCTTCAACTGCTAACCGATGTCCACTAAAAGTGGTGCAAATGGCCCGGAAAGACTGCTTTAATATCTTGCTAAAATAAGAACTATGAAGTGATCATCACGACCTTCTCGCTTCCATTTGTATATTTTTGCAACACTTTCAACTTGATCGACAACGATGAGCGCAGGCTGACTACAGCCATATACGGATTAAAAGGCTTCTCGTAGACTGAAAGCACATGAATGTCGCAGTTGTAGTAATTGCTTCGAAATGCAATTCATGCTGAGATACAACCATAAATTGATTTTAATGAGATATTGGTACGCCGTGGACAATTTTGCCTTAAGCCCAGCAGAGCTACTGGATCAGGAAGTACCTTCGGCAACCACACTTCCTGTGTCATCTGATACCATCAATGCTAAGTCGCCGTTTTTGCCTCAGCAGTTAATTCTGTTGTTCAATCACGATCAGTGGGAAGAGTTTATTCGAGAGTGGGCGCACTTCCAAAAGTCCCAATACTCCCTCGTTGTAAGGCTTGGTGGCGCAAACGACTATGGTATAGATGTCGCTGCATTCAAGTCCAACAAGGGCTTCTCGGGATTGTGGGATAACTTCCAATGCAAGCACTATAAGGTCCCTCTAGCTCCCGCAACTGCTTTGCTAGAAGCCGCGAAAATTATCTGGCACTCATTTGAAAAACGGATATCTGTTCCTGAAAACTACTTTTTTTTTGCCCCCAAAGACTGCGGGGAGTCTTTAAAAAGACTTCTCTTGAATTCCGAAAGCCTAAAAAAAAGAATGATCTCAGAGTGGGACAAGAACTGTTCAACGAAAATTACTAAATCGCAACAAATCAAACTGGAAGGAAGCTTTAAATTATACGTTGAAGCCTTTGATTTCAATATATTCCAATACAAGCCCAGCCTTGAAGTTATTGAGGAACATCGCAAAACTCCATATTTTACGGCAAGATTTGGTGGCGGATTAACTGGTGCTCCAGAAAATGAGCTAGCACCAATTACACCCGCCAAAAAAGAGAGTCGCTACGTAGAACAGCTGTTAGAAGCATACAGTGATTGTGGAGTGACGATAGAAACCCATGAGGAACTTGTAAGTCATCCAAAGTTCCAAGGCCATTTTTCTCGATCTAGACAAACTTTTTATGATGCTGAAGCACTTGTAAGTTTTGCAAGAGACACAGTGCCCAATGGAACTTTCGAGTCTCTCCAAGATGAAGTTTTTCACGGCGTCAAAGATGTTGAAGAAGATGATCACAACAACGCGTTTGATAGGGTGAAAGAAGTGACAAAAACAGCCAGTACGCTTAACGTTTCTGCAAATGGGTTAGCTGGAGTTACTACACCAAAAAGGCTGCGGGGGATCTGTCATCAATTAGCAAATAACGATAAATTGGTTTGGAGGAAAAAGTGATCAAGAAAGCTACAAACCGGATTTATACTTTTAACAGCTCCTTTGAAACGGGCGTCAGATCTCTTTGTCTCTTGGTCGTCGATTTGTCTATCTCATTGGATTTACAGCAATTGTCTGCATTTGATTATCTCGTTGTTCATACTGGTGATTTCGAAGCCGCGCCTCCGAGCCTCCACCCAGAGATGCCAAACAGAAGTGGTGAGCTAGTTATTCGGCGTGAATTAGTCGAACGCGGTTTAGTTCTTATGGAATCAAAAGGTCTGGTCAAGATGCATCTTACGCAATCAGGGTTTTGCTATTCAGCTACTGAACTTGCAAAAGTGATATTGGACAGCCTGCAAGCACCTTACATGGAAGATCTAAAGAAAAGAGCAAGTTGGGTTATAGCCCACCACGTTACCGTTGACCAAGACGCTTTTTCTACTGTCTTCAACAAAGCATTCGACCAATGGTCAACTGAATTTCAATTTGAGCAAATAAAGATCGCTGGCAACCGATGACAAATACTTTCACTCTTAGACACCTTTGTTTCAGCGGGCCTCGCAAGCAACCTGCGGCAGTCACTTTCACAGACGGCCTAAACATTATTTATGGCCCATCCAACACGGGGAAATCATCAATTCTTGATGCGATTGATTTCATGTTGGGTAGAGAGAGTGCTCCGAAAGAACTTCCTGAACACGTAGGATATTCTGATATTTCATTAGGGATAAGGTTTTCAGATAATTCTGAAATTACTTTAACACGCTCGATAAGAGGTGGGGATTATAAGCTTTATGAGGGGCTTCACTTAGTAGCTGCAGAGAACCTCAACCATGAAATTCTGAAAGCAAAAAAACCCACGAAAAAGAACGACAGCATCTCGAATTTCCTACTCAAAAAGATTGGTCTCTTTGGCAAAGAGCTAAAGAAAAACGCAAAGAACACGAAAAAAAACTTAACGCTTCGCACACTTTTACCTCTATTTTTTGTAAATGAAAGTGACATTCAATCGGAAATTTCCCCCTTTTTCTCAGGGCAATATACAGAAAAAACTTTTGAGCTATCCCGGCTAAGATTTCTTTTAACTGGAGTTGATGACAGCTCACTAGTCGAAGAAAAAGTAATTGAAGAAGCACGAATTTCGCGAAGTGCAAAAGCAAGCGTGCTAGATGAAATTGTGGATGGAATGCGTAAGAAAATCTTGGAGGTTGCAAGTGAAGAGACCTCCATCGACGAACTCGCTTCCCAGCTTTCAAAGCTTGAGGTGTCAATTGAGGATGCCAACTCATCGTTAACAATCCACCAAAGTAATTATCATGAAGTTCTCTCGCGAAAGAACGATGAGCAGCGTATATTTAGAGAAAAATCTGAGCGGTTGGTTGAAGTAGGAACTATGATTAGCCGTTTCAACTTGCTGCTCAAACACTATGTTTCAGATATATCGCGCCTGGATGGAATCATAGAGTCAGGCAATCTGATAGCTGCCCTGCCTGACGAACTCTGCCCATTATGTGGTGCTTCTCCGGACAACCATAGTAGTGATCATCTGTGTGAAGGGGACATCAATGAAGTCACTATTGCAGCCAAAGCTGAAAAAGCAAAAGTTGCATTATTGCAAGGAGAGTTAGTAAGCACTCTCAGTCAGCTTTCATTGGAAGAACATCAGCTCATTGATAGTGTCACCAAACAGCGAGAACGTTTGGATACCTGGACCCTTCAGTTGCAAGATTTGCAACCTGATTTGACTACATCCAGAGCTGATTACTCTCTACTTATTGCAAAGAAGTCCGAAGTATCACGGGCGATTGAACTCTTCGACTCGTTGAAAAAACTGGAAGTCAAATTAAACGAAAACTCTGAGGTGCAAGCTCTAGAACAAGAAACTACCGAAAACAAAATTCCGGAAACCTCACTATTTGATTTGGCTCGAGATGTTGGTGAATTTTTAGATGACTGGAAGTTGCCCAATTCCCAAAATGTGCATTTTTCGAGTGATACAAATGACATCGTAATTAATGGCAAGCATCGCCGAAGCAATGGTAAAGGGCATCGGTCCATCACTCATTCGGCTGTTACATTAGGTCTCTCTCTTTGTCTACAGAACAAAAAGCTACCACATACCGGTTTTGTCGTCCTAGATTCTCCGTTAATTGCATATGAGGAACCGGACGAAGTGGATGAAATCTCCCATACCGATCTGAACAAGAACTTCTTCGATAGTCTTGAAGACTGGTCCCGCATGCAAACGATAGTGTTGGAGAATAAGAAATCAGTTCCTAGTAATATCCATGAATATGGAAATGTAATCCAATTCACCAAGAATAAAGAACTGGGTCGATATGGCTTTTTTCCCATTTAAGAAGAAGGACGTATTGTGATCTGTCTGGAATCAGCAAAGACCGTGATATGATTATTGCGCAATAAGATATATTTTTATTTCTTTAAAGTCTGAAAGACTATCTCCAAACAAGCGAGACATCTTTAAGCTACAAAAAATGGACCTCCTCGACTTAGAGGGCGACAAGGACAATTGTTGTCTCGAAGTGAGGGAGCTAAGATTTTAGGTCTCTCACTTAACTCCGCAATACCCACATCCTTCACTTAGTTGTCCGTTTGGGCTTGCGCTTTGCTTTTTGAACGAATTTTGCTCAGAGCTATTGGAGTGAACAGAACTGTGAAGACCCAAACTAAGATTGCTGTGGTGATAAACGGGAAGGCAAATCCAAACAATCCCATACCCTCATATAACCCCTGAGAAAAGCTCTCAAAGCTACCTTTCGCACCTTCTAGATCAACGACCACCGAAGGTGTCTCTTTTATCATGTTCTCGACGGCCATGTTATGGTCTAGAGGAGCTGTCAGATCATACGTTTCTACATCTCCTTGATCGTCTTTTATTCGTTGCCCAAAGTCAAAGGGCAATAGAGGCCAAATCAAATTTGATACGAAATTTATCGAAATGCCAAAGATAATCCCCCCTAACAACTGCCACTTCGAGAGTTTGAATTTAACTCGTTCCCAATAATCGTATGTTTGCAGCCACCTTTGACCTTTATCTGTTAAATAGTATTCGCTCCCCTTGCCAGGTGAATTCAGAATGATTTCAATATGATCAATGAGGCCACGAGCTTGAAGCGATTTATAAATATGATCAACATCGATGTCAGGGTGCTTCGCCTTGACGGCGGCTGGCATAACCCCATCACGAATAGATTTTAGGATAACGCGTGCAGGATCAACGTTATGTACAAGGCGCGGGAGAGAATTTTCATTATCTTCCAAACTTGTTGCCTCCTTTGTCGGATTGAGATAGGTCGGTTTGATTGAGGAAATAAACGTTGCTCTTATGTAGCTCCACCCCTTATCAAGTAAGCTACAGGTAATGGTTGTAATAAGCCTGATCTGCTGACTGTCCGTCAAGCGATGAATAAGATCTTATCGGGTTATAGAACTATATGGCAGTCTAAAGCTGATCTTGCCTCTCGGGCGCGGACATTTAGATCGGTGCCCCTTTGATGGAACTGCGTGAATGACCTTAAAGTGAGGTGAGTTCAGATTAATTGTTAGCAATCTTAAGTTGAAGCCTCACTCTTGCTAGTATGCGTCGGACTATTTTTTCAGATCCGCTAGTGGTCACGAGTTACTATTTCCCACGATCCCTCCTTTTTCGATGCCCACCAGAGCTATGGTGGGAAGAATGACGTGCGTGAACACGTCAATCTACGGGCATTGTCAAATCAGTCCGTGAGAGCTTTAAGAAAGCTGAAAGGCTCATTCCCATCAAACCATACAGTGTTAATTGTATGGTTGGGAAATCTTGCCATATCTTAAGAGTAAACTTCAAGATGAACTTGTTTGGAGAAGTCGCTCCGGTCAATGCTGAACCGGTGGCACCCTATCTTGGCGGCAAAAGCCAGCTTGCTGCCCGAATTGTCAGTAAGATCAATCAAACGTCTCACCAGAGTTATGTGGATGTGTTCTGTGGAATGGGTGGGGTGTTTTTCAAGAGAAGCTCTGTCACCAAATATGAAGTGATCAACGACATCAATAGTGAGATTGTCACGTTCTTTCGTGTTTTGCGTTCACACAAAGCTGAGTTCTTGCGAAGCTTGGAATACATGTTTGCCTCACGTGAAGAATTTGAATCCCTCAAAGGCAGTGGATTGGATCATCTGACTGACATTCAAAGAGCTGTTCGCTTCTACTACCTCCAACGGCTCGCATTTGGTGGTAAGTCAGTAGGTCAGTCTTTCGGCATTGCGGTAGAACGTCCGTCCCGCTTTAACGTGAAGCGCGTGCTGAACAACATAGAGAAAGTTGCCGTCAGGCTGTCTGCAGTAACCATAGAGAATCTGGATTGGCGTGCTTGTATAGAGCGTTATGATGGAGAACAGACACTGTTCTATTTGGACCCACCTTACTGGGGTGCTGAGACAGATTACGGCAAGGGGGTATTTGAACGCTCCGACTTTGCCGAGATGGCAGAACGGCTTTCCAAGATCACTGGTCGTTTCATTCTCTCGCTGAATGATAGGGACGAAACGCGACAGACCTTTGATGGCTTTAAGCAGGATATTGTTAGCCTGAACTATTCCATTGCGAAAGGTGCGGGAAAACAAGTTTCTGAGCTGATTATCTCAAACTGACGCCACAACCCAATATGAGAACAAATGGCGCTCGCATCATCGAATGCGGCGTCGAGTTCTTTTCAAATGAGGCTGGGCAGTGTGTCCTGTTGAAGCAAGCGGTAGAAGTGATTTATCAATTTTTTGTTCTGCGGCAAGTTACTCGAAGGGAGGCATCATGTGTTCATAGCAAGGCCGGCTCACAATGTCCGTTGATCCACAACGCGAACAGCGCAATCGTCGTGCAATGTGAATTACGATCGTGTTTTCTGGCATTCCTTCGGTGGCCACATACGCGGCTTTAGCACAGCTATTGCAGTGAGCGCGTACTGGAGCCTTGAGCTCTTCTAGGTCTTTCAATGTGACTGGATTGTCCGTCACTTTCCGTTCTCCTCGCTGAAACGGGGATTCGGGGCAGGTGTTTGTATGGAACCGAACACTCATCCCAGAGGCAAATATGTTTTGTTATAATAAGATTTTGGGCTGTGGAGCAATATGCGGTTTGAGGCATTCAAATAGCAGAACTACAGCAGTTCTTCGGTACAAACGTACCAAGGCGCTACTTTACTTTTATATCGTAACCTATTGAAAAAAATGGTCGGGTAGGCCGGATTTGAACCGACGACCCCTTCACCCCCAGTGAAGTGCGCTACCAGGCTGCGCTACTACCCGAACCGTGAGGAACCTTGCGCCTGGGTGCGGTGCCGCATATGCAAGTATTCCTATTTGTGGAGCTGCCTTAACAGCTTACCACACAACTTTCCTACCTAATTCAGGTTGTCCGATCAAGGATCAAATGAAACTGAGCTTATTGTGCTGGTGGAAAACGCCTGTAGCGTGAGATGCCGGATTCCGCTGCGATGATGGCCCACAGAATGCCGAGTAGCAGAAAGTAGTGGCGCCAATGATCTGTGTCGATAATGAAGCTAACACAAGCGTGTAGCAGGAACGCGACGTAGGTGCAGATGATGTATTTCTGCCAAGGCCGTGGCTTGAAAACCAGCGGCAAAGCTTTGATCAATGTCCAAAAAACAAGCGTTATATAGGACAGGCCACCAAGCCACCCGTAGGTTGTAAAGGCTTTGAGGTAGGCGTTGTGCTCATCCTCTGGGAATATGGAGTTAAAGCCGCCGACACCAAGACCAAACGGGCGTTCTGTGACAAGTGTGAAGCCTTCCCCCCAGCGTCCAAAACGTCCTAAACGTGCGCCGTCATAATCCTGCACGAGCTTGGCGCGAAGCGTGAACATCTCCGATATCGATTCAATTGAAAGAATTGCAAACAGCGCAATGATGAGGCCGATACCTGCAAGACCAAGGATACCGAGCAGCTTTATGCGTGGGAGTGAGCGCTGCTCGTTGATGAAGACGAGGAGAAACACCATGAGTGCGCCACCCAGTGTCATGCCCCATGCTGCTCGGGAGAAAGAGAGGAACGCTCCCAGCAAGAGGATGAGCAGGGCGCCTGACTTGAAGATGTTCTCTCGCAAAGGTTTGGTTAGAATGTCGTAGGTTATTAGCAGCGTTGGCAAGAGCAGAAATGGGCCGTAGACGTTTGGATCCTTGAAGGTGCCTTTTGCGCGGCCATACAGGGTGAACTGGTCATAAGCGCCGGGGAAGGCGTTGAAGTAACCTGCAATGGCAAGCAGGGTGGCAAACAGAGCTGCCAGCAAATAGCCCTTCTCAAGAATGTCTATCCGTTCAATTTTTGCAGACAGGGTTGCTGCATACAAGAAGGATGAAAACGCCAGGAAGATCGTTACGGCGTAGAAAGTGACGGCTTCTTTGGTGTCTGCGGCTGCGGGTAAGGCAAGAATTCCGCCTGCTATGTAAAAACACAGCAAAATCAGAAGAGGCAGAATGTCCTTACGCAATTCCAGCCCAAAGAAGGACCAACCCACCAACAAGAGGGCGATTAGAAGGTCATAGGGAGCTGGTTCGATGATAACGAGTGCGCTCACAGATGCGGTCAGGAACAACAGCGCTCTGGCTATTGTTTCTGTGCCGATTGTCAGAGGCACGTACCAAAAGGGGCGTGCATTTCTGATTGCATCGTGTGGGCGCGATAAATCGGTCAATATGCGTTTTCCGTTTCCAGAAGGCAGAACGGTGTTTTAATCAAGATATAGAGATCAAAGAAAACGGACCAGTTTTCAATGTAGTAGATGTCGCATTCGACACGCTTCTGGATCTTGTCTTCGGTATCCGTTTCGCCGCGCCAACCTTTGATTTGCGCCCAACCAGTGACACCTGGTTTGACCTTGTGGCGTGCGAAATAGCCATCCACCACATTCTCGTAGAGGCGATCTTCAGCTTTTGCGGAGAGAGCGTGCGGGCGAGGGCCGACGAGAGAGAGCTGTCCCATCAGTACGTTCATCAGCTGAGGCAACTCGTCAATGGAGGTCTTGCGGATGATGCGGCCAATTTTGGTAACGCGTGGATCGCCTTTGGTCACCAGTTTTGAGGCGTTGGCGTCTGTCATGTTGTGGTACATGGAGCGGAACTTGAAGACGTCAATCAACTCGTTGTTAAAGCCGTAGCGCTTCTGTCGAAAGATGACCGGGCCGGGGCTGTCCAGTTTGATCAGCAATGCTGTGACCAGCATGACCGGAGAGAGGGCAATCAACGAAATGCTTGCGAAGAAGATATCGAAGGCGCGCTTTGCGATTGTGTCCCAATCCGCGATCGGTTTTTCAAGAACATCGACAAACGGCACTGCGCCAACGAAAGACGAGGCCCTTTGGCGGAAGCGGAGTTTGTCTGCATGCGCTGAGAGGCGGATATCGACCGGGAGAACCCAGAGCTTTTCCAGCAGCTGAATGATGCGTTTTTCGGCGCGGATCGGGATCGTCACCAGCAACATGTCGATTTGTGCGATGCGGGCGAACTCTACCAGATCAGAAACGTTGCCAAGCTTTTGGTAGCCAGCGACGCTTGGCGGGGAACGATCATTTGAACGATCATCAAAAATCCCGCAAATCTCAATGTCATTGTTTGGTTGGCGCTCAAGTTCTGCGATGAGATCAGCAGCACTTTGCCCACCTCCGACGAGGACTGCTCTGCGGCTCAAGCGACCCATGCGAGTCCAGCGCACGATAAAGCCACGCATGACCATTCGGAAGATTGTGAGGACCACAGCCCCGCTCACAAACCACTTCAGCAGGAAGGCCTGCGGAATTTCCGTAGATGGCAGGATAAGTAGCAGAGACGTGATCAAAGCCGCAAATACCAGTGCCCATGCTGTGATGAGACGCATGGCCTGAGCCACGACTTTTTGCAGGGCGTTGGCCTGATACAGATCAGCCATTTGAAACAGCATGACGCCAATCAGGGATGCTTCGAACAGTGCGAAGATTTGCCAGAGAGGCGGGATATCAAGGGAGGCTCCGCTCAGATAGGCGACAATACCTGTCAGAACGATCAGGGCTGCATCCGAACAGCGCATGAAACCATCGAAAACCGTTTTAGAGATGGTGTTGGTGCGCAGGGTTGCAGCCACCTCCAGAGCATCCTTGGACAGGTTGCTTGTTGTGGTATCTTCATTTTTTGTCGAAGAAATCTGCTGACCGTTCGTCCCGGATTGGTCATCAGGTGACGGGCCACTCTCAATTACATTGAAGCGATGCTTGACCATTGTGCCGTGCGCCTAAGTGAGTTTGTTTTGTGAGTGCAGCGTGGACTGTTGAGACTGCTGTGAGGCGTCTGCCAGTTCATCTTTTGCACTTTGAACAGGGTGATAAAGTTGGGTGATGCTCTGCGCCATTTGCGGCAGAGTAAAATTCATTTTCAAATGGTTCTGTAGTTTCTGGCTCAGCTGGATTTGCTCGTCAGGGTGAGAGAGCACCCAACGGACTGCTTTTGTCAGCGCTTGTTGATCATCGGGCTGAACAAGTGTCTTGTGATGCTCTGCATAAATCTCAGGTATGCCGCCAACGCGGGTTGTGATCAGCGGTTTTTGTGCAGCAAGGAGTTCCAACACGATATACGGCAGAGCTTCTGCTCGTGAGGGGATGACTGCTGTTTTGCCGAGTGGAAGAGCTTGACTGAGTGGCAAGAACCCATGGAAGGTAACGTAGGCTTGCAGATTTTTATCTCGAACCATTTGCTCAAACAGAGCACGATCTGGACCATCTCCTACAATTGCAAGGGTTGGCTTGGTACTGGAGTTTTTGTGCAAGTCATCCAGAGCATTGATGAGCAGGTCGACGCCTTTCAAAAGACGAAGTTCTCCGACGAAGAGTAGGTCGGCTGCATTCTCATGAGTTGTGCTGCGTTGGAACTCTGCTTGCCGCAAACCGTTATGTACGATTTTGTGGTGTGGAGGATTACCGCTCAAGCCGATCTTTTGTTGATAAGCTGCTTGCTCAAACGCACTGGTAAACACGAGTGAGTCGGTGAGTGGTCTCAAGAGCTTTTCAAGCGTGATGTAAACTTTGCCTGATGTGGTTGAGAAATCGTAGTGCAAGCTGCCGCCGTGAGGGCTGTAAACGCGCTGGGTATTGATTCCCCTCAGCCTCAGTGCAGACCCTATGGTGCGTGCCCAGACGCCACCTTTCGCGCCATGACCGTGCAAGACATCCGGCTTTAAAGGGGTAAGGTGTTTTGTGAGTTTGTAGAAGCTGAAAAGGTCTTTGGGAGCGAGCGAACGCGCCATGGGAACTGTGAGTAAGCCAAGGGAAAGACTAGTCTTTAAGGCTTCTAATTGTTTCATTGATGAGGGAGGTATAGCGTTGGAGGCACAGACAATGCCAAGCTCATGGCCCATCTCGATCTGCTCTTCGGCAAGATCTATAAGATGACGAAACGCGCCACCTAAAGGCGCACGTATGCAATGAACGATTTTCAGCTTGTCCGTAGACATCCGCAGCAAACTCCCCACCGCGCATGCATTGTCTGATGCTCCCCAGCACAGACCGCCGCGCAACTGAGTTTATTGCTAGCTTAAAATACTGTTTGACCTGTTAATCGACAGGGTTAATTAATTCTTAATCGTGGGTTTTAGACTAATAAAACGCAAAGGCATGTAGAGTGCATGCTCTTAATTTAAAAGAGCCTTTCATGCACATAGAGCGTGTCCCCAGGGCGCACAGGCGCTGTGATTGGTGCCGGTCCGCTGGCAATTTCGCCACCGATCTGACGCGTTAGATCAACATCCTGTTGGCGGGCTCTTGCAGTGAAGCCTCCAGCGGTGGCGACGGCATTTTGCACGGTCATGCCCGGCAGGTATGCGTATTGGCCCGCGTTTCTGACTTCACCCATGATGAAAATTGGTCGGTAGACGGCAACTTCCACAGATACATCTGGATCGCGGATGAAACCGTTTTTCAGACGGGTGCGGATTATGCTTGCGAGTTGTTTTGGAGTTTTGCCAGTTGCGTTGATCTGACCGATTAGTGGGAAGGCGAGGCTGCCGCCCTGATCAATCTTGTAGGTATTGGACAGATCAGCCTGTCCAAAAACAATAATACGGACTTCGTCGCTTGCAGCAAGAGTGTATGGCTGGACCAGTTCCTCATGAAAAGCAGGCTCTGGCTTTTTATATGATGAACAACTCGTTAACAGAGTTAAGCCAGCAATAACTGCTAGTAGGCGCGGGCGCATTACGAAATCCTTTAAATTCATTGGGAGTATGTTTCGGCGCTCAAGGTTAACAGAGTATAAATATTGTAATTATCCTCTAGTTAATTTTGCAAGAATTGTTGGGCGCTTTGTCGTTTCTTTCCAGCATTTGATTAAGGTGCTTAATAACTTGGTTACCCTGTCTATGCATTCTTGTGATTGAAAATTGTTTCGGGCTTTGTATTGAGTGGGGAAGTGGGCTGTGCCGCAAGAAGATGTCTTTCTTGATATGGGCGTGCTGTTCAAAAAAGTGTTTAAGGGGCTCCTTTGGGTGATCCCTTTTGCAGCGCTGATCGCCTTCGGCACTTTTTACCTGGCCAGCAAGCAAACTGCCAAATACACAAGCGAATCCAAAGTCCTCATTGATACAGCCAAAATTATCCTGCCAGGCCAAATCCGTAACAGCGAGCAGGAACGTTCTCTGCTGGATAAAGAAGGCATTGCTAGCCAAGTACAGTTGCTGCAGTCACGCGATTTGGCGCGCCATGTTGTGCAAACACTTGATCTTGCGAACAACAGTGTTTTTGCGGCCATAAGCAAACCGGGCCTTGTCGATCAATTGATGACCCGTGTTGGGCTTGAGCCGACATCTGGTCAGATGAGTGAAGCAGAGCGGCTGCTGAACAAATTCACGAGCAATCTGGATGTGTATCAGGTCGACGGATCCCGCGTTATCGCAGTGCGTTTTACAAGCAAAGATCCTGAGCTTGCAGCGCGTGTTGCTAACACGGTGATCAACGAATATCGCATGCTGCAGGATAATGCGAAGCGCGCGGTGACCAATAACACGGCTGATGCGCTTGCGCCGCAGGTTGCGCGCCTCGAAAACGAAGTTGAGGCTGCGAAAAAGACCGTTGCGGAGTTTCGTGCGGGAGCAGACCTGTTGCTTGGGTCCGAAAACAGGACGCTAAACCAACAGCAGCTGGCCGAGCTCAACTCTCAGGTTTCTTCCGCCATCGTGGCAAAGTCGCAGGCTGAAGCTCAGGCGCGACAGATCCGATCCTTGCTGGAGGATGGTGGGTCTTTGGAAACTGCGACGCAGGTTCTGGCTTCTTCTCTAATCCAACGCTTGCGCGAGCGTCAGTTGGCGCTGGAAAATCGTATTGCGGAGCTTTCAACTACGCTCTTGCCAAATCACCCGCAGATCAAAGCACTGCGTTCCCAGTTGCGTGGGTACGATCGTCAGATCCGCGCTGAGGCGGAGAAAATTGTTATTGGTCTTGAGAATGATGCCAAGATTGCTCAGGACCGTTATGTCGCTCTCAATGAGCAGGTGAATGCGTTGAAGGTAGAAGCTGCCCGTTCGGGCGCTGATCAGGTTCATTTGCAGGAGTTGCAGCGAGAAGCACGCTCCAAAGAAGAGCAGCTGAACCAGTTACTTGTGAGCTTGCGTGAAGCAGAAGTGCTGCAGGGTGTTGGTGTGTTGAATGCTGACTCCCGTGTGATTTCGCGTGCGTCTGTGCCAAGTGAGCCGTCTGGCCGGAAGCCTTCTGCGCTTGCTGCGATTGCTGGTTTTGCCGCGTTCTTCCTCGGCTGCCTCTGGGTGATTGCACGTGCTTTGATTGCTGGTGAAGTTTTGCGCCGAGAAACATTTTCTACGCCAACAGCACCTGCCGCTAATCCGAAAGAAGCGACTGGTACAGCAACCTCTAATGCGCTTGAAAGCGTGGTGGATGCAACGACCCGCAGCCATGCTGTTGTCGCTCCTCCTGTCGAGCTGAAGCCTTCCTTTGTTGAAGAGGAAGATAAGTCTGATGAGGAGCAAAAAACCTCAGAGGAGGAAGAGCCTCAAGAGGAAATGACTGAACTTGCTGAGGATGAAGCTTTTGAAGAAGAGCATGACGAAGCACGCGAAGAAGAAGAGTTTGACGAGGAGTTTGAGGAAGAAGAAGCAAGTGCTGAGGTTTCGTCAATCACTCTAAAAGAAGTCAAGGCTGATAACGCTAATCAGCTAGCAAAAGTTGGCCGTGTGGTTGTGCTGAGCGTGGAGGATGAAAGCCTGTCTTCACGCGTTGCCCTAAGCTGTACGCGCAAGATTGCCGAGCGCGGTATTATGCCTGTGGTCGTCGAGGTGCGGTCTGAAGGCGGTGAAGGGGCTCAGTCCATCCTCAAAGAAACGCCGCTTGAAGAAGTTGGGGATGTGCCTCAGGCTGAAGAGGGTTCTGATGATCCGCTGAAGCCGGGTTTTGCCGAGTTGTTGGAAGGCGAGGCGGCCTTTACGAACGTGATCCACCGCGACCCTGTTTCCCGTGCGCATGTGATACAATCAGGTGTCATGCCTATTCGTGATGAAGTGGTTTATGGCGGGCGCTATAATCTCATTATGGAAGCCCTGGATCTGACGTATGACGTAATCGTGGCTGATCTCGGGCTTATCGAACCGAGCTTGATTTGCGCGCAGATGCTTTCTGAAGCGGATCGCGTAATTATTGCAACTGACGGGTCACCAGCTGGCCCTGAGCTGGAAAAAGCTCTGACCATTCTTGAAAAGCACACCAAGGCACCCGTTGAGGTGGAGCGAGTGGTCAGCAATGAAGCTGCGGCTTGGCTACAGGTTGATATGGCAGCATAAAAGCTGTTCAAAATGTTTTGAGTGAGCTTAGTGCTGTATGCGAGCGAAAATTCCACGGACACGCCTGTAAAGCTGCCAAAAACGCTCGTTGTTTCTGAGTTTGCGCTTAGAGCTGAGTATGACGTTTTCGAGAGCTGCGACGAGCTTTCCTTTGAAAGTGAGTGGCTCGATCCAGTCCTTTAAGTGTTCTGGTTCAGCCCATGCCAGCTTGAAACGTTCTTCGCCCAATCCAAAGTCAAAAATCTCCATGCCTTCATTGCACATGTCCTCAATGACGTGCTGCATGAGCAACTCGCCCGGACTATGTCGCATCAGTTCGCCATTAATGATGGAGGTGCAGTAGCAATATACTCGTTTTCCAGACATAAGACTGAGGCATGTGCTGATGATCTCATCATCAAGCTTCAGGCTGTAAATCACCGGTTTTGATGGGCTGTCGTCTTGCGAAAGGTTTGTGAAGGCCTCACGCACGAAACACTGGTAGTTGGGAAGAGCGAAGGCGGTTGGAATACCTGTCTCAGCCTGACGGAGTTCTCGCTGCCTAATCATGGCATCAACGGCTGCGGCTGCGCCTTCTTTTGTGACTTCAGCCTTGAAGCTGAGCGTTCCCAGTGACTGAAGTTTGCTAAGTTTACTGCGGTGCTTTTTGCGGGCACCTTTAGAGCGTTTTGCTTTGACGAATTCTTCCGCAGGGCTTGTTAGCTCAAACGGATAGATTGCATTGGTGCTCGTGGTGTCATCCAAACAGATTAACGGGTTGTCGTAGGTGCCCACACGCCTTGCCATGTTGCCAAGGTGGATGAGATCAACGCCCCATGCTTTGAGGGTTGCGACCAGACGAGGGCGGAGAAAATGTGCCTGCGGAGCTTGTAATAGCTCTTGAGACCAATAGCCCGTGTTCTGGTTGAAGATTTCCTCCCCGAGCCATCGGGCGGTTTTTGCAAGGTGGCACTGATGGAGAGCGAGAGGTAGTAGGACGTGGAGTTTTGCGCCGATGTATCCGGCAACAATCAGTGTGGTGGCTCTTTCTGAGTGGGCAACATGCTCCACCCAGCTTTTACACCATTCATAGGCGTGATAGGCACTTCCATCGCCTGAAGCTTCCAGAACGAGCCAATCACTTCGCAGTTTTGACAAGTCTTCATCTGAGATGATCTGAAAAGAAAGCTTATTCAAATCCAGCGTGTTATTACAATCAGCACGGTTAGAGCGCTCGCTGTTTGACGTGGATTGTGAAAGTGCCATTGAAAAATGCCCTAAATAAAATACAAGGAATTATTAGTTCCAAGCTCTTAATGAATCTCAAATCTAACTAGGTAGAGCAACCCAAATTGAAATTAATCGTAAATAATTCCCAGTTACAATTTGAGAGATATTCGGTTTGGAACTAGGGGGTCTCCGTGCGGAAGTCCTTCAAGCATTTATTTATTGATTACGCCAGCTACTTTTTAAGTAGCCGTGGGCCTGCCAGATTATTCAGGAACATGACCGCTGGTGATGGCATTATTTTTACGCTTCATCGTGTTCTGCCTGAAGCAACTGGGTCCTTTCAGCCTAATAAACTGCTTGAAGTTACACCCGAATTTTTGCGTAAAACCGTTATTCAGGTTCGGCAGGCGGGATACGAGTTTATTTCACTGGATGATGCTTTGGAACGGCTTCAAAGCAAAAGGCAATGCTCTCAGAAGTTTGCGGTTTTGACTTTTGATGATGGTTATAAAGATAACCGGGATGTGGCTTATCCCGTGCTAAAGGAACTCGATGTTCCTTTCACCGTTTTTATCAGCAGCGAGTACAGCAAGCATAACTCTGAGCTGTGGTGGATTATCATAGAACAGCTCATCGCTGAGAATGACCACATCTCATTCCGATATGAAGACAAACAGTTTGATTATGATTGCACCTCTTTAAAGCATAAAGAGGCATCGTTTGTATCAGCGCGCTGCATGCTTATCAGCGAGGTGCCAGAGGCTAAACAGCGGGCAGTTATTCGGGAGGCTGCAGAGCGTTATGGATTGGATTGGCGAGTGCTTTGCCGAGAGCTGATTCTGTCTTTTGAAGAGTTGCGTGCATTCTCTCAGGATCCACTGGTCAGCCTGGGCGCACATACGGACACTCATCCGATGTTGGCGCGGCTTTCTACCCGAGAGGACATCCGACAGCATATTCAGGCAGGGCTGGAGGAGATGACTGCGCAGTTAGGCAAGACGCCGACGGTTTTGGCGTATCCTTATGGTTTTGCAGAAGCGGTTGATAAACGTTGTGAAAGTGTTGCAGAGGAACTGAGTTTTGCGGCGGCTGTGACGACGCAACCGGGAACCTTGACTACGGAAAATCTCAAGCGACGCTATCATTTGCCGCGTGTCTCATTGAATGGATTACATCAACAGCAAAGAATGGTTGATGTGTATTTGACCGGAGCCGCATTTGCGGCTTACTACGCGGTGAAGCGCGTCCGGTCTTTTTTGAGAAGAGCGTGAGCTTTGATCAGGGCTTGAACCTTTAGGTCCTAGCGCTTTTTATAGGTCCAGCTGATAATCAATCCCGCCGGAACTACCCAGATCAAACCAGCAATTGCAAAAAAGATAAGCTTAATAGACCAATGCTTGCCCGCCATTGTTATATCGCCAATGACCATTGCCAGGAAGATATAGACAAGAACAAAAGTCACTAAAAATACCATGCCGATGAAACGGCGAAATGGCGAAACCATAGAGTTCTCCTTGAAAGCCTCTTTGCGTAGGGCCTTTCTTTTCCGCGCAAGCCATAGTTCAAAATGCATATATTTTTCAAGAGGATCTTGCTGATAATTTGCAATTTAGATTGTGCAGACCCGCTTTCGTGTTCTCTAAGTCTATGACACAGCAGTGCTATTGCATGACTGACTTTCACCTGAAAAATCTAGGTAATTTGTCTAGACTGCTGTGAGGATCTGCGTATTTTTCCTGATTTGGCTGCTGATCTGACATATATAGGGGCAAACAAGTTCTTCGAATAGGTGTCATGTCTACTCCGTTCTACAGTTCAGATCTTTCTGCTCAAGACCTTTCCAACCGCAGGCAAATTCGCGTGTGGTTGCTGTTTATCTGCTTCCTGATTTTGGCTATGGTTGTTGTGGGCGGGGCGACCCGCCTGACCGAATCCGGCCTTTCCATTACTGAATGGAAGCCAATACATGGCGCCATTCCACCACTGAGTGCAGCTGAATGGGCGGAGGAGTTTGAGAAATACAAACAGATCCCGCAGTACAAGCTGCTCAATGAGGGTATGACGCTTGGCGAGTTTAAGTCCATCTTCTGGTGGGAGTGGGGACACCGCTTGCTGGGCCGGGTGATTGGGCTCTTCTTCTTCATCCCGCTTGTGTGGTTTTGGGCTCGTGGACAGGTGAGCTCATGGCTTAAGCCGCGGCTTGTGGTTGCGTTCTTGCTTGGTGGATTGCAGGGGGCGATTGGCTGGTGGATGGTTGCGTCTGGCCTTGTGAACCGCGTAGATGTGAGCCAGTACCGTCTTGCTGTGCACTTGAGTGTGGCCTGTATTCTGTTTGCTTACCTGTATTATCTAGCAGCTGTGTTGAAGCGCCGCCCAGAGCTTGAGCGTGAAGGCTGGAATGTGTTTGGTGATGGTTTGTTTGGTGCATATGCCATTGTTGGCTTGGTGCTCTTTCAGCTGTTCCTCGGAGCACTGGTCGCAGGCCTCAATGCTGGGCTGACCTTTAACACCTGGCCGCTGATGGATGGGCAGATTATTCCATCAGGTTTGTTTGTCATGTCTCCTTGGTGGATCAACTTTTTCGAGAATGTGATGATGGTGCAGTTCCAGCACCGCATGATCGCTTATGCGCTGGTGATTGCTGTGTTTGTGCAGGGTTTTTATCTGATGCGCGGCAACAGAGAGAGCGTGCTGAAAAGCAATGCCAGCTGGTTGATGGTGGCGATTGTTGTTCAGGTATTCCTTGGTGTTGTGACGCTGCTTGGCATGGTGCCGATGGATCGCGCATTGGCGCATCAGGCGATGGCGCTTATTGTTCTGGCACTTGCTGTCGAGCAGGTTTGTCTGCTTCGCCGCGAAAAAGAAGCTGCGTTGAGATGATGATTCAGTTTGTCTGACTAAGTGGTTGATGTGGAATCGAAAAAGGCGCCTTGTGGGCGCCTTTTTTTGTTGAGCGATCATTGCTGGCAGATTGATTCATTTTCCAATCATACCGCATTGAAATATAAAGGTATTATGCCTTTTCGAGGGCTTGTTTCAGATCTGCGATGATATCAGCAACATCTTCAATGCCAATGGAAACACGAACAACATCCGGGCCTGCTCCAGCAGCAGTTTTTTGAGCATCAGACAGCTGGCGGTGTGTGGTAGACGCTGGATGGATGACGAGCGAGCGGGTGTCGCCAATATTAGCAAGGTGAGAGAATAACTCCAGACCTTTTACCAGTTCAACGCCCGACTCATAGCCACCTTTCAGGCCGAAGGTGAAGACTGCGCCTGCGCCTTTCGGGCAGTACTTCTGATGTGCCTGATGGAATGGGTCATTGGCGAGGCCTGCATAAGAAACCCAGCTGACAGCTGGATGGCTTTGGAGGAACTCAGCGACCTTCAAGGCATTGTCAGAGTGTTTCTGCATGCGCAGCGCAAGTGTCTCGATGCCTGTGATGAGCATGAAGGCATTTTGCGGTGAGATAGCAGGGCCGAGATCTCGTAGGCCCAGTACCCGACAGCAGATCGCAAAGGCGATGTTGCCGAAGGTCTCAAACAGGCGCATGTCGTTGTATTCTGGGCGAGGTTCGGTCAGCATTGGATACTTGCCAGATGCTGCCCAATCGAATGTACCGGCATCAACAATGGCACCGCCCATGGAGTTGCCATGTCCACCCATGAACTTGGTCAGGGAATGCAACACGATGTCTGCGCCGTGTTTGATTGGCTGGCAGAGGTATGGGGTTGCCATCGTATTGTCGACGATAAGAGGCGCGCCAGCATCTTTGGCCACTGCTGAGATGCCCTCGATATCCATGATAACGCCGCCTGGATTGGCGACACTTTCGATGAAGACGGCACGGGTGTTTTCGTCGATCTGGTCTGCGAAGCTTTGTGCGTCCAGACCTTCTGCCCATTTTACATCCCAACCGAAGCTTTTGAAAGAATGGTTGAGCTGGTTGATGGTGCCGCCATACATGCGCTTGGAAGCGACGATGTTACAGCCAGGTGTCATGAGGGCGTGGAAGGCCAGAAGCTGTGCGGCGTGGCCGGATGCCACGGCCAGAGCTGCAGTGCCGCCTTCCAATGTTGCCACGCGCTCTTCAAGAACAGCGGTGGTTGGGTTTGTGATGCGAGTATAGATGTTGCCAAATGCTTGCAGGCCAAACAAGGACGCAGCGTGGTCTACATCCTCAAACACGAAAGATGTGGTTTGGTAGATTGGTGTTGCGCGCGCGCCTGTGGTTGGGTCTGGTTTCGCGCCTGCGTGGATTGCAAGGGTATCAAAGCCTGGGGTGTGATCGCTCATAAGGCAGTCCTTTCAATGCGCTTGCAGGATGGAACGGTTCTGCGCAAGGTGTATGGTTTGCAAACCCTTGGAACAGGCGCGTCATTCTCTGCTGAAATTTATATAATTTCCCGCTAGGAACTATGAGGGGGCAACCGGAGGTTGGCAAGCTCAGATGAAAAGATGAGCGCTCTTCACTCTTGCAGAAAGCTCAAGCAACTTGCCGACTATTTGATGTTTGAAATTCTGTTCGCTTCTGCTTGGCGAGATTGGAAAATCGTTCTAACTTATCGGATGCGCTCTCAATTTTCGCGGCATCGAGAGCGCCTTATCGGAGTGTTTAGCTGGCTGCAACTGATGCCAGACGTGGAATTTCGATCTTAGGGCAGCGGTCCATTACCACTTTGATTCCCTTGTCTTCAGCTCGCGCTGCTGCCTCGTCGTTTCTCACACCCAGCTGAAGCCAGATTGCTTTGGGGAGCGTTGGCAGAGCGATTACCTCATCAATGACACCGCCAGCCGCTTCTGAATTGCGGAAGACATCTACCATGTCGACAGGTTCTGGAAGGTCAGTCAGGGAAGCATAGACTTTTGCGCCTGCGATCTCGGTTCCGGCCTGACCGGGATTGATCGGATAAACGGTATACCCTTCTTCCAGCAGGTAGTTCAAAACGCGGAAGCTGGCGCGTTCTGGCTTGTTGCTAGCTCCAACCAATGCGATTGTCTTGGTGCCTTCCAAAATGCCTTGGATGTAGCTGTCTGCATAATGATCGTGATTCATATTCTTATCAACTTTCTGCAATTTCCTTGGCTGCCAGCTGCATTCGTCTGTGCTCTGCACGCAGCTCCTTGCGAATAACAAGCTTGAGGCCGGACCAGACTGCGTCAATCGCACAAACCTTGATATCGACCAACCCCATAGGCAAGCAAACTTCTCTAATTGTACCTTCTGTCACTTGTGAGGGGACATTAGATGCCTTCTTGGGCCATGACACCCAAATCATACCGTCTGCATTCAGTGTCCTGCGCAGTTTACTCAGCAGATCTGCTAGTTCGCTTTGACCCGTTACAAAAATATGGGCAGTGTTTACGCCGTTTTCCAGAGTAGGCAGGAGGACCAGATCGTCAACTCCTGCTGCAATTTCATCGAAGACGGTTTGTGGCATGTTGTGCCACCAGCAGCGCATGCCGGGTTTCAGGCCTAGCTTTTGAGCTAGTGGTCTTTTTGAATACCCGGCTGTCATTGCGCTGCACCTTACATCTTGATCAGCTGTCTTTCCAATCAGGCGTACGCTTTTGAAGGAAAGCGTTGATGCCTTCTTCCGCATCGTTGGCGAGCATGTTTTCTGCCATGACTTGTGAGGTGTAAGCATACGCTTCTGCCAATGGCATATCGGCCTGCTTGTAGAAGGCTTCCTTGCCGGTTTTGACTGTGAGGGCGGACTTGGACGCAATCACTTCAGCGTATTTCTGAACTACGGCTTCCAGATAGTCTGCTTGCACCACTCGGTTGATCAAGCCGTATTCTTTTGCGGTGGAAGCGTCGATACTTTCACCGGTCAATAGCATTTCCATGGCCTGTTTGCGGCCAATGTTGCGGGTCAAGGCTACCATTGGGGTGGAGCAGAAGAGGCCGATGTTAACGCCTGGGGTGCAGAAGGTGGCTGTATCCAGTGCCAGTGCCAAATCACAGGAAGCGACCAACTGGCAGCCTGCTGCTGTTGCAACGCCAGTTACAACGCCGATGACTGGCTTTGGCAGGTTCACGATCTTCTGCATGAGCTCAGCGCATTGATCGAATGTCTGCTGATAGAAAACTTTGCCGCCATCTGCTTGCGCGCGTGCAGCGGTTAGTTCTTTCAGGTCGTGGCCTGCGCAAAAGACTTTGCCTTCAGCCCCAAGCAAAACAACACGCACTTCCGGGTTTGCTGCGGCTTCATCCAGCGCGGTGCAGAGCTCTTTCATCATGGCCATGGACAGAGCATTCATACGCTCAGGGCGCTGCATGACGATACGCTGAACACCATTGTGCAGCAGTTTGCCAAGCATCGGGCATTCTGCTTCGTTTTGATCTTTGGTGGTGTCTGCGTCAGACATGATGGTTCTCCATAGTGCTGAAAATAGTCGTTAAGATGCCTTTAGCAGGCTATCGGGCCATGATTAAGTGTTAAATCACAGAGTGAACAAAACTTGAGCCTAGCGCAACGGTTTAGAACTTTTGTTCAGCTGGTAAATCATGGAGCCATATATCAGTATGTCGGCTTGCATGAGGAGGAGGGACTTCATGACCAGTGAGGTGGCGGCGCCTGCTGTTAAGTTTAGTCCGGCAGAACTGACGGAATTTCTGGACAAGGCATTTCCGCAGATGCACGCATTAGGTCGTGCATATTTCATCGATGAAATTCTACCGGGAAAAGCAATTGTCAGGCTCAAGGCCGGGGACGTGCATTTGCGTCCTGGTGGTACTGTTTCCGGTCCTTCGTTGATGGCTCTGGTTGACTATGCAGCCTATGTGGTTCTGCTGGGCAATATGGGGCTGCATGCGCTTGCTGTGACCACCAACATCAATATCAACTTCCTACGCAAAGCTGAAGCTGGTGAGATGATCGCCACGTGTCGCATCCTGAAGGGCGGCAAGCGCCTTGTTGTTATGGAATGCGAAATTACACGTGAAGGGAGCGATGATCTGATTGCTCATGCCACCGCAACTTACTCCATCCCGCCGGCGTCGTTCAAGGGATAGGATGCGTGCTGTTTGTTGTCCAACTGCGTGGTTGGGCATCCATCCTCAATTTTGTGCCACATGGGGTTGTTGAGTGCCATTTGGCATTGGGCCAGATAGGCGGTGCCGTCTACATACAGGCAGGAAAAATCACCCAGCTCAATCCGCAGGCCACGGTTGGTGCAATAACAGTCCGGCTGTTTAAACAGACTGCGAGGACGTTTGCGGAACTTGCTTTCCTGAGCTTGGACATTCCAGGTCCAAAGCAACAAAAGCGATAGGGTGAGTAAGAGATAGCGATGCATTCCCTATGGTAAGATGTAGGGCGTGGATCGCTACCACTGTTTTTCAGGGGCGCTTTTCGGGTTAGAGGTAAATCAGCGTGCCTTGTGCGCGCAGGATTTCAAACCACTCCGGTTCTTTGGTCAGGCGTGTCCAGCGCAGATCCAGCTTGCGCAAGTTCTTCAGGTTACTCATGCTGGCGGGCAGTTCTTCCAGTGGATTTGCCCTGAGGTCCAACTGATAGAGATTGGGAAGATCTCCAATTTCTTCTGGGAGCTGGGATACTTGATTGTTGCGAAGGTCCAGCACTTCGAGCTGATGCAATTCATCCATGTTTTCAGGAAGTTTTGTGAGGGCGTTGTCGCGCAAATAAGCTTCTCGTAAGGATGAGAGGTTGGAAAAGTGCAAGGGTAATGCGCGCAAACCATTGCCGTAGAGCCTTAGCTCCTTCAGATTTTGCAGGTTCCCGAAACTTTCTGGGAGATGGGTAATGGTGTTGTCGGTGCAGCCGAGATACTCCAGTTCAGACAGATCACCAATGCTCTCCGGTAGTTGCGTCATGACTGTGTTGCTTGCATAGAGCACACGCAGTTTCTTTAAAGCTCCTAACTTTTCCGGAAGACACTTCAATGCTTGATGGCTGAGGTCCAGGATCTCCAGATTTGGCAAGTCACAGAGGCTGCCGGGCAGCTGTGTTAGCTTACATCCGTAGATGTAGAGTTCCTTCAGCGCCTGAAGGTCGGATAGGGCCTGCGGTATTTCGCTGATTGGGTTCTGTCCCAGATAGAGGCTTCTTAAGGAACTATGATGCAACAACTCTGATGGGAAACGGTTCAACTCGCACTTTGTGAGCGCGACATCCGTCAGCTTGCCGCCGGACTGGACTGCGCATGGGGTTCCATCTTGACGGTGCCTGATGCTTTTGAGCTGCTGATACTGAAATGAATCCTGTGTGATCATGGGAACCTGCAATGCGCTTAGTGGAGGTACTGCTGTTGTAGAGTTGAAACGACTTGCTCCGAAAGCTTAGTTTTCAGGAGGCCGATTGTCTTTGACGATAATGCCGCATTATCTGCTGCTGAGGCTTCTATTTGAGGTAGAACCTTATCGAGTGATGTACCTGCCTTCTGCAATTTCTGATCAACTGCCTGCCAGAATGCAGCACCTTTCATATAGAAGAGAGGGTAGTAGCTGGGGTTATTGTCGCGCGTTACTTTGGTGTGGGCTTCATAAAGGCCTGCTGCTGCGTGAGGGTAGCGCTCTTGAAAGTTTTGCCATTGCTCCATCGGAGTTTCTGTTTGTAAACCTGCTTTCTCCAGTGATTTGTAGCCGTAATATTGAGCAAGGCTTTCAGAAATCCAGAGTGGGTAAGATTGGGTTGCCAGCAAGTGAAAGAGTTCGTGGCTGGAGACCCAATGAAGTTTGGCGATGCTGTCGTCTGTGGCTGCGCCATCGGTTACTGCAAAATTGGCAAGGAACGCTTGTTTGCCAGCAGCTCCAGCTATTTGCCCCAGTTTCTTGTCAATTGCGATCCACACGAGATCGATATTGTTTGGTGTGCGCTCCTCGGGTGCAAGCAACGCTTTCAGATACGCAAGTTGTTGTTGAAGAGCGGGCAGGTTCTCTGCTTTCAAGGCTGAAGTCGGATCGTCTTTGAATGGCGTGAGTGTTGTTTGCCCGGTTTTCAGTGTTTTGGTGGACTTGCCCCATGTGAGGATCAGAGGTGGTTCGTTTTGGGCGGGCAGGGCGCTGCATTTGACCGCCTGCGTCTTGTTATGGACTTTGCCGCAGATCTCTGTTGCTGAGACACCTTCGAAACGAGGAATGTCATCCCACTCCGTCAAGCTCCACCATCCAGAGGGAGAGTAAAGGTTTTGCTGGTTTGCAATGGCGTGAGGGGCGGTTTGCACATTCTGGAAGGTGACATTCCATTGCAGCTCACGACATGATAATTGCTTTCCATAGGTAATGGATGTCTTGTGAACTCCGTCGCAGAAGAACTGAATTGGTGGCGTTTCTGCATCCCCTCGAATGGTGCGAGGCTTCAGTAACCTGAGGCCTTGTGGAACTGGAAATGTGACTGTTGCAGTTCCGCTCATAGGTGTGGTGGTGCTGACGTCTATGATGATCTGGACCGGTGGATTTTCTGCAAGGGCAGATTTTATGAACAGGGACGGAATTAGAAAGAAAAAGGGGAGGTGCATTTGAAAATTTGATACCTGAGAAAAGCAACTTTGGATTGAACAAACGATTCGATGATTTCCGCACGGAAATGTGTTCATCCCATGTTATCCAATGTATGAGGCATGTGCTCTACAAGACGACACTGCGTTGAAGTGCCTAAAACCCTCAGCTTATTGAAATTTTTGAATTAAATTTGTCTGAAAGTTGAATTGTCTGTTGATCCAAAAGCAAAAAGCCACTTAAAATTCAGGGACTAAAGCCAAAGGCCGTTTTTGATGGATGGGAGACCTGAGAAGACGGCATGTGGGGGAGCAGGCTTGTGTTCTATCGTGCGTTTTTCGGTTTCATTTTTGATTTCCTGTTGGTGCCACTCCGTTTCGGAACTCTATTGGCCACGATCGGCTATATTGGCTTTCTAGCCCTGAATATCCTTTTGATTCTGGCTGTTCCTGCATTCTTTGATCTTTATGTGGTCAGTGAGCCTCGGGTCTTTGCTGAATTCCGCGAGACGATGTTCTATCTGGATACGGCCTTTATTGGTGATCCAATCGTCTTCGTGAGCCTGGTGTTCTTCAATCTTCTGCTGGCAAATGCCACGTTGACGACACGCCTGACCCGCAGTCGTTGGCGGTTTTTCTATCCGGTTCATTTTACGCCTATTAATTTGCGCGAATATCGTGTGGCACTTGCTGGTCTTGGCTATTACGTCAGCTGTTACAGCGCCAACTGGGTCTTCTATGAATTGCAGGTGGATGACCTTATTTTGACTGCTGCACGTGCTGCCGGTGTTTCCTGAGGTGCAAAAACCTCAGATTCATGCGGAAAAAGTGTGGTATTATAATACCTATTTTATATCTATTTGATTTTATTGAGTAATTTGCTTGAGTGTGTGTTTTTTTGTTCTTGACGTTGTGCTCAAGCTCGCGTATCTACCCGTTCCTACACGGAGCTATCACGTTTAGCTGCTCTTTCGGGCCTGAACGAATTTCTCCCAAGAATTTTAACCGTCAAAACTACGGTAGATCTTATGAAGACTCATTCCACTAAAGTGGCTGAGGTCGACAAGAAGTGGATCTTGATCGACGCAGAAGGCGTTGTTGTTGGCCGTCTGGCAGCATTCATCGCAAACCGTCTGCGCGGCAAGCACAAGCCGACCTACACACCACATATCGACGATGGCGACAACGTAATCGTTATCAATGCAGACAAAGTTGTACTGACTGGTAAAAAATACCAGAGCAAGAAGTACTACTGGCACACTGGTTACCCTGGCGGTATCAAAGAGCGCACTGCACGTCAGCTGATCGAAGGTCGTTTCCCAGAGCGCGTTCTGGAAAAGGCTATCCAGCGTATGATGCCAGGCGGACCTCTTTCCCGTACACAGCTGCGTAACCTGCGTGTTTATGCTGCTGCAGAACATCCGCATGATGGCCAGTCTCCAGAAGTGGTAGACGTTAAAGCCATGAATCCTAAAAATGCGAAGAGGGGTTAATTATGTCTGAGCTACAGTCCCTTGAGGAACTGGGCGGCGCAATCGCCCCTACCGAGAACGAAGCTCCTGTACATGTACAGAAGCTCGACGCACAAGGTCGTGCATATGCAACCGGTAAGCGTAAAGACGCTATCGCTCGTGTATGGATCAAGCCAGGCACCGGTAAAATCGTTGTAAACGGCAAAGAGTACGCTGAGTATTTCGCTCGTCCAGTACTTCAGCTGATCCTGCGTCAGCCAATCATGCTCACTGAGCGTGATGGCCAGTACGACATCAACGTAACTGTTGCTGGTGGTGGTCTTTCCGGCCAGGCTGGTGCTGTTCGTCACGGTATCTCTAAAGCACTTACTTTCTACGAGCCAGCATTGCGTCCGGTTCTGAAGAAAGAAGGCTTCCTTACTCGTGATAGCCGTGTTGTTGAACGTAAGAAGTACGGTAAGCGTAAAGCTCGTCGTTCCTTCCAGTTCTCCAAGCGCTAATACGCGATACTGGAAACAGTTTTACGGAAAGGGCTGCCATTTGGCGGCCCTTTTTGTGTTTGGGCTCTCTGTCTTGCCGTGGGTGAAATTGCAGAGTTGTTGCGCTGGGGTTTACCTGCCACGTTTGTGCGAAACTGTGGTGGGGATGTGCATTGATCCGGTGGTCGCAAAAGTTCTTGTCGGCATTCCTAATGGGGCTTGCCCCGCATAAACGAAGTGGGACGCTGGCTCGTCTTGCTTTGAGGTTGGATAAGAAGAACCTGAGTGCTTCGAGAGTGCTTTATCTGAAAGAGCATAAGGGCTTTTCCAATATGAGGCGATTGGAAGAGTTTTTGCGAGTTGGCTTGGGTGATGAGCAGTTTGCGCGGTTGAGTGAGAAGTACTTTTACTATTGCCGTGCTCAGCGCTTTCAGGAGCTGCATTTCCTCAAACAGTTTCCATTCTACGAGAAGCAAAAAGGTTTTTTTGTAGAAATAGGCGTTGGAGATGGAACGCACCTTTCTAATAGCTTCCTTTTTGAGAGGGCATTGGGTTGGTCTGGTTTGCTTGTGGAACCCAATCCAGATTGCTGGGAGCAGATTTGCTCAAGGCGTGACGCTGATTTGGATAAGAGAGCGGCTTGGAGTTCGGGAGGGGGAGCACTTCGCTTCTTTTGTGCTGATACTTCGGAGTACTCTGGGATGCTCTCCGTTGTAGGCCAAGGAACTAAGCCCGGGCGCGAGATTGAAGTTCCTATTGCTCGGACTGAGGATATTCTGGTTCAGCACAATGTGCCTGATCACATTCCCTTTATATCTATTGATACGGAAGGTACTGAGCTGGAGGTTCTCAAGGGAATAGATTTTTCGCGCAGGACGTTTGACTTCCTATGCGTTGAGCACAATCATAACTCAAAGCAGCAAGATGCCTTAGTCGCCTTTATGAAGTTGCAGGGATATGTGGTCACCCAGCCGGAACTCTCCGGAGCAGATTACTGGTTTGTTTCAGGGCAGGGGCGTGCGTCGTCTGTTTCTGCAAAGCAAGACGGTTATGGTGCGCCCTTGTTGGCCGACTAAGACTCAGCTCGCTTTTGCTTTCAGGCTGTTGTCGTTGACTGGAATGTTTCGCCAGCTCTTGTAGAGCGGATGGGCGTTTTTCATATGCTCGAAGACCTTCACCATCACAAACAGTGAGGCGAGCTTTGCGAGGTAGGCGAGGATGCCACCCGTAAGCATAAGTGGAAGATTGTTGGTGGTTGCTGCCCAGATCGCTGTGCCTACTGCGATTAGCCCGATGACAAGAAGAGCGAGTGCTTTTTGATGATAAGGGGCTGGAACTGGAACAAACATCCGGTTCAGCCACATTCTCTCACCCAACATCGCTTTTTGCAGCCAAGTTTTTGCGCCAATTGCTTTTTTGCCAAAGGGTGGAATGACCCAAACCCATGCAACAGCTGCAAGTGAAAGGGCTAATGCCCAGAACCAGCCGAGCGCTGGTTGATACCACAGAGGTGCAAGCAAGGCAGGAAGCACAAGGATTCTTGCCAAGAGGTTTTCAGGCTTGTTCATGCGCGTGAGGGCAGCGCTTTGTGTGTTCAGGTGCCGAACATGTCGAGGATCCCAGCCGCCGATCTTCCGCGGTTGCATTTGTGATAGCTTAGGATCTCCTGCCACGTTGTCCTCCATTTATTTCGTGAGAACAAGCGTGGCGTCGAGCAGACTCACTGCGTGTTCTCTTTATATGCGCACCTTAACATAACTGCCTGGTGCGTCTTCCAAAATTTTTGTGCGGCGTGCGCCCGGTTTGCGTGCTTTTACCTGATTATCATCCTGAGATGTAATCCATTTTTGCCAGTGTGGCCACCATGACCCAGGGGTTTCAGATGCATCTTGCATCCAGTTTTCCAAAGCACCCTCCGGCTTACTTCCTGTCCAGTATTGGTATTTCTCTTTGGATGGTGGGTTGACGACACCAGCGATATGGCCAGAGCCACTCAAAACGTACTCCACGGGACCTCCAAAACATCCGCAGCCTTTGAATACGGATTTTGCAGGTGCAATGTGGTCTTCTTTTGTTGCCAGATTATAGATCGGGATCTGGACATCGCTCAAGTCGAGGTTTTGCCCGGCCAGTTCCATTTCGCCTTTCGCAAGTGCGTTTTTCTGGTAGCAGTTGCGCAGGTAGTAGGAGTGGTTGGCAGCAGGCATGCGCGTGCTATCCGCATTCCAATAGAGCAGGTCAAACGGGAATGGATCTTTACCGCGCAGGTAATTGTTGACGACATAAGGCCAAATCAAGTCATTGGAGCGCAGCATGTTAAAGGCCGTCGCCATTTTGGAGCCGTCCAGATACCCTTTCTCGCCCATGCGATGTTCAAGAATTTCGATCTGCTCCTCGTCCACAAACACCTTCAGGTCGCCTGCAAAGGTGAAATCCACCTGAGTGGTCAGGAAGGTCGCAGATGCAATGCGATCTTGCTCTCCGATTTTGGCAAGATAGGCGAGGGTAGCAGCCAGCAAAGTGCCGCCGACGCAGTAGCCAATGGCGTTGACGGTCGTCTGCTGGGTGGTTTTGCGAATGCGCTCCAGAGAGTTGAGAATGCCGTCGCGCATGTAGTGTTCAAAGCTTTTTTGAGCCTGTGTCTCATCCGGATTGATCCACGAGACTACAAAGACAGTGTGGCCTTGATCCACGGCCCATCTGATGAACGACTTTTCCTTGTTAAGATCAAGAATGTAGTACTTGTTGATCCAAGGCGGAACAATAAGGAGCGGACGTTTGAGAACTGTTTCTGTCGTTGGTGTGTATTGAATCAGCTGGCAAACATCGTTCTGTTCTACGATCTTGCCGGGTGTGACTGCAACGTTCACGCCAACTTCAAACTTATCCGGGTCTGTCTGGCGGATGCGTAGGTCTCCGTGACCGGCCTTGATGTCTTCCGCGAGCAACTTCATGCCCTTCACCAGATTGCCGGCGTTGGACGACATGGTCTCGCGCAGCAGCTCCGGGTTGGTGAGGATGAAGTTGGACGGAGACATGGCATTGGAGATTTGCTTTATGTAAAAGCCCGCCTTATGGCGTGTGTGATCATCCAGTTCATCGGCGCCTTCTGCAAGTTCTTCAGCCCAGTTGCTCGTTTGCAAGTACATCTGCTTGATGAAGTCGAAGAAGTTGTTGTCGTCCCACTGGCTATCTTTAAAGCGCTTGTCGGTGTTGGTGGGGACAACGATTGGTTCTCTTTCCTCTCCAGCCATGCGCTGGAGCGTGGAGTTCCAGATGTTCATATATCCAGACCAGAGCTTTGTTTGAGCTTCTATGGCGCGGGAAGGGTCTTTCATCCAATAATTGCCGACCTCAGCGAGTGTCTTTACCACTGCGTTGAGTTCTTCGGTGCCACCGGATGCTGCTTCGCCTTTTTCGCGAGGCTCCAGATAGGCTGCCAGAGCCTTGCCGCCATTTTCGGCGATCTCGGAGAGGTTCTTGGCAAACTCCTCAGGATTATTGAGGATGTACTGCAACATTGGATTGGTGTCTTCACCGGTCATTTGCCTGCTCAGTCCTCGTATCTGGTGTCTGATTAATACTCGCCAGACCCAATAGTATTTGGTGTGCGTGATCGTGCTCAAAAATATACCACATACACTCATGCGTAATGGGGCGGTGTCTTAGCCTACAAAAACGGCATAATGAGTATATCCCTAAGAATTTTGACAGGCACGTGAAAATCCATGCTGATTGTCTTAGTCCTTAGGTGGATTCTTAGTAGGTATTTAGCAAGTAAAGTGCTCTTGCGGAACTGTGAGAAGTTTTGGGTTATTCTTAAGTTTTATGGATGAGTTCAACTCTTGAGGAAAACTCGGAATACTCCGAATTATAATAGTATTTCTTCTTAATATTTATCGGCTATGGTTTGAGTATATCGTGTTCTGTGTTCAGTAAATGACAGTTGCCCTAGAGTAATAAACTATGTGTTGTTAACAGGGTAATATATGTGGACTACGGATGACGCAACTGCTAAGTGCATTTTTAATAAAGTTATGTGCGCTGCTTTTGTGTCGTCATCAGATAAAACGCGAGGTTCCAGATGTTGCTTAAGTTTCAACGAGTTTGCTGTGCAGTTGTGCTGGCAGGTTTTGTTGGCGGTTGTGCATTTGGCGAATCTTTGACGGTTTACGAGGCCATCGAAAAAGGCAACGGCGCAAAGCAGACTGGTGTGGCTGAACTGCCGCCAGAAGTTTCCAGCGATTTGCTTTCCCCAGAACAGCGTGCGGCTTCTGAAGCCAATCTGCTTGCAATCTCCTCTGAGAGTAAGCGCAGGGCAGGTCTTGGTGAGAGCTTTGAGTCCAGTACCGAACAGCTGAAAACGATTGCTGGTGAGCAGGCTGAGCAATCTCAGGATGTGCAGGCGCAATAATCTTTCGCCGCATTTTCATGTGGCGAATGCACCTTTAGTTGTGCATTTTGTGTGAAAGCTGTCTAATTTCTCAAGTCGAAATTGTAGATCCCGTTGTTAGCCGCAGAATTCTGCGGCTTTTTCTTTGGATTTAAAGTTTCACATCTTCTTTGAAAACTTTAAAAAAATGTCGGTTTTATCCCTCATGAATGATGCGAAAAATGTTCGCACCTGCTAAAAGGCCGTGGAAACTTGGCTGAAATGACTCGGGACCAAGTTTGAACAGAAATCAAAATATAGCTTGAAACGCTAAACTGAAGAAAGTGAGGCTCGCGTCATGGACGACTTTCACAAGACACGCCGGCTCCCGCCCTATGTCTTTGAACAGGTCAATCGTCTGAAAGCCAAAGCGCGAGCGGCAGGCGCCGATATTATCGACATGGGTATGGGCAACCCTGATTTGCCTACTCCGCAACATATTGTCGATAAGCTGGTGGAGACTGTTCAGAACCCGCGCACACATCGCTATTCCGCATCCAAAGGGATCCCGGGATTGCGTAAGGCACAGGCTGGCTATTATGAGCGTCGCTTTGGTGTAAAGCTAAACCCAGATACGCAAGTTGTTGCGACTCTAGGGTCTAAGGAAGGGTTTGCCAACATGGCTCAGGCGATTACCGCGCCGGGCGATGTGGTGCTTGTCCCTAATCCATCCTATCCAATTCATGCATTTGGCTTCCTGATGGCAGGTGGTTCGCTGCGGTCTATCCCGGCAACTCCGGGTCCTGAGCTGTTTGAGGCTCTGGAGCGGGCTGTGGTCCATTCTATTCCGAAGCCAATTGCAATTATTCTGTGCTTCCCAGCGAACCCGACAGCAAGTGTTGCTGATCTGGATTTCTATCGCGATGTGGTTGCCTTTGCGCGTAAGCACGAAATCTATGTGCTTTCTGATCTGGCGTACTCCGAAATCTACTTTGGTGATGTTCCTCCTCCGAGCATCCTGCAGGTAGAGGGGGCAACGGATATTGCTGTTGAGTTTACCTCTTTGTCCAAAACCTTCTCCATGCCGGGGTGGCGTATGGGCTTTGCAGTTGGTAATGAACGTCTGATTGCGGCTCTTGCTCGCGTGAAGTCCTATCTGGATTATGGTGCGTTCACTCCAATTCAGGTGGCAGCTGCGTCTGCGCTGAACGGATCAGATGATTGCATTCGTGAAACACGCGAGATCTATAAGAAGCGCCGTGATGTGTTGATCGACTCTTTTGGACGCGCCGGTTGGGATATTCCCGCTCCGGAAGCATCTATGTTTGCCTGGGCTCCAATTCCAGACCAGTTCAAACATTTAGGGTCTTTGGAGTTCTCCAAGCTGCTTATTGAAAAGGCAGATGTGGCGGTTGCTCCGGGAATCGGCTTTGGTGAACACGGTGAAGGTTTTGTACGTATCGGTCTGGTTGAAAACGAACAGCGTATCAGGCAGGCCGCACGTGGCATTCGGAAGTTTTTTGAAGACGCGGGCAGCAATTCTGAGGAATTGAGCAAATCGGGCGCTTAGGCGCCCGCCCACCTAAAGATACTGGGTATTTATGACTGATATTTTGAAAGTTGGCGTTGCTGGTCTAGGAACCGTCGGTGCTTCGTTGGTGCGTATCCTCGAGGCCAAGGCGAATGTTCTTGCCAATCGATGTGGCCGACCTATCAAAGTAGTGGCTGTGAGTGCTCGCAGCCGCTCTAAAGATCGTGGTGTTAATCTGGATGGATTGACCTGGTTTGAAGATCCCGTTGAACTTGCCAAGTTCGACGGGATTGATGTTTTTGTGGAGCTGATTGGTGGTGAAGATGGTCCGGCTGAGGTGAGTGTTCGCACTGCGTTAGAGACTGGAAAACACGTCGTCACAGCTAACAAAGCGCTCCTGGCGAAGCACGCGGTTGCGTTCTCACACCTTGCAGAAGCCAAAGATGTGAGCCTCAACTATGAGGCCGCTGCTGCTGGTGGTATTCCAATCATCAAGACCATGCGTGAGAGCCTTGCGGGCAATGATGTGTCCCGCGTTTACGGCATCATGAACGGCACTTGTAACTACATCCTCACGCGGATGGAGCAGGAAGGCTTGTCGTTTGCTGAGTGTCTTGCTGATGCGCAGCGTCTTGGTTATGCGGAGGCTGATCCGACCTTTGACATTGAAGGTTTTGATACCGCGCACAAGCTTGCTCTACTCACCAGCCTTGCGTTTGGCTGTGAAGTGAATGCTGATGCGATCTATGTGGAAGGGATCACTTCCATTACGACGGCTGATATTCGCGCTGCGGATGAGCTGGGTTACCGGATCAAACTGCTGGGTGTTGCTCAGCGTACTGATACAGGGATCGAGCAGCGTGTGCACCCGACTATGGTGCCGAAATCCTCTGCAATCGCTCGCATTGATGGTGTTCTGAATGCCGTTGCTGTTGATGGTGATGCGGTTGGTGAAGTGGTGCTGGTTGGTCCGGGTGCTGGCGGTGATGCAACAGCATCCTCTGTGATCTCCGATCTTGTCGATATTGCACGTGATGTTTCTCTGCCGGTGTTTAGTCAGTCTGCGACAACACTTGCAGATTATGTTCCAGCGCGTATGCGAGCGCATGAAGGTGGTTACTATATTCGTCTGGCTGTGTTGGACGTAGCCGGTACTTTTGCCACAATTGCGCGCTGTATGGCGGACAAAGGGATCTCACTTGAGTCTATTGTCCAACGTGGACCGCATTCCAGAAATGATAAGGATGGTGTAAGCGATCCTGCAGCACCGCGAAGTGTTATCCTTATCACGCATGAGACCACTGAACTGGCTGTGCGCGAAGCTCTGGATGCGATTGCTGCTGAAAAAGTAACTTCTGGTAAGCCTCAGATGTTACGAATTGAGAACCTGAAATAATACTTCCTCACGTTTAACGTGAAAACAGGACACCCGAGAGGTTTAAATGGCGGATAGTCATCAGGACGCAACTGACGTTCTTGACCGTATTCTGACACTGGAACTTGCACGCGTTACGGAACGTGCTGCTGTATCTGCAGCACGTCTTCGTGGGCGGGGCGATGAAAAGGCAGCTGACCAGGCTGCTGTGGACGCAATGCGCCGCGAACTGAACCAGCTGCCAATCGACGGTACTGTCGTGATTGGTGAAGGGGAACGTGATGAAGCGCCAATGCTCTACATTGGCGAAAAGGTTGGCACCAAAGACGGGCCAAAGGTTGATATCGCACTTGATCCGCTGGAAGGTACCACGATCTGTGCGAAGAACATGCCAAACTCCATTGCTGTTATCGCGCTGGCACCAGAAGGCGGCTTGCTGAACGCACCTGACAGCTACATGGATAAGATTGCGATTGGTCCGGGGTATCCTGAGGGTACCATCGATCTGGATCGCCCAATTCAGGAAAACCTTGCAGCTGTTGCGAAAGCAAAGGGCTGTGAAGTGAAAGACGTAACCGTCTGTGTGCTGGACCGTCCACGTCACGCCAAGCTGATTGACGACATCCGCGCTACGGGTGCTTCCATCTTCCTGATTGGTGATGGTGATGTCGCTGGCATCATTTACACCACGGATCCTGAAGAGACCGGTATCGATCTTTATGTTGGTATTGGTGGTGCACCTGAGGGCGTTTTGGCTGCTGCAGCTCTGCGCTGTATTGGTGGTCAGATGCAGGGCCGTCTGGTGATCACTCGTGAAGAGCAGGTTGAACGCGCAGGCCGCATGGGTATTGACGATATCAATCGCAAATACACCATGGAAGAAATGGCTGGCGGAGACGTTCTGTTTGCTGCGACCGGTGTGACAACTGGTAACTTCCTGAAGGGTGTGAAGCTGGGCCGTGATAACATCACGACCCACACTGTTGTGATGCGCTCCACGACCGGTACTGTTCGTTTCATTGAAGCGAAGCATACCCAGTTGGAAAAATTCCATCTGGATTGATTTAGCGCTTCCTTCAAGCTAGATAAATAGAGTGGGCGGGTGTGTTGAGCACTCGCCCCTTTTGCTTTTATACGAGAATCCGGGCAGTTTCTTTCTATGGTTATGACGTTGGATGCATCCAGTGCCGAGCGGCGTGTCGTTCTTGGTGTCAAAAAGTCTTTGAGCGCACGTATGTGGCGTGAACGGCTTGATGATCAGGGGCTCTCACAAGCACTGGCCATTGCTCAGAGAACCGACCTGCCTGAAGTGGTTGGCCGTGTGCTTGCCGGGCGCAATGTGGCGTTGGAAGAGGCTTCCGGGTTCTTAAATCCTTCCCTTAAAGATCTGATGCCGGATCCTTCCAAACTGGTGGATATGGATAAAGCCTGTGCGCGCGTTGCAGATGCGTTGCAAGCGGGCGTTAAGATTGCGATCTTTGGTGACTACGATGTTGACGGGGCGACGTCCTCTGCTTTGCTCAAACGCTACCTGATGCAGCTTGGAGCGGAGCCGGATGTTTATATCCCGGATCGCATCATTGATGGTTATGGGCCAAATCCAACGGCGATCAACCAGCTTCATGCAGGTGGGGCACGGTTGCTAGTCACAGTAGACTGTGGTTCCACGTCGTTTGAAGCCTTTGAGGAAGCCAAGCGGATCGGACTGGAAGTGGTGGTTCTGGATCACCATCAGGTGGATGAGAGCTTTCCGGAGGTTCATGCGCTGGTGAATGCCAACCGGCAGGATGACTTGTCTGGACAAGGTCATCTGGCCGCTGTGGGCGTCACCTTCCTGTTTCTTGTGGGGCTGAACCGTGAGTTGCGTCGCCGGGGAGCGTTTGCTCAGCGTGCAGAGCCGCGCCTTATGGATTTACTAGATCTTGTTGCACTTGGAACGATTTGTGATGTGGTACCGCTTAAGGGGTTGAATCGCGCCTATGTGGTGCAGGGGCTTAAAGTGATGGCGCGGCGTGAGAATGTCGGGCTGTCGTGCCTTGCAGACATCTCGCGCTTAAGCGGGAAGCCGACCCCGTACCATCTGGGCTACATGCTTGGGCCGCGCATCAATGCGGGCGGGCGAATTGGCGATTCAGCTCTTGGCATGAAACTGCTTTCCTCTGATGATCGGGCGGAGGGGGAGCGTATTGCAGCGACGCTGGAACGGCTCAACCAGGAACGTCAGGCCATGGAAGCTGTGATGCTGGAAGAAGGCGAGGGGCAGGCGTTCCAGAAAATGGAGGTCACTGTTCCTCCTGCCGTGCTTTTGACAGGAGCAGACGGCTGGCATCCGGGTGTCGTTGGATTGATCGCCTCGCGGTTGAAGGAGCGTTACCGCCGGCCTGCTTTTGCTATGGCGTTTAATGAAAAGGGTTTGGGTACTGGCTCAGGTCGTTCGATCATTGGTGTTGATCTGGGCTCTGCGGTTCGTGCAGCTGTTGAGGCGGGTTTGCTGGTCAAAGGCGGAGGGCATGCAATGGCGGCAGGGCTTACCATTGAAAAAGAAAAAGTGCCTGAGTTTGAGGCTTTCCTGACAGAGCAACTGAGTGAAGATGTGGAGCAGGCCTCTGCTGATCATGAACTCACCATTGATGGTGTGCTGACACCTGCCGGCGCGAATCTGAGCCTGCTGGATATACTGGAACAGGCAGGGCCTTATGGGGCCTCGCACGCAGAACCTGTTTTTGCCTTGCCATCTGTGCCGATCAAGTTTTCAAAGGTGGTTGGGCAAGGGCATGTGAGTGTGACACTTGGCGGTAATGAGGGAACAAACCTGAAGGCGATTGCTTTTAAAGCGGAAGACCAACCTCATGGAAAGGCGCTCTTACAAGCACGTGGCAAACCCCTCCATATTGCTGGTAGTTTGAGTGTTGATACGTGGCAGGGGCAGGCGAAACCGTCCTTACGCATTATTGATGTGGCAGACCCAACCAGAGGACAATATGGAGCTTAAGCTTGGAGTTCAAAGTTGGAAACCATGGCTTTTGAGGTATAGCGGATGCTTGTTTGCACTTGCATTCGTGGTTTCGCTGATAGGGTACAGAGTTAATTACGGATACTCGTTGCCGGGTCTGCTCGCGGTTGCGATCCCCACCGTTTTATACTTCGGCTTTAAGACATGCCGGTTTTGGGTTGGTCCTTTGATAGTTGCTGCATTCATGCTGCAGCCAGTATTTTCGCCCGTCATGTTTGTTTTAATGAGCAATGTAAGGCTTGCTCTTGACCCTCCTGACTTTTCTGGGACTAAGGGATATGGGACAGTTGAAACTGTGAGTTGGGGTAATACCGGACTTTACTCCAGCAGCACGGACCTACAGCTGCTTTTCTCTGAAAATGGAGATGAGGCAGCTATTCAGTCTGCGTATCATACAGCGAGATTAAAAAGCGACGATGTGCGCACCGAGCTAAAATGGATCAATCCGAACTACTACCTAATCGTAGATTACTGCTGTTAGTTTGCAGGCGAAACCTGCAATGATTTGCTTGAGACCTGATGCCAAAGAGTTTTCTGAGTGAAGAGAGACTGGATCACGTCCACTTCTTCCTGAAGGGCGAAAACTGCCTGTCATGCGATATGTTTTAGAACCAAGACCACCAAGGACTGTGTGATGAACTTTCGCAGGTATCAAACAGGTGATTACGATGCATGCCTTGAGATCTTTAAGGGAAACGTTCCCAAGTATTTCATGGAGACTGAGCTGGAAGAATACAGCCAGGACCTGGAAAGGCTTGATGATCCGTACTTTGTCGTTGAGCGAGATGGGCTGATTGTTGCTGCTGGCGGGTATTGCCTGAACGCTAAAGGGGTTGGGCTGACTTGGGGAATGGTGCGCCGTGAACTACACAGTCAGGGAATTGGCAGAACGCTCGTGCAATTCCGGCTTGCGTGTATTGCCGAAGACTATCCGGATCAGGCAGTTTACATAGATACCTCGCAGCATACACGTCCCTTCTATGAGAGAATGGGGTTTGTCGCTGAGTCTGTTGAGACGGATGGCTATGGGCCTGGACTGCATAAGGTGCTGATGAAGCGGCCTGCTGTTTCAGCTTAATTGCTTGCGGAAAATATCTACTCCATTCACATCGTCTTCAATGCACAGCCAGCCCAAACCTTCATAAAACCCGCGCAGGCTGAGTTTTGCGAAGAGATAGAGGTGCGGTGTGCCCTCGTTCGAGGCGAGTGTCTCCAACTCCTTCGTCAGCCGGGAGCCGATACCTTTTCCCTGATGCTCGGGAGCGACCCATAGGGACGCCAGCCATGGCGTGTATTGCGGGCGTTTGCTCATATCTGAGCGCACCAGCATGACCATACCAAGGAACCCGGTCTGGTCGTGGGCGATCAATGTTGTTGGAATGGTTTCCTCGCTGAGGCTCGTGCGCAGTTCCACATAAACATCTTCAATCGGATGACCTTCTTCTTCCCACCACTCCAGCCACATGCCTTTTGCAGCTGGCTCAAGGAAGTGAGGGACATCAACCAAGTTTGAAATGCTCAGAGCTTTGTGCATCGATTTCTCCAACTGAACTCTAAATATTTCTAATTAAAACAACAGCATAAAGCACTTACTAAGCTTCGGAGTAATCGAATGCAAACGTTATGCATTTCTTGGAGATCTCCAGAAACGATACGCATGCAAAAAGCTAAAAGGAGCTTAGCATGCCATCACTATTTTCAAAAATGCAGCGCGTTGTGCTGACTGGATTATGCTCGACCACCCTCTTGATATCACCAATTGCTGGTGCATCTGCTTGCACGAGCTTTGTTGTCACGGCCAAAGATGACGGACGTGTGTATGGGAGGACTATGGAGTTTGGCTTTGAAACAGAGTCCACTGTTTCTCTTATCCCGCGCAATTATGAGCTCACGAGTTCTGGAGAGCTTAACGGGGATACACAATGGGAAGGGGCAAAGTGGAAAAGTAAGTTTGCTGTGATCGGTATGAATGCAATGAAGCATGAGACCGCGATTGTTGATGGTGTAAATGAAGCTGGTCTTGCAGCTGGTGCTCTCTACTTCCCTGGCTTTGCAGAGTATTCTGACGTGAAGGCGAGTGGCGCAGATGATGAAGTTGCACCGATTGATTTTCTCGTTTGGGTCCTATCGCAGTTTGAGACAGTTGAAGAGGTGAAAGAAGCCGTTAAGTCGATCAAGCTGGTCGATGTTGATTTTGCTCCGCTTGGCGAAGTGCCTCCGCTGCATTTCACTATTCATGATCGTTCCGGAAAATCCATTGTGATCGAGCCCGTCGATGATGGCTTGAAGATCTACGATAATGAGCTTGGTGTGATGACCAACTCGCCACAGTTTGATTGGCACTTAACCAATCTGCGCAATTACGTGAACCTGACGCCTATAAACTCGGCTGGAAAGAAGTTTCCAGAAGGTGAGTTGCAACCACTGGGGCAAGGATCAGGTATGCTGGGCGTGCCGGGAGATGTAACGCCGCCATCGCGTTTTGTGCGCGTGACGGCGTTTGTGACGACAGCTGAGGAACATGAAACTGCAAAAGAGAACCTCAATGTCGCTGGGCATATTCTGAACAACTTCGACATTCCGAAAGGCTTTGCCCAACCGGAAGCGCCGGATGCGGCCCAGTCTGCGAGCTCTCAGCAAGATGACAACCCAGACTACACGCAATGGTCTGTTATGGCAGATCTGAATGGTGCTGTTTATTATGTACGGAAGCTCAATGCGATGAACTTCAACTCTGTGAGCTTCAAGGACTTTGACCCGGATGGGTCTACGCTAACAATCTTGAAGCCGCTGGTGGCTGACCCGTTTAGCAATCTAGCGGATGCTGCGAAATAAGTGATGCAGGCTGTAAAGAGTCAATCTTTGCAGCCTTCTCTCTGGTCGAGGAGAGAGCCTATTGTTTGTCGCAGGTCCAGGTGTTGAGGGACTGCAGCGGAGTGCATGTTCTTATCAGCTATCAATCATGGTGGTGTGTTGCTGAGGGTTTTGTAATTTTTGCTGGCTATCCTATATGCAGTTGATGCGTGTCTGTGTTTCACGCAGTATGTTATTTGGAATAGGGATTTAAGGAGCAGCCATGCCGGATAGTGCAAGTGAAGCGGTGCCTGTTGACCAGCCACGGATCAGACTTGGTCAGGGCCTTGGTCTTGGATTGGCGCTTGGCGGGTTTTGCGGTGTTATTGCCATTTTGACTTCGGCGGCCAGTTCGCACGCGGTCGATAACCAGTATCTGGGTATTATCTCTCAAATCACGATGATGCATGCCGCCGCTTTTGTCGGACTGGGCGTTGCACACGGGATTACGGGCTCCAAAGGCATTGCATTTGCCATGCTGTTGCTGTTTGCCGGTGTTGGTTTGTTCTGTGGTGATCTGGCTCAACGATTGTTCGTTGGTGAGAAGCTCTTTGACTTTGCTGCCCCGACGGGTGGCATGCTGATGATCCTGGGCTGGCTGTTTGTATTCTTAAGTGGTCTCAACCGGATGATGAGAGGCTAGCCTTCTTCCTTTAAGTTCTCATGATAAAGGGCGAACTGCATGGTCCGCCCTTTTTGCTATCTGTCTTGGGTGTCTGATGTTTAGTTGACCAGCCCGCGACCTTTAAGAAGCGGCTCAATGGATGGCAGTTTACCGCGGAAATCCATATAGGCTTTTGCCGGATCCTGAGATCCGCCCGCTGCGTAAATGAACTTTTCCAGTTTGGCTGCTGTGTCAGCGTCAAATGCATCGTCAGTTTCTTCAAAAGCTTCAAATGCGTCAGCATCCATCACTTCTGACCAGAGATAGCTGTAGTAACCCGCAGAATATCCGTCTCCTGCAAAGGCGTGCAGGAGGTGCGGAATGCGGTGACGCATGATGATCTCTTTCGGCATTCCGATACCGTTGAGGATCTTCTTTTCCATCTGAGCCGGATCGAGATCGTCGAGCTTATCTTCTTTATGGATTGCCATATCGACCAGAGCAGTTGCGAGATACTCAACCGTTGCAAAGCCTTGGTTAAAGTTGGCGGCTGCTAGCAGACGTTCCAGAAGCTCTTCCGGAATGACTTCACCGTTCTGGTAGTGGCGGGCATACTTTTTCAAGATTTCCGGTTGATCCAGCCAATGTTCAAAGAGCTGGGATGGTAGCTCCACAAAGTCCCGTGCCACGCTGGTGCCGGAAACAAGTGGGTGTGTCACGTTGGACATGAGGCCATGGAGGCCGTGACCAAATTCGTGGAACAGGGTGCGGGCATCATCAAAGGTCAACAGGGTTGGCTCACCCTCTGGTGCTTTTGAGAAGTTCATCACATTGACGATGATTGGGCGAACATCACCCTTCAGCTTCTGCTGTGAGCGGAAGGCGCTCATCCATGCACCGGAGCGCTTTGAAGCGCGGGCGAAGTAGTCGCCGATGAAGATGCCGAGATGGTCACCGTTTTTGTCAAAGACCTCAAAGACACGCACATCCGGATGGTAGACGTCTTGACCCTTGAGCTCTTTGAAGGTGAGGCCAAACAAACGGGTTGCGGTGTAAAAGGCCGCTTCGATCATCTGATCCAGCTGGAAATACGGCTTGATCTCAGCTTCATCCAGATCATGCTTAGCGCTGCGGACCTTCTCTGAATAATAACGCCAATCCCACGGAGCGATCTCAATATTGTCGCCCTCAGATTGGGCCATGTCTTGCAGGTCAGCGGCTTCTTCCAGTGCACGTGCCTTGGCTGGTCCCCAGACATTGGAGAGCAGATCATCCACGGCACTCGTGTTTTTTGCCATGACATCATCCAGCTTGAATGCCGCAAAGTTTTCGAAGCCGAGGAGTTTGGCTTTCTCATTGCGGAGCTGCACTGTCTCGCGCACGATTACTGAGTTGTTGGTTTCTCCCGGATTGTCACCACGGCTTGCCCAGGCATTGAAGGCTTCTTCGCGCAGGTCGCGACGTTTGGAGAACTGCAGGAACGGTTCAATGGAGGAGCGGGAGAGGGTAATGGCGTATTTGCCCGGTTCACCACGTTCCTCAGCTGCTGCACTTGCGGCTTTTACAAGGAACTCCGGCAAGCCTTCCAGATCGCTTTCGTTTTCCAAAACGAGTTTGTAGGAGGCCTCATCAGCCAGAACGTTCTGCGCAAAGCTGGTGCCCAGAGTTGCAAGACGCTCGTTGATTTCCGCGATACGGGTTTTGCCACTGGAGTCCAGACCAGCACCAGCGCGATGGAAAATGGCGTAATAGCGTTCCAACACACGGTCCTGTTCAGATGTCAGGTTCAAAGTGTCCTTCTTTGCCATCAGCGTTTCAATACGCTTGAAGAGGGCAGGGTTCAGGTATTTTTTGGTGCTGTAGGCCGCCAGTTTTGGCGAAACATTGCGCTCAACTTGCTGGAGGGTTTCATTGGTATCTGCAGAGGAAAGGTTGAAGAATACGCTTGCGACCTGCTCCAGAGCGTCTTCGGCCAGCTCCAATGCTGCGATGGTGTTTTTAAAAGTTGGTTCTTCAGAATTTTGAGCAATGCGATTGATGTTGTCTTCGCCTGCCTTAAAGGCCTCTTCAAATGCGCCCTCAAAGTCTTCCGGCTTGATCTGTGCGAACGGGGGAAGTCCAAACGGGGTTTTCCAGTCTTGCAGAAGAACCTTTGTGGTCTCGCTCATATTAAATATCTCCGATGAAATTCAAAACATAGGCTGGACTCGGGTCATTTAGGAGGAGAGCCAGACTGCTTTAAATGAAATTGTGGACGCGTATTCCCTCAAGGAGGCAATGCCTCTTCATGGGAATGCGCGCTGGAGATGTGAATATGGGTGTTAATTGCAACTGCGTAAAGGAAGCGGGTTGAAAATTCCCCTAATCAATTCTCGACGCAAGGGAAGTTACTGGACTGGGAAGGGCAGCGAGACAGTTGTGAAACCTGTTGCTGTCACTGGTTTTTGAGGGGCAGCAAGTGTCATGACCCAGAAATTCCGGTAGGTGCCGTCTGCTCGGTTTGTGCGCGCTATGCCCATATGGGTGACGTTTTTGTTGAGCAGGTTTTTGTTGTGATCGGGAGAGGTTTTCCAACCTGTCATTGCAGCTGAAATGTTCGCGTAACCTGCGCCCAGGTTTTCTGCGCCTGCAAAGGATTTATAATCGTCGGTCTGGGTGCGACTGATGAGACTGGAAGAAGAATGGCGTCTGGTTTTGAGCGAATCCAGGCGGGCGATGTGATCGGCCATATCTTGCGAGACTTCGCTGAGGTGCGGGTCCAGTTTGATCGGCGGCAGGGAATGCTTCGCCCGCCATGCATTGGTCTGGCGCAATGCTTCGTTTTTGTTGATCGCAATCTGAGACAACTCAACTTTTGAAGTCTCCATCCCCAAGCCAGCGCAGCCAGCAAGTGTTCCTGCCAGCAGCAAGGCAGCAGTTGCCCTTAATTTCAAACGCACGTGTGTAATCCCGAAATGCCCGATTAGTTCATTTCATCTTAGGCATGAAATTTGGCCGAAACTGTACTGCTCGCGAGTAATCCACGTAATTCCCAAGCTGTTTCTTTATTTTGATTGTCCTTAAAAGGAGCGGCTTTGGCGCTTCGATTGCTGGTCGTGCGGAGCAGCGAGCAGTCATGTGAATACCAGTATAGATCGATATAGAGTTGGTTGCTTTATTATAACGTATTGAATTATATATTTTAAAAGTAATTATTGTCAATAAAGTTGACAAAAATACATTTCCCTCATACTTCTGTCCTTCGGATTTTCAGGTGATCTCAAAGAAGAGTGAAGACAAGCCATGAGTTTTAGAAACCTCACAGACTGTCAAATGCTGAAGACACAATTGGAAGGGGCAACTCAGGTGCTCTTCAGCTTTCCAGGGGAGGGTGTTGCTTATGGATTTAGGCCCACCGTGCATTTGAGTGGGGAGTTTTGGGGAATGTGTTCCAGATGATCGGCTGCGTATTGTTCTCAGGGAGCGGCAGTCTCTCAGACCATGTTTTTTTTGGGAGTGTGGAGGGCCTCAAGGCGGTTATGTCTGCGCAAATGAATCTTGCAATGTCTCTGAGTGAGGATGAGGTTGAGAGGTCTGATCAGCAGGCTATTTGGCTTCGTCTGGTGGCGCGCGACTGGCTGGCCCCGATCATTCTTTTGCTTTTGTGTCTGTGCTTGTACCTGCCGGGGTTGATGTCCGTTCCCCCGCTTGATCGTGATGAACCGAGATTTGCTCAGGCTTCCAAACAGATGATGGAGACAGGCAACTACGTTTCCATTCACTATCAAGAGCTGGCACGAAACAAAAAACCTATCGGAATTTACTGGGCACAAGTGGGTGCTGCCAAACTGTTAGGATATGGAGAGCATGCGCCCATTTGGGTTTATCGTCTCCCTTCTGTGATTGGCGCAATTGCAGCTGTGTTGCTGACGTACTGGACTGGGCGAGCATTTTTCCGGGAGCAGGAGGCCTTTTTAAGTGCGCTGCTTGTTACATTAGCTCTCATTTTAAATGTTGAAGCACATTTGGCTAAAACGGATGCAGCGCTTCTGGCATGTGTGATGTTGTCTCAAGGGGCTTTGGCTCGAGTATGGATAGCGCAACAAAGCAAAGCGCTTTGGGCTTCTGCCGTGCTCTTTTGGGTTGGGTTGGCGCTGGGCACCCTTATCAAGGGGCCGATCATTCTTATGGTATGCGGCCTAACCATCCTGTCGTTGGTTCTTTGGGAAAGACGAATCTCGTGGTTGAGAGGACTCGCTCCAATCGCCGGTTTTCTGCTGTTTCTTGCATTGGTCTCCCCATGGCTTATTGCCATTTACATTGAAACAAAGGGTGTGTTCTTCCGGGATGCGCTGGGCAGTGACCTTTGGGGGAAAGTGGGAACCGGGCGAGAGGCTCACGGTGCTCCACCACTCACGCACCTGTTAATCAGTTTCGTTATTTTCTGGCCAATCCCCTCTTTTCTCCTTGTAGTTTTTAAGGGAATTGGGCAAGAATTGAATAAATATTGTTATAGATTCTTGTTGTGTTGGCTGATCCCGTCGTGGGTCATATTTGAATTGGTTTCAACGAAGCTGCCTCACTACACACTGCCGATGATGCCAGTATTGGCGCTGTTGGCGGCAGGTGTGTTGACGACTGGCAGAGCAAAACAGGCCGGCGTTTATTGGCGATATGCCTCGGCGTTTTTATTCTTGCTGGTGCCGCTGGGCATTTTGATTGCTGTTTTTGTTGGGCCTTTGCTGCTTGATCTGTGGCCGTCTCCTCCCGGTGTTGTGCTGTGTGGGTTGGCTGTCATTGCCGCGTTATCAGCCACTCGTAAACTGATTGGCGGGGAGCTTGTTGGAGCATTGCCGACGGTGGGGTCTTCCGCTTTGCTGATGTTTGTCGGTTTCTGGGCATTTTCTGGTCCGGCATTGTCGATCATCTGGATTTCCAGCCGTCTCGTGGAAGTTGTTGAGCAGCTCCCGGGATGTGAGCGGAAAGACGTTGCAACAGTAGGTTTTTATGAGCCCAGCTTCGTATTTTTGCAGGGCACGCAAACAAAATTACTTGGCGCAGAAGCTGCGGCGCGTTTTTTGGCGGATGGAAGCCAGAAAGTCGGAGTGCCTAAGGGGACCTGCAGAGTCGTGCTGGTGGAAGGACGGCAGCTGGATCGGTTTGATGCGGAAGCTCTTCGGTTGGGGATGAAGACTTCGGACGTATCAACTGTATCTGGCCTGAATATCAATGGCGGTAAAGCATTGCTGATACACATTTTTTCTGCGGGTGGGGCGACGTGATGATTGATGACGGCTCCATCGATACCTTAGAGCGTCCAGTTCAGGACGTGGATCAAACAAAAGATAAATCACGCGAAGCGCAACCCTTCAAACGAGATGCCGACAGTGCTGCGTCTTATAAGCAAAGCTACAAGGAAGATGCTCCGCGGGAAGAAAGTTCCACTCCATCAATTGGTGAGCGTCTGATTGAGACCTTACGTGTTGCTGGCAATAATGCGAGACGGCATGTTGGGCAAACCTCTGCAATTTTGAAAAACCGGAAAGCACGGAGCTCTGTTGCGGCTGCTGCTCTTCCTCCACTTTTGAAGCCACAAAATATTGCGGCCTTATTGATTGGGCTGTGCGGTCTGGCGATGGTCTTTCTGGACCACAGTAGCCCGATTTGGGCTCGGAAACTGCCCGTTGCCTATCATGATATTTTCGAGGTCATTACAGATGTCGGCAAGTCTGACTGGATCCTGTTCCCAACGGGACTATGGATTCTAGCAATGATTTTTGGCGGCTGGCAGCGCCTCCCGTTTCGTAGAAAGATGGCAGTGTCGTATCTGACGATATACGGGAGTTATCTGTTCTTTGTTGTCGCTGTTAGTGGGCTGCTGGCCATTGCTCTGAAATGGAATATCGGGCGTGCCCGACCAACCCTTTTTGATGAAATGGGGCCAATGTATTTCGACTTCTTCGCGTGGGAGGCAAAGCTTTCGAGCCTTCCAAGCGGGCATTCGACAACGGCTGGTGCTCTGATCGTTGCTTTGGCATTGATTGCTCCCAGACTTCGGTGGCTGCTTGCGGTTGTGGGGCTTTGGATTGCTGCCAGCAGAGTGATTGTGGGAGCTCATTATCCCAGTGATGTTGTCGCTGGCATTATCATAGGTGGAGCATTTTCTTATTGCTGTGCTCGTTGGATGGCTCGTCGGCGGATCGGGTTTTCATTTGATGATAAAGGCGGTGTGCAACCGATCATGAGCAGTATCTCTGCGGCTTTATGTTTGAGGTCCTGGCGAGCAGCGCGATCTGACAGTTTTTCTCCCGTACAAAAACAATCGGAGACACTCCGGGCTGATTGAGGTCGTTGTCCTTAGCCTGAGCGGAGTTCCGTCTCAGGGTAGGGGTAACTGGAATGACCAAGAATGCTGGTGTGAATGAGATTGACGTTAGCGTCGTTATCCCCGCCAAGAATGAGAGAGATAATCTTCCTCCATTGCTGGATGAAATTGCGGAAGCTTTGAAGGACTACAGGTTTGAAGCCATTGTGGTTGATGATGGCTCTACTGATGATAGTCTTGAGGTTTTGCGCCGCTATGCGTTGGAGCACGGTTTTTTGCGGCTGATCCATCATAAACGGTCTGGAGGGCAGAGTTGTTCTGTGCGTACAGGGTTGTTGCATGCGCGGGGCACGTATGTTGCCACGATCGATGGCGATGGGCAGAATAATCCGATCTATTATCGTGAAATGCTTGAGGCGATGGAGAAGGGTGGTGTGCGTGTTGGTCTTGCTGCCGGGCAAAGACTGGGGCGAAAAGCCAGCCTCTTCAAACGTTACGCTTCCAAAGCGGCTAACAAGTTGCGTGGTGCAATCCTGAAAGACAATACGCGGGATAGTGGATGCGGGCTCAAATTGTTACGGCGTGATGTGTTTTTAAAGCTGCCGTATTTTGACAGCTGGCATCGGTTTTTGCCGGCGCTTGTGATCCGCGAAGGATATGAGGTGGTCCACGTGGATGTGGTTGACCGTGAGCGTGAGCACGGTGTCTCGAAATATGGGATCTTTGACCGGGCGCTTGTCGGAGTTCTTGATCTGTTTGGTGTGTGGTGGTTGCGCCGACGCCGAAAAGTCATTCCTGAAGTGGTGATGGTGACAGATTCGGATGTGTCTCCTGCTAAGGAGGACCATTGATGTTCTCGGGTTTGTATGACTGGTTTTATGATGTTTTCGTCGCTCAATGGGATTTTTGGGTTCTTTGGGGATTTGTCGCGCAATTCATGTTCATGATGCGCTTTATGATCCAATGGATTGCCTCTGAGCGGGTGGGGCGATCGATTGTCCCGGTGGCTTTTTGGTTCTTCTCAATAGGGGGTGGATCGCTCCTTTTGACTTACGCTATCGTCAAGAAGGATCCGGTTTTTATTGCGGGACAGGGCCTCGGATTGATCATTTATTTCCGAAATCTATGGCTTATCTACAAGGAAAAACGCAAGGACCCGAATTTCTAGGCGATTTATCCGCAATAAATGCAATCTGAATACACGAGTATAGCTGAACGCTATTTGCCCATAGGGAAGATAGACTTCCTTGTGGGATTTTCGTAAAATTGCGTATTATTTGTGCAGTGGGATTGTAAAGGTTAGTGTGAAATACGTACTTTTGAAGAAAATTGCTCAGATTTTGCGGTCAGTTTTTAAGGTTAGTTTTTTCATTGCGCTTGTAGTCTAAGTAATATTTCCTCTCTATTTCAGTATTGTTTGGATTAATTTGTTTGCTGGTGTATAAAGAACTATATTTTGCAATTTTGATTAATGGTTAAAGCGCGTGCAGCTGAGATATAAATTGCATAGAAACTTTGCAATCGTTGATGAATAGCACCTCGTAGACTAACTTATTAATAAAAACCTCTTGACGTTTTTAGAGAAATATCATCGAATGCTTAGCGAGGAGTGGTTGAAGCCAATAGGGGGGCTTTAAGGACATGCGCTGACATGTCTGTCCTGGGTGTTTTTCTTAGAGGAGGAGAACAGCCTGCTACTTCCGGTGATGAATTTTAAAATTGGACAAGAAAAAGAGGCTCCAATTCTATGAAAAAAATGATCCTTCCAGTTGCGCTGGGTGCAGCGTTCGCAGCGACTGCTCTGTCTGCAGCATCTGCCGGCACTCTCGAAGACGTGAAAGAGCGCGGTAAGCTGCGCTGCGCGGTTTCCACTGGTCTTGCAGGCTTTTCTTACACCGACGAAAACGGCAAATGGCAGGGCTTTGACGTTGACTATTGCCGTGCAGTAGCTGCTGCTGTTCTTGGTGATCCGGATGCAGTTGATTTCTCACCAACCACTGGTAAGACCCGCTTTACTGCGCTGGCTTCCGGTGAAGTGGACATCCTGTCCCGTAACACCACCTGGACGTTCTCCCGTGATGCAGACCTGAAGTTCACCTTCCTTGGTGTGAGCTACTACGATGGTCAGGGCTTCATGGTGAAGAAGTCTCTTGGTGTTGCTTCTGCTAAAGAGCTGGACGGTGCAACTGTTTGTATCCAGACTGGTACAACAACAGAGCTGAACCTGTCTGACTACTTCTCAGCTGAAGGCATGTCTTACGAGCCGCTGTCCATTGAGACAAACACTGAAGGTCGTGCAAACTACCTTGCAGACGCTTGTGACGTGTACACGACTGATGCTTCCGGTCTGGCTGCTTCCCGTGCAACATTCGAGAACGCAGACGATCATATCGTTCTTCCTGAAATCATCTCCAAAGAGCCTCTGGGTCCGCTCGTCCGTCATGGCGACGATCAGTGGGCAGACATTGGCCGTTGGGTTCTGAATGCAATGAAGATTGCGGAAGAAAAAGGCATCACCGCTGCAAATGCAGACGACATGGCCGCTAACACCAAAGATCCAGAAGTTAAGCGTCTGCTTGGTGCTTCCGGTGAAATGGGTGCATCCCTTGGTCTGGGTAACGACTTCGCTCTCGTAGCTATCAAATCCGTTGGTAACTACGGCGAAATGTTCGAGCGTCACCTGGGCACACAGACCAAAGTTAATCTGGCTCGTGGTTTGAATGCGACATGGACCGAAGGTGGTCTGCAGTACGCACCTCCGTTCCGTTGATCTGACCTTGATCTGACAAAAGGGGCGCTGTTGCAGGATAACAGCGCCCTTTTTTCTAAGCATAATAAATAAGGCGGGCTACTTATGAGCGCTTCAACCGTACCAGCCGATAATAGCTTCCAGTTGTCGCAACTGTGGCGAGATGCCCGATACAGATCTTATTCGATCCAGATTATCGCGCTTGTTGTTACCCTGTCAGTTGTGATGATGCTCATCAGCAATGCTGTCGAGAACCTCGAAGCACTTGGCAAAGATTTCAATTTTGGATTCCTATCTGAGCCATCGGGATATCCTATTATCCCAGCTCTAGTGGAATATAGTGCTGCTTCGGCGCACTGGAAAGCAGCCCTTGTGGGTGTGCTCAACACGCTGCTAGTTTCCTTTCTAGCGTGTTTGACTGCGACAATCATTGGCGTTTTCGTCGGTGTTCTGCGTCTCTCCAATAACTGGGTCGTCTCCCGCTTGATGGCGGTATACATTGAAGGTGTTCGTAACGTACCGCTGCTGCTGCAGATTCTGGCATGGTACGCTGTCTTCATTCATGTGTTTCCAACTCCCAAGCAGGCTGTTAAAGCACCAGTTATTGAAGGGGCGGTTTATGCAACAAACCGTGGTTTCTATGTTCCTGGACTGACCTTCGATGGTGGCTACCAGATTGTTGTTGCAGTTTTGCTCGCTTCCATCGGTGGCATTTTTGTATTCCGTCGTTGGGCGCGTCAGCGTCAGGAAGCGACTGGTCAGATCCTGCCTGTAGGCTACATCACGCTTGGTATTTTGATTGTACCAGCCGTTTTGGCTTACTTCGCTTCTGGTATGCCGATTGGCCTTGATTACCCTGTTGCCGGACGCTTTAACCTGAACGGTGGTGTCAAAGTTGGTGCTCCGCTAGTTGCTCTGTGGTTTGCGCTTTCCATCTACTCTGCTGCGTTTGTTGCGGAGATTGTTCGTGCTGGTATCATGGCGATCAGTAAGGGACAGACAGAAGCTGCTTATGCTCTTGGCCTTCGTCCAAAACGGACCATGAACCTTGTGGTTCTGCCGCAGTCTTTGCGCATCATTATTCCGCCAATGATCTCCAATTACCTGAACATCACCAAAAATTCATCTCTGGCGATTGCAGTAGGGTATTCGGATCTGGCCGGCACACTGGGCGGTATTACACTGAACCAGACAGGCCGTGAGATGGAGTGCATGTTGCTTCTGATGGCAACATATCTGCTGATTTCACTATCTATTTCAGCAGTCATGAATTTTTACAATGAATCCGTAAAGCTGAAGGGGCGCTAACATGAGTGAAAATAATTTCGCCTTTGTCTCGACCTCTGAAAAGCCTCAGCTGCCACCTCCCCAGGGTACAACTGGTGCTGTCGGCTGGATCCGTGAAAACCTGTTCTCGTCGCCGCTCAACACTATTTTGACGCTGCTCTCAATTTTTGTGGTGTATTCAACCGTGCCGGGTGTGGTCAATTGGGCGTTTGTGGATTCAGTCTGGAATGCGAACTCTCTGGATGAATGCCGGGCACTGACAGAAAATGGTGCTTGTTGGGCCGTTATTCGTGAGCGTTATCATCAGTTCCTGTTTGGTTTTTACCCAACTGAGCTGTACTGGCGTCCGATTTTGGCTTTCGTGCTGCTGTTCCTAGCTCTTGTACCCGCCCTTTGGGATGGTATGCCAAAGCGTAGTACAGCGTTGATGGCTTCTATGGCATACCCATTTGTGGCGTTCTGGCTGATTTGGGGTGGTTTTGGTCTTGAGCCGGTTTCCTCCACCAAGCTGGGCGGTTTGCTGCTGACCATGATTATCGGTGTCTCCGGTATTTCGTTCTCGCTTCCGATCGGTATCGTTCTTGCGCTGTCTCGCAGTTCCAATCTGCCTATTGTGAAGTCTCTGGCGATTATCTTCATCGAGTTCATTCGCGGTGTGCCGTTGATCACCTTGCTGTTTGTTGCGCACGTTCTGCTCAACTACTTCCTGCCAAAGGGCGTGAACTTCGACATCGTGCTGCGTGTTGTCATCATGGTGACCTTCTTTGCCAGTGCTTATATGGCAGAGGTCATTCGCGGTGGTTTGGCTGCATTGCCAAAAGGGCAGTATGAAGCAGCGGATGCATTGGGGCTGAGTTATTGGCAGAGCATGCGTCTGATTATTCTGCCGCAAGCGCTCAAAATTTCCATCCCAGGTATCGTGAACACCTTCATTGGCTTGTTCAAAGACACCACACTGGTTTTGATTATTGGCCTTATGGATCCTCTCGGATTGGTTGCGCCAACGCTCGCTGACCAACGTTGGAATGGTATTTTTGTGGAACTTTATGCGTTTATCGCGTTCATGTTCTTTATCTTCTGCTTTGCAATGTCCCGATATTCGATGTATTTGGAACGCAAACTGCATACCGGCCATCGCTAGTCGCCTGGCGCAAGCCAAGAGAAACTCGGAGAAATAAAAATGAGTGACGCAAATCTCGCTGATGTTCAGGCGGACCGCTCAAAAATGCAGATTTCGGATACCGATGTGGCTATCGAAATCAACGGCATGAATAAATGGTATGGTGACTTTCATGTTCTGCGCGACATTAACCTGAAGGTTATGCGCGGCGAGCGTATCGTGATCTGTGGTCCATCGGGTTCTGGAAAGTCCACTATGATCCGCTGTATCAACCGTCTTGAAGAGCATCAGAAGGGCCGTATCGTTGTCGACGGTATTGAGCTGACTTCTGATCTCAAGAAGATTGATGAGATCCGCCGTGAAGTCGGTATGTGCTTCCAGCACTTCAACCTTTTTCCGCATCTGACCATTTTGGAGAACTGTACGCTGGCTCCAATCTGGGTTCGCAAGATGCCTAAGAAGCAGGCTGAAGAAGTTGCGATGCATTACCTTGAGCGCGTGAAGATCCCTGAGCAGGCCAACAAGTACCCAGGTCAGCTTTCCGGTGGTCAGCAGCAGCGTGTGGCAATTGCCCGTTCGCTGTGCATGAACCCGAAGGTTATGCTGTTTGATGAGCCGACATCCGCACTTGACCCTGAGATGATCAAGGAAGTTCTGGACGTGATGATCGGTCTGGCGGAAGAGGGTATGACCATGCTTTGTGTGACCCACGAAATGGGCTTTGCCCGTAAAGTGGCAAACCGCGTGATCTTTATGGATCAGGGGCAGATTGTTGAGCAGAATGAGCCAGAGCCATTCTTCACCAATCCGCAGCATGAACGTACTCAGCTGTTCCTCTCCCAGATCCTCAATCACTGATCTGGATAGAGTTCTCAATTCAAAGCCTCGCTGTTTCAGCGGGGCTTTTTTCTTGTCTACTGTCTGCCGTTTTCACAGTTTGCCCCTCGCCACGTCTTTCCTTGCAGAGCATTGCTCTCAACAAGGAAAACAAAATGGCAGACTTTGATCTTTATGCTGGTATCGTCCAGCACTCCCCGAAATCCTGTGGTGCTTACTGTGTGAATGCGGCTCTTGCGCAACTTGGCTTTATGCCTAAGGCGACGGACGTAAATACGCTCAATGCGGCTGATCTTACCAAAGGCTATGATGTCACAACCGATCCTGGGCGCATCAATTTATGGCGGCTGAGTCACTTGATTTATCATCGCTTGCAGATTGCTGAGGTGGTGACGACACAGACTTATAAAGTTTCAGGAAATCTGGAACTTGATCTTACAGCCTCACCAAATCCAACTGCACTTTATAAAGAAAATGATGGGACGGTTGATTTGGAGAACAGCCCTTCGGGTATGGTTGCTGTTGCGAAAACTCTTGCCCCGGGTCTGGCAAAGAATATTATTTATTACACTGCATTCGGCAAAGGCTTGTTCAATAACTTCAAAGTTCTGAATGCGGCTGGTGGTTATCTCTTCAATCGTGAGGAAGACTTGATTCAGAACAAGCTCGGCAAGACTGTGAGCCTGTCCACCGTGACCAATATTCCGTTCCAGACCAATCAAGTAAACCTTATTCTGGTGCAGTATGCGGGCACCAATACGATGCATTGGGTTGCTGGTACGCGTCATCTGACGGATACGGATAAGGCCATGATTTATGATCCGGCGACAGGTGATGTTCTTGAAATTGCGACCACCGGTAACTTCAAACCGCAGACCAGCCCTTCCGCAAAGCCAGCGACACAGATCGGTCCGAACTCCTACGAGTTTCCAGGCATCTGGATACGGTTGGGAGCTTAACGTGGTGTGCTGCAAGATGATATTGCAGAGTTACAAGGCCTGTGCGCTTCTTACGGCGGCGCGCAGGCCTCTGCGTTGGGCGCCGGGGCTGCTCCATGATTTTAAGAGGAAGTCGCGGATGTCGGCGTGGTGGGCTTTGGTGAACTGAGCGGTTTCCAGTGCATCTACGATACGAGAGGTGCGGATGCCCTCGTTTGCGGCGTAGGCGATCTGGTCCGGGTGTCTGCGTGCGGTTGCCCGGCTGATGGGCTGGCCGTTCTTGCCCAGAATGTCACCTTCTGTGTTGGTTTGCGGGATTGCCATATGGTGTACGGCGACAACCTCCCAACGGCTGTTAAAGACGGGGGAGCCTGAGCTTCCCTTTTGCGTATCGCCGGAGTACCAGCAAAACATGTGTGCATCAGTTCCATTTTCAATATGCAGAAGGTGGTTGTTATGGACGACCACGGCTTTGTTGCGTCCAAGGGGATGCTGAATGATATTAATCGGATCTCCCTTCTTGATTTTGCCTTGCTGGCGGATGAGGGCGTGCCAGCCATAATGGTCCAGTGGAATGAAGTTTGGATCTTCGTCCACGACGGCCGCGATGGCGATGTCCAGTTCTTCGTTGGCCCAGAAAAAACGGTCTGGTTCAATGGAGCAGATTTTTGAAGGCGTTTGCTTGCCAATGCGGTTTGCTTCTGCTCCCAGCTCAAAGAAGTGCTGGCGTGCTTCGTGCTCATTGGGCAAAACATGATGGTTCGTCATGATGAGACCGTGCCCGACGAGAAAGCCGGTGCCGAACCTAAGTCCTTCAACATGCTCAATTCTGCCAACTGAGCGCGCGGCATATAGGCCGTATTCAAAGAACTCGATTGGGAGGAGGTCGTTGCGCGTGCCGATCAAAGCTTCCTTGCCCAGTCTTGAGAGATCCTGCACGTCATCCTCAAAGATTGAGGGCTGTGCAGAGATGGCACAGCCTTCTGACAAGGCGAGCGTGGCCTGCCGTTTCTGATAGAGATTCAAGCGTTCCCGGCTATCTATCTCCGCTTGTGTGCCTGCAAGAATTGCACTGCGTGTCTTGTTTAAATCCCCCAGACGGCTTTGCAATCTATGATTCGCTTTTTCAAGTAATACATTGTTTAAGTTATGTAATTTGAGGGCCATAAAAAGTACCTTTAAATTGTTATTTGCATATGGCAAGCTTAACCATAATATCACCTCTTGTGTAAAGTTTATCTGTAAATCTAGGAGGGGGAATACTATGAAAATTACATATGATGAGTTTTTGAAAATTGCTCGAGATCCAAGTGTCCCGGAGGAACAACTTCTGAAATACTGTGATGTGGTTGAGCACTCCGGTGCGTTTGACATACAGTTCAGGATAAAGTCTGAGATGGTGCAGATGACTGAGGCTGATCAGGAGTTTGAGAATGCTCTTCAGATCGGCAACTGGGCCTCTCGCATCCGCCGGTACTGGCGGTTCAAGGATGCGCTCAGGGATCATCCGGAGCGGCCAATGCTGATTTCTGAGGGAGACAGCTGGTTCCAGTTTCCAATCCTGATTGATGACGTCATTGATCATCTCAGCGCACACTTCAACATTTACTCGCTAGACGCTGCCGGGGATACGGCGCAGAACATGGTGTATGGCGCGAACCGGGCACGGCGGCGTGAGTATCTCTCTGCGCTGCGTGATTACAAAGATCAGGTGTCCGGGTTCCTGTTCTCTGCTGCCGGAAATGATGTCATTGGCGAAGATCCGGATACGGGCGTTGCAGTGCTCTTTGACGTTCTGAAGGACTTTAACGGCGATATCACTGATGTGGAGGGGCACATCGATCGTGTGGTGTTTGATGAGAAGCTTGCTTTCCTCAAGGGGGCTTATGAGCGGGTGATCAGCGACATTCGTGGTGTTGCCGAACTGCAGGAAATGCCCGTCTTCGTGCATGGCTACGATTATGTGTTCCCATACAAATGGGAGGGGGATACACGCAATCCGCTGCACGCCGCTAATGATGAGTGGCTGGGTGAACCACTGTCTGATCGCAATATTCCAAGTGTGCTTGGCCGTAAGATCATCAGCGCAATGTTGGATGAGCTCTATGCTATGCTTGATGGTCTGGCGGCGAGCGATGCCAATGTTATCGTGGTTGACTGCCGAGGGGCCATGCCAAACCTGACGGACTGGGTGGATGAGATCCATGGCACGTCTGATGGATTTGCGAAGGTGGCGAGCCGGTTCAAGGCTGCTATTGATCAGGCCCTTGTGGCGCAAGGTGCCATGACCTGAATTGGTTTGGGTGAGTTGAAGTGAGAGCATCGGTATAGAAGACCGGTGCTCTCTTTGTTTGCTGATGTGCGGCGTGATTTGCTTTGATTGCATGCAGATGTCATGCAAGAATTTGCTCGATGCCTGCCTTTGCCGTGAGTTCCAGTTCGTCTCGCGAGGTGCCGGATCGGGCGCGAAGGGAGAGGCCGTTCAGCAGGCAGCCCAGTAGGTGGCCGGTGATTTCAGCGGTTTGTTTTGGCTGGACTTTCCGGTCTTTGATCGCCGCCTCAACGGTTTCGCACATGGTCTGGTCGATCCGGTCGAGGACCATTTTCAGGACTTCTTTGATCTCTTCATCTGCACCTGCTTCGGATGGGGCTGTGCAGGTGACGAAGCAGCCCATCGGGCCACCGTCACTCTTTGCTTTGGGCCGGTAGATCTCCATGGCCTGCATGAAAACTTTTTCCAGCCCGCGTGAGATCTCTGTCTCGGACAGGATGGCCGCTTCGGTGCGTTTGCCCATCATTTCGGCAAAGTGCTCCAGGCACTTGATGTAGATGTCCTTCTTTGAGCCGAAGGTGGCGTAAAGGCTTGGGCGGTTGATTTTGGTCTCTGCGGAGATCTGATCCAGACTGGTTGCTGAGTAGCCGTTTTTCCAGAAAATCCGCTGAATTGTGGTCAGCGCTTCGTCTTTGTCAAAAAGGCGCGGGCGTCCGCGTGGGCGTGATGGACTCATTTGTGTACTGCTTCGCATAAAAATATTGAGCTCTAAATATTGATGCGATACGGTACATAATTATTTTTGTTTTTGGAAGAGCGAGTTATGTCTGTGACAGCAAAGGATTGCAGAGCCTCTGAGCGCGTGATGGGTAGCCTGAATTGGGGGCATCACGACGGGGCGTACAGCAAGGGGCGGTTGACGCCTCTGGAACATCTTACACTGGTTGGCAATCTGGTGCGCACGCAGTTGGTTGAGCTGGGTGACAGCGTGAAAGACCGGTTGGGCTTGTTAGCGCCGGTTTCTTCTGAGCTGGAAGCACTGCTGCCTGTTGAGACGGGATTGGTGCGCGATAGCCTTGATTTTGCTGTTGAGACGCATGATGCGAGATTGCTGCATCACAGCTGGCGGACCTATCTGTTTGGCGTGCTGCTGGGGGAGTATGCAGGTGTGCCGTTTGATCGGGAGCTCTTGTTCTCAGCGGCCATTTTGCACGACAGTGGGCTGATCAACAATCGTGAGACCCATGTGCATGAGTGCTGCTTTGCTATCTCCGGGGCGGAGGTGGCGTGCAATCATCTCTCCAGTTGTGGGCATGATGCTGATACGGTGCATAGGGTGGGCGACGCGATTGCGCTGCATCTGAATGCCTATGTGTCAGCGCGGGCGCATGGGGGTGAGGCGTATCTGGTGAACCGAGGGGCAATGTGTGATCTGTTTGGGGCAGGGCATCGCCGTCTTGCCAAGTCCAGCGTGGATGAAATCATGCACAAGCACCCGCGAGAGGGTGTGATTGAAGCGTTGGAGTTTGAAACGGCACGCCACCTGAAAGGCACGCGGCCTTATGTGTTGACCAAGCTGACAGGTGGCAAAGCGCCGAAGACTGCGTTTGATATCTATGGAGTATAGCGCCGCCTAAAGCACCAGTGAGAGCAGCTTTTGAACTTCGGTGTGCTGCTGTTGCGTGTCTTTGTATTCGCCGCAGACACGGCCAATTGCGACGTGGATCATGAAAGCGCGGACGGAGACTGCACCGAGTTTTGGATCAATTGCTCGAATAGATTTGTCCTGCTGCCCCTTCTCAACACTTGCTTGAAAGAGCGCATCAATGCTGATCGCGACATTTATGAAGTTTTCTGCTCTGGTGCCTTTTTCCCAACCAGCAACGTCGATGAAGATGCGCAGGAATTCTGGTTGTTTTTCAAAGTATTCCAGGATTCCCATGAGAGATTGATTCAATACATCCCGCCCGTTGAGGGGGCTGCTTTCTGCTGCCTTGTGAAGACTATCCACGCAGGCTTTCAGCTCCTTCAGGCCGATCTCAGCAAACAGTCCCAGCTTGTCGCCGAAGTGAGCGAAGAGCGTGCCTTTGGAAACGTTGGCTTGCTCGGCAATGCTCTCTGTGCTGACCGCATTGAAATTGCCTTCATTGAACAGGCTCGTTGCCGCCACCAAAATGCGCTGGCGGGTTTCCTGTGCTCGTTTTTGTTTGCCCTGAAGCATGGTTCCCTCAATCTGAATAATATGACTATGGTCAAAAAAATAAATTGACTCCAGTCATATTTTGAAAATAAATTGACCGCAGTCAAATAAATGGAGTTTCCATGACAAACAGAATTTTTGTGTTTAGCGGTCATCTCGGAGAGGACCGTCTTGGGCATGCGCTGGCTGAAACATATGCCGAAGCTGCACGTCAATCGGGGGCGGAGGTTCGTGTGATGAACCTGAGCACTATGAGCTTTGAGAGTGCGCTGTTCTCAGGTGATTTCAAAGGAGATCAGGCGTTGGAACCGGATGTGGCTGCTTTTCAGGAGAACCTGAAATGGTGCAGTCATTGGACGCCAATTTATCCGCTGTGGTGGGGCGGTATGCCGGGGCCTATGAAGGGGCTGCTGGACCGGGCCCTTCTGCCGGGTGTTGCCTTCCAGATTGTGGAAGGGGAAGAGCTGCCTGCCAAACTGTTAAAAGGTCGCAGCGCCCGTGTGATCATCACCAGTGATACAGCCGCGCATTACTATGAAGAGCTTTATGAGTGTGCGCATGACAAGGTGATGGGACGTCAGATTCTGGACTTCATTGGGTTTGAGGAGCACAGCTTCAAGATGTTCTCGCCAACTTATCTGGCGGGTGAGGACGAGCGCGCTGCATGGATTGCGGAAACCGCTGAACTTGGCAAACAAGATGCGCTTGCAGTGCAGGACGTGTTGGCTGTAGCCTAAAGAAAAGCCCTGCAGGTCAATGACTTGCAGGGCTTTGTTGCGAATGTGAATCTGGTTTAACTCAGGCCGGTTCGCTGATGACTTCGGTCTTTGAGCTTGAGCCCCATTCAGTCCATGAGCCGTCTCTTATACACACT
>NZ_LMCG01000071.1:0-238136 GCF_001623065.1 Pseudovibrio sp. Ad46 | reverse complement strand
TAAATGTGGCCAGCGCGCACGCCTTCGCGTGGTTCCGGTGCCAGTCCTTTGAAGCGCTCTGGAGCGCGTGCGTCAAGCACAAGGTGGCTGCTGGTTTCCAAGGCATCCTGCACCTCGTTGAGGTTGCGCACCATGTCGTTGTTCAGCATGGCTGTGAAGTGGCGTTCCATGCGGGCTGGCACTTCGTCGGAGACCGGATAGCCTTCTTCCTTCCACGCAGGCAAGCCACCGTCCAGCACGAAGACGCTCTTTACACCAAAGGCGCGGAACATCCACCAGACGCGGGCTGCGGAGAAAATGCCCATGCCATCATAGAGAACGATGGTCTGGCCATCGCCAATTCCCATCTTGCGCATTTTGGATGAGAATACATGTGGTTCCGGCATCATGTGCGGGAGTGGAGAATTCTGGTCGGACACGTCATCAATGTCCATGAACAGTGCGCCGGGAATATGCTCTTGTTCGTATTCCTTTTTGGCGTCGCGCTCCATGGCAGGCAGATACCAGGAAGCGTCAATGATAACTACATCAGGGGCATCAAGGTGGTCTTTGAGCCAGCTTGTCGAAACAATCGGGTCCTGTGCCATGTTTTAGTCCTCCAACTGGATACGGACGCGTCTGTTCTGACGGCCTTTTTTCTCTATCTTAGTGATGACAGCTTTGCCAATCTGTGCGGTTTGCGACACGTGCGTTCCGCCGCATGGCTGCAAATCAACTTCTTCCCCAATTCTTATCAGCCTTACCCGTCCGCTGCCCATAGGTGGTTTTACACTCATGGTTTTAACAAGACCCGGGTTTGCTTCCAGCTCTTCGTCGGTGATCCATTCCTGAGTGATGGCATCATCGCCTGCAATGAGGTCTTGCAGCTTGCCTGTCAGCTCGTCTTTGTCCAGTGCAGCTTCCGGAATATCAAAGTCCAGACGGCCTGTGCCATCGCTGATCTGGCCACCAGTGACGGGGAAGGGCAGCACGACGGAGAGCAGATGCAAAGCTGTGTGAACGCGCATGCGCTTGTAGCGGGTTTCCCAGTCAATGTGCGCAGTAATCTTTGCGCCGCTGATCAGCCCTGCGGGAAGCTCGGTGCCATCAACTGGCACATGCACAATCTGGCTGCGGTCTTTGGAATAAACAGCTGTTGCAATTGGAATGCGAGTGCCATCCTCCAGCTCAAGCGAGCCGCAGTCACCCGGCTGGCCGCCGCCATTGGGGTAGAAGCAGGTCCGGTCCAGAATGATGCCACCTTCCGGAGTGATTTCGTTTACAGCGGCTTCGCTGCTGCGCAAGTAAGCATCTTCACGGTACAAATGTTCGGTCATGGAATAATCTCAAATGGATTGAACAGGTGCGCCATGAAATGAATTGGCGCACCTTTAACTGGTGATCTTAAGCGGTGGTGCGTGCGCTGAGCAGCTTCACAGCGAACGCTGCCATGATGCCAGCGAAAGAATAGTCGAGGATGCGCATCACCCGCGGTGAGCTGCGCAGGAACTTGGAGACAGCAGAGGCCCCAAACACCATTACCAGACTGCTTGGCACGTTCAGCAGAATGAAGAAGAAGCCAAGGAACAGCAGTTTGGAGGTTGCGTATGGATCAGATGCGGACACAAACTGTGGCAGGAAGGTTACGAAGAACAGCACAACTTTCGGGTTGAGCAGGTTGATCGTGACAGCCTTAGCCCAGATGGCTCTTGGTGTTTCGCGGGATGCTTCGCCTTCTTCCAATGAGAGGGCTGAGCCGTTGCGCAGGATCTGGAAGGCCAGGTAGACCAGATAGAGCGCGCCCACTGTTTTGAGGATCTGGAAGGCGAACTCAGATGCAGCGAGCAGCGCGGAGATGCCAACGGCTGCCAGAAACGCATGGATCATGATGCCGTTTGTTGCGCCGATGATCGCAACCAGTCCCGCTTTGCGACCTTGTGTGAGCGTTTTGCTCATGAAGAAGGTCATGTCCGGTCCAGGAGTAATGGACAGGATGAAGGCAGCAAGGGTAAAGCCCGCCATCACACTTAGTTCAGGCACAAAATACATGCGAAAGGCCCTCTGGGTTATTATTCTCAATTGGCCCTAACGTATTTTACTGCCCCCGCGCAAGTCTACTGAACTGTCCTCATCAAAAACTAAAGTATTGGTGAGAACAGACGGGCGGCTTGGGCGAGGACGCGGAAGGCGTAGCGGCGGTTGTTGAGTTCGAGGCGATCTGTTTGACGAGCGCCTTTGAAATCCTGTTGCAGCATCTCTTCGGTTTTCCTGATCATATTCTGGCCCGTGAACCAGAGGGTGATCTCGAAGTTGATGTTGAAGGAGCGGTTGTCGAAGTTGACTGTGCCGATGCCTGCCAGTTCCTCATCGATGAGGATGACTTTTTCGTGCAGGAAGCCTTCCAGATAACGATAGACCTTGATGCCATGGCTGGCGAGGTTATCTGCATGGGCGTAGCTGGCGAGCCAGACGAGCCAGTGATCGGCTTTCTCCGGCAGGAGGATGCGGACGTCCACACCGCGCAAAGCTGCTGCGTAGAGGGCTGTGAGGACCTCGATGCCCGGTACAAAGTATGGGCTGACGATCCAGATGCGGTCCTTGGCTCTTGAAATGCTCTCCACGAACGTGATGGCGCAGTCTTCCTGAATGTCCGCCGGGCCTGTTGGCATGACCATGACGCTTTCCCCACCCGTTTGGGAGAAGGTGGAGGGCAGCTCCAGCTGTAATGTCTTGCCCGTTGCAAATTGCCAGTCTTCGCTGAAGGACAGTGTGGCTGCCAGTGCTGCAGGGCCGGTGACTTTGACGTGGGTGTCTCGCCAGTGGCCGAACTCCTTGGACAGCCCCAGATACTCCTCACCGATGTTGTGACCGCCGATCCAGCAGTGTTTGCTGTCTGTGACCACGACTTTGCGGTGATTGCGATAGTTGAGGCGCATGGGGCCGAGCATGCGCATAAGGCGGTGGCGTCTGTTGAAGGCGCTGACGCGGACACCAGCGTCCTGCAAGCGCGTGAGGTACTGTGTGGAAAGGGAGCGGGAGCCGATGTCGTCGTAAAGCAGGCAAACGTGCAGGCCCGCTTTAGCGCGTTCTATCAAGGCATCTGCCAGTTCCAGTCCTGCGCTGTCTTCGCGGATGATGAAGAACTGGACGAGAACATGCCTTTCGGCGGTGCGGATGCCGTCAATGATGGAGGCAAACATGGCTGGACCATCGATGAGCAGGTCACACTGGTTGTTTGCAAGAAAAGGCACCGAGGCTACGCGGGTGTGCACCGGCCACTGGGTGTTGGCTGCGCTGTCTACAAACGGTGTGTGACGATTGAGGACGTCTGCTTCAATCTGGGAGATGTCATCGCGGACCTCGATGTAATCATCCAGCCGCTTCCATGCGAAGACGAAGTAGAGCGGGACCGTTGGCATGGGGATGAAAAACAGGGAGAGCAGCCAGGCAATGCTGCCTTGCGAGGTGCGTGAATACATGATCTCGCGAATGGCGCAAATAACTGCCAAAGCATAGAAAAGAACACTGAAAATTGCGATCAGGGGGAGAAGGCTAAATGAGGATTCCAAGCGCTACAACTCCTGTAATGCGAGGACCTACTTATAGCTGTGCCAAGAGGAATGGTCAAAACCTCTTGGCGTATTGTGCAGTTCTTTCCGTTAAGGTCAGGCAGCTTCAAATGGAATGGCGATTTCGGACTTGCGTTCCATCCATTCTGGCACTGGCAGGCCTTTTTCGCGCAGGAAGGTCGGGTTGAACATTTTGCCCTGATAGCGGGTGCCATAGTCACACAGGATGGTCACGATGGTGTGGCCGGGACCGAGTTCTTTTGCGAGACGAATTGCGCCAGCGACGTTGATGCCGGAAGAGCCGCCAAGGCAGAGGCCTTCGTGTTCGAGAAGCTCGAAGTTGATCAGCAGGCCTTCTTCGTCAGAGATGCGGTAAGGGATGTCGATCGGTGCATCTTCCAGATTGGCGGTGATGCGGCCCTGACCGATGCCTTCCGAGATAGAGGAGCCTTCGGACTTCAGTTCGCCGTGGGCGTAGTAGTTGTACAGCGCTGCGCCGTGTGGGTCTGCAAGGCCGATCTTGATGTTCGGGTTCTTTTCCTTCAGGCCGATGCCGGTGCCGGCAAGCGTGCCACCGGTGCCGACTGCACAGATAAAGCCGTCCACTTTGCCGTCGGTCTGCTGCCAGATTTCCTGAGCGGTGGTTTCAATGTGGCCCTGACGGTTGGCGGTATTATCAAACTGATTGGCCCAGATGGCGCCTTGCGGGTGGGTTCTGTTCAGCTCTTCTGCGACCCGCTGCGAGACTTTGATGTAGTTGTTCGGGTTCTTATAGGGGACAGCCGGAACTTCGATCAGCTCGGCGCCTGCGATACGCAGCATGTCTTTCTTTTCCTGAGACTGGGTCTCGGGAATGACGATGACAGAGCGGTAGCCCAGGGCGTTGCCGACCAGCGCGAGGCCGATGCCGGTGTTGCCAGCCGTGCCTTCCACGATGATGCCGCCCGGCTTGAGCGTGCCGCGTTTGACTGCGTCATTGATGATGAAGAGCGCGGCGCGGTCCTTGACGGACTGGCCCGGGTTCATGAACTCGGCTTTGCCGAGAATTTCACAGCCGGTTCGCTCGGAGGGGCCTTTGAGGCGAATAAGTGGAGTGTTGCCGATGGCTTCGATGGCAGAGGCGCGCGTATCCATAGTTTCTCTCAAATAATTCGTATGACCAAAAATCAGAATGCGGGTGTTTACCCCTTTTGAGACCACGCTACTGCGCTGACCTCACGAGAACAAGAAATGGGCTGCCAAAGGGTGCGTCAGACTAGGATATTATTCTCTTGGCGATTGCGCATGAGAACAAAATTGCTCACGGGGTGCGTGGCTTTCGAATGAGTGCGCTAAATGCGATTTGAGAGAGTATCGATTTGCGCGCTGTTCCGTCTCTGTCAGGACCTGCTTTCCAGCCAGGTGATGGCATCCTTGGTGGCTTTCCAGAGGATCTCACCGTTCTCACCTGCGCGCAGCATGAAGGAGTTATGGACTTCCTTTGGGACGGGCTGCACTTCCAGCAGGTTCACCTGCGTATCCAATGCCGGAGCAAAAGCTTCCTTGCGGGTGATCACAAAGCGCTCATCAGTTGGCACGCGGGACTGGTCTTTCTTCAGGCTGGCAGACTGCAGTGCTTTGTTGTGAGTGGCAGGTTGCATCACGGTGACGGCGATGGCTCTGCCATCTGGCAACAGATGCGTCTCGTTTTGCTGGACCTCGGAATTGTAGATGACCTCGCCGTGGGTATCGATCAACTCGACCCACAGGGTCTTGCGGCCCTCAATTTCCACCTCACCAACCCAGATGGACAAATCACTCTCTAATGGATCGGCGTAGGGTGTTTTGGAGGGCGGAGCAACTGTGACGGCCAGATAGTCCTCTGGCATGGCGTAGGTGTTGCCATTATCGGATTTTTCGATGAGCTGAGGGCCGGATGTTGTGGCAGGCGAGGAGGCAGGTGGCGTTTCTGCGTGCGAAGGCGCAGCCAAAGCGAGTGGCGCAGCGATGCAGGCGGCAAGAAACCCTGATCTTGTGAGATGCAACTTGAAGGTTTGCGGCAGACCGCAGGATGGCAACAGACTACTCATTTATGGCTCCCTGACTTTTACGCAGCAACTTTCCCAGAGGGGGCGCCTTATTATGTGCACTTCACTAGTCATCACTTAGTAGTGATTATGATAATATGCACTAGATATATTAGAGGTATACGCATTTACTTAGAGTATCTATGCCATAATAATTGTATATAAATTATGTTTCGCGTATTTATACTTTCAGGTTATTTAAATGCTATTATGTAAAATTTTCATTGTGTTGATTTGCTATATGATTTGGATAGAACTGTGATGTAGATCGCAGTTTGTACATATGGCAAAAAAATCTAGTATTTTTCCGCATGAGCTAAGCTTTTGAAAGAACAGCGCTTCATTTCGGCCAATTTTTTGTGGGTGCCAAGGGCTGTCGGGCGGTATTTGAGCTCGTTGCTGATATGCACAGCTCTCCAGACTTATGAACTCCCTAAAAATTGAAGGAGCCAGAGCTGGGTCAGTGGGTGGCCATATGCAGGATCAGGGTGAGTTTTAGCGCAAAATGGAACGCCTCCGCTTTTGTGCGGAAGAGAGTTCTACCCAAATGGACTTTATGTCTTCGGCCAGCGGCACTTGATAGTGCTGCGCCTTCGCTTCGCGTGAACATGGTTTTCTACCCATCATTTTTCTTGTTTTCTGGATAGACGCACACGCACGTGTTTTGTGAAGAGAAGAGCTGTTTAAGAGGAAGGGGAGGATAAAGAGAAAAGTATGGCTCCCCGGGCCGGATTCGAACCAGCGACCAAGCGGTTAACAGCCGCTTGCTCTACCACTGAGCTACCGGGGATCATACTATGTTGCCATTGGCTTTGATCGATAAAAGAAGTGGCTCCCCGGGCCGGATTCGAACCAGCGACCAAGCGGTTAACAGCCGCTTGCTCTACCACTGAGCTACCGGGGATCACGATGATCTTGCCGTATGGCTGCAAACGAAAAAGGATGGCTCCCCGGGCCGGATTCGAACCAGCGACCAAGCGGTTAACAGCCGCTTGCTCTACCACTGAGCTACCGGGGATCATGACACCCTTGCGAGTTTGCCTCGCCGTTTGCGTGAGGAGGCTTTTACAGAGGCATGTTGTGTTTGCCAAGTCGTTTTTTGCGTATTTTTCGATTTGTGGACAGTTTCTCTATTTTTTTATTGAGATATCCAAGGGGGTTAGCCAGAAATCTCCAAAAACCGCGGATTTTGCGGGTTTGATTTTCCGGTGATGTTGGAATCCTCACAAAGACAATTGACAGGAGAGCTGATTGCGCCCCACACTTAAGGCCAGAACTCCAGTTTCTTTTTGTTCCGGCTCAGGCTTTGGAATGACAAGATTAAACGGGAATGCGGTTCCATATATTATGGAGACAAGCCGCAGCTGCCCCCGCAACTGTGAGCGGTGAGACCTTAGCGAAAATCCCACTGGCCTTTTAAGGGCTGGGAAGGGGCTATGGTCGGTTGAGCCGCAAGCCAGGAGACCGGCTGGAGATATGATTTGACATAGGACTGCTGTCGGGTGGACGGCGAGAGGTGCTCATGACGCATATTTTCCTGTCTCCGTGCGAGACAGTTGCTGTACTTTCATATTCTTTGATTGAAGCCCCGGCTTCTTTGCGCTTACTGACCAGCTAACCCAGATGGCTGAACAGAGAGGCGACCTTCGTGTTCGCCATTGCTTGGTTACGGGTGGAGCTCGTTCCGGGAAAAGCGCATATGCGGAAAAGCTGGTTATAAGCAGCGGGCGACGCCCGACTTATATCGCGACAGGCCAGGCCTTTGACGGTGAAATGGAGGAGCGTATCGCGCATCATAAGATGCAGCGGGGCGACCTTTGGGACACTGTTGAGGAGCCGCTGGAGCTTGTGCGCGTGCTGGAAACGCATGCCAGCAACGATCGTGCGATCCTCGTTGATTGCCTGACACTTTGGCTTTCCAACCTTATGCACGGGTCGCGGGACTGGACCGTGGAGCTTGAACGGCTTGAGGCGGTTCTTAGCTCTTTGCCGTGCCCTGTCGTGTTTGTTGGCAATGAAGTGGGCATGGGCATTGTGCCTGAAAACGCCATGGCCCGCGCCTTTCGAGATGAAGCTGGCCGCCTGAACCAGCGTATCGCCGACCTCTGCCATTTTGTGATGTTTGTGGCTGCTGGGCAGCCTTTGCAGCTGAAGCCTGCTGTTTTACCGGAGATTTCCCTATGACTGTTTCTTTTGCTGCACCTTCTAAAAAAATCCCTGCTGTCATTATCACTGGTTTTCTGGGTGCCGGAAAAACCACGCTGGTACGCAACCTGCTGATGAAGGCACAGAACAAGCGCATTGCGCTGATCGTCAATGAATTCGGCGAGATGGGTTTTGATGGCTCACTGGTGAATGGCTGTGCTGACCCGGACTGTTCTGCTGATGAAGTGGTGGAGCTGGCCAACGGCTGCATTTGCTGCACGGTAGCTGATGATTTTCTGCCGACCATGGAGATGCTTCTGGAGCGCGAGCAGGTGCCGGATGTGGTTGTGATTGAAACCTCTGGCCTTGCTCTGCCACAGCCGTTGGTGCGTGCGTTCAACTGGCCTTCTGTCAAGCCACGTGTGACCGTTGACAGTGTGGTGACCGTGGTAGACGCACCGGCTGTTGCCGCTGGCAAAGTAGCCTGCGATGAAGAGGCTGTTGATGCGCAGCGGGCGGCGGATGATGCGCTGGACCATGAAAGCCCGGTGGAAGAGCTGTTTGCGGATCAGCTGACCTGTGCTGACCTTGTTGTGCTTTCCAAAGCGGACCTTTTGAGCGAGGCAGAGCTGGCGGCGGTGAAGCAGACGATCCGTGGCCGTGTTCGCGATGGGGTTGAGATTGTTTCTGCCTCTCATGGCGAGCTGGCGCTGGATGTTTTGCTTGGGCGGGATGCTGGTGCAGAAGATGATATGGACTTGCGCCTTTCTCACCATGAAGCGCAGCATGCTCAGGACCAGGACCAGGACCAGGACCAGGACCAGGACCACGACCACGACCACGACCACGACCACCATCATCACGATCATTCTCATGATGATTTTGAGAGTTTTGTACTGCCAACCCGCCGGTTCGTCTCAATTGATGAGGTGAAGGCTCAGGTGGGAGCGGCCATGAAGGTTTCTGGTGTGTTGCGCATTAAGGGCAGTGTGGTGGTTGAGGGCAAAACCGCGCCGGTGCTAGTGCAGGCGGTTGGGCCGCGTGTGGAGGCCTGGTTTGCGGCTGGCAGTGAAAGCCACTCCAAACTTGTTGTGATCGGCCTTGCGGGGCTGGACAAGCACAGTGTGCAGGCTGCGCTGAGTGAATTTGAGTTGGTTCAGGCCTGATGCACGTACTTGTCGGGCAATCACGCCGATTGGATGATGGAGAAGAGGCCGTCGACCTTGAGCAGGCGCCTGCGGATGTTGTGTTTTTAAGCGCAGCAGACACAGAGCTTGCCGGGCTTGCGGCGGCGCATGCCCAGCATGAGGGCTACTCTCTTCGTCTTGCCAGTTTTCTGGCGCTGTCGCATCCGTACTCTGTTGATCTTTATGTTGAGCAGACCATTCAGGACTCCAAGCTTGTTGTGGTGCGCCTTTTGGGCGGTGTTGAATACTGGCGTTACGGCGTTGAGCGGCTGGAAGCAGCTGCCCGCGCTGACGGGGTGAAGCTGGTTCTTCTGCCCGGTGACGACAAGTGGGATGAAGAGCTGGCGAAGCGCTCCACCGTGCCTTTGTCTGTTGCGCAGATGTTGTGGCGCTATCTGATTGAGGGCGGGGCGGAGAACCTTTCTAACGCTTTGCTATATGCCGCGCAGAATGTTGAGTTGCCTGTCGAGGCACCATCGGAGCCAATGGCGTTGCCGCGGGCCGGGCTGGTGCTGCAAGGGCATTCGCTTCCCTCCTTAGATGATGTGCGGGCGAGCTGGAAAGACCCAAGCCGTCCGGTTGCGGCCATTGTGTTTTATCGGGCGCTGTACCAGAGCGGTGCAATTGAGCCAGTGCAGGCATTATGCCATGCGCTTGAGGCACAGGGGATAAACCCGCTGGTGCTTTATGTGGCGAGCCTGAAACAAGCGGAATGCGCTGGTGTTGTTTCCAGCGTGTTTGAGCAGTGCCCGCCAGATGTGGTTTTGAATGCCACAGCCTTTGCGTTGTCGAGTGCGGGTGCTGTTCATTCCGGCACGGTGCTGGACAATCCAGGTGCATGTGTTCTGCAGATCGTTCTGTCGTCTTCCTCGGAAGAAGGCTGGGCCGAGAGTGATCAGGGCTTATCCCCGCGTGACCTTGCCATGCATGTGGTGCTTCCTGAAATTGATGGTCGTCTTTTGACGCGGGCGATCTCGTTTAAGGAGGAAGGTGGGCGTGATGTCAGGACCCAATGTTCGCTTGTTCGCTTTGTACCAAAACCGGACCGGATTGAGTTTGTGGCAGCGTTGGCGGCCAATTGGGCGCAGCTGAAACACAAAAACGCAAATCAACGCAAAGTCGGCATAATCCTCGCAAACTATCCCAACAAGGATGGGCGTATAGCAAACGGGGTTGGGCTGGACACGCCTGCCTCTTGCGCGCACCTTCTTTGCGCCATGAAAACAGAAGGTTATGGGGTTGCTGAGAATGCGCCGAAATCTTCTGAGGCGTTGATAGACGACCTGCTGGCTGGTCCTACCAACTCCCTTAGGAACGCAAACCAACGCAAAGGCGGGGAAGTGTTTGCGCTTGCTCGTTATAAGCAGTTGTTTTCTCAGCTGCCTTTGGCAGTGCGAGAGGGGATTGAGGAACGCTGGGGGGCGCCGGAGGACGATCCGCATATTGTGGACGGCTCTTTCCAGCTGGCGCTTAAGACTTACGGCAATGTGACCGTCGGCATTCAGCCTGCTCGCGGCTATAATATTGATCCTAAAGAGACTTATCACGATCCGGCGCTTGTTCCGCCGCATCATTACCTTGCCTGGTACATGTGGCTGCGCGACAGCTTTGAGGCAGACGCACTTATTCACCTTGGCAAACATGGAAATCTGGAATGGCTTCCCGGAAAAGCATTAGCCTTATCAGAGGCTTGCTATCCTGAAGCCGTAATTGGGCCTGTACCGAATATCTATCCTTTCATCGTCAACGACCCCGGAGAGGGATCGCAGGCGAAACGGCGGTTATCCTCGGTGATCATTGATCATCTTACCCCTCCGCTGGCCCGTGCTGAGAGCCACGGCTCTGCGCTGGAGCTGGAGGCGTTGCTGGATGAGTATTACATCGCCGCAGGGGTGGACCATCGCCGCCTGAAAGCGCTTGGAAAAGAGATACTTGGCGTTGCTGCGCGTGAAGGTATGGACAAAGACATCGGCCTCACATCGCAGATGGATGAGGACACGCGTTTGGCACGGCTCGATGCCTACTTGTGTGACCTGAAAGAGTTACAAATCCGCGATGGGCTGCACATTCTGGGGCAGTCACCAACAGGAGAGCAACGGGCCGAATTGCTGGTGGCTTTGCTGCGCGTGCCGCGTGGTGAAAAACCTCACGAGAACAGTTTGTTACGCGCACTTGCTGAGGATTTGAATCTGGTGGAGTTTGATCCACTGGATTGTGCCTTTGAGCAGGCGTGGGCTGGTGAACGGCCTGTGCTTTTGCAGGAGCTTGTTGATGCGCCGTGGCGCAGCTGCGGGGATACGGTTGAGCGGTTGGAGGCGCTGGCGCTGGCATATGTTTCTGGTGAGCGGGTGGTTCCGGCTGCGTTTACAGCGACTTGCGCTGTGTTGGAGGCATTGGAACAAGAGATTGCGCGCTCAGTTGATGCCTCTGGCGCTGCTGAGGTGGACGGGGTGTTATCCTCCTTGGCCGGACGGTTTGTCCCCCCCGGACCATCGGGTGCGCCGTCGCGTGGTCGCCCTGATGTGCTGCCAACCGGGCGTAACTTTTATTCTGTTGACGTTCGCTCAGTTCCTACAAAGGTCGCCTGGAAGCTTGGTGAGAGAAGCGCTAGCGCGTTGATTATGCGGCATTTTCAGGAGCACGGCGAGTGGCTGCAAAGCATCGCCATGAGCTGCTGGGGAACCGCAAATATGCGCACCGGCGGGGATGATATCGCACAGGCGCTGGCCTTGATTGGGGCTCGTCCTGTCTGGGAAAACACCTCTGGACGCGTGACAGGATTCGAGATTGTTCCACTTTCCGAGCTTCAGCGCCCTCGTGTTGACGTAACCCTCAGAATTTCCGGCTTTTTTCGAGATGCGTTCCCACAACTCATACATTTGTTTGACGCTGCCGTTGCTGCGATTTGCGATCTTGATGAACCTGATGATGCCAATCCTCTGGCGGCGCGGTACCAAACTGAGTTTGGGGAATTATTGGCCAAGGGCGTTGAGGAAGGACAGGCGCGAAAGCGGTCTTCCACCCGGATTTTCGGCAGTAAACCAGGGGCTTACGGCGCTGGCCTGCAGGCGCTGATTGACGAGAAGCTGTGGGATAAACGCGCGGATTTTGCGGAGAGCTTCCTTGAATGGGGCGGCTATGCCTATGGCCGTTCGCAAGAAGGCGAGCAAGCCAGGGACGATCTGGTAACCCGGCTCACCCATGCTGATGCAGTGGTTCACAATCAGGACAACAGGGAACACGATCTCCTTGATTCTGATGACTATTATCAGTTTGAGGGCGGTCTGGCCGCAACTGTTGAAACGCTCAAAGGCGATGCTCCGCACGTCTACCACAACGATCATTCGCGCCCTGAACGCCCTGTCATTCGCACGCTTTCTGAGGAAATTGGGCGGGTTGTCAGGGGAAGAGCTGCCAATCCAAAATGGATCGCAGGTGTGATGCGCCACGGGTATAAAGGTGCTTTTGAGATGGCGGCCACGGTCGACTATCTCTTTGCTTTTGGGGCGACGACCAATGCAGTCTCTAACCATCATTTTGATCAGCTCTATGATGCATATCTTTATGATGATGAGGTGCGGGACTTTATTGCAGAGAAGAACTCTGCAGCGCTTTTGGAAATGACAGAGCGATTTTTAGAGATCATTCAACGAGATATGTGGGTGCCGAAACGAAACAGCGCCTTTGAGGACTTAATAGAGCTGCGACGCGCGCTCATGGATGGAGGGGAATAAGAATGGTTACCAAGGCTGACATGAGTGAAGAAGATCTGGACGCACGCCACGCTGAAAAGATGCGTAAGAAGAAGGCTGCACGCGATAAGATCATGGCGACTAAGACCATTGAGAAGGGACTGCTGATCGTCCATACCGGCAAGGGGAAAGGCAAGTCCACCGCTGGTTTCGGCATGATTTTCCGCAGCCTTGGTCATGGTCATAAAGTGGCTGTCGTACAGTTCGTGAAAGGCCGCCTGGAGACTGGTGAACGCATGGCATTGGATCGTTTCTCCGATCTCGTCACCATCAAACGCATGGGCGAAGGCTTTACATGGGAAACTCAGGATCGTCAGCGCGATATCACAGCTGCACACGCTGCCTGGGATGCTGCAAAGGAGTTGATCAGTTCTCGTGAACATAAGATGGTTTTGTTGGATGAGCTGAACATCGTGCTGCGTTATGAATACATTCCGCTTGAGGGTGTCGTAGCCTTCCTTCGTGATGAAAAACCTGATGATGTTCATGTGGTTATCACAGGTCGGAATGCGAAGGACGAGTTGATTGAGATTGCTGATCTTGTGACTGAGATGGGCCAGATCAAGCATCCGTTCCGCTCTGGTGTGAAGCCGCAGGAAGGCATTGAGTTTTAAGTTGTGACGTCATCTGTTTCGCAGAAAAGAAAGCCAGCCCTGATGATACAGGGCACTGGCTCTAACGTTGGTAAGAGCGTGCTTGTTGCCGGACTGGCGCGTGCTTTCACGCGGCGTGGTCTTTCCGTTCAGCCGTTCAAACCGCAGAACATGTCTAACAACGCTGCTGTCACGGCTGACGGTGGAGAGATTGGGCGCGCTCAAGCCTTACAGGCACGAGGCGCAAATGTTGCGTTGAGCGTGCATATGAACCCTGTGCTTTTGAAACCTGAAAGCGACAGTGGGTCTCAGGTGATTGTGCAGGGCAAACGGTTTGGTACGTTGCGCGGGGCGGAGTTTGGTCGGCAAAAAGGCACGCTTATCCAGTACGTTATGGAGAGTTTTGCTGAAGTTGAGTCAATGGCTGATCTGGTTCTGGTTGAGGGAGCCGGCTCGCCGGCTGAGATCAATCTGCGCTCCGGTGACATTGCCAATATGGGCTTTGCCGAGGCAGCAGATGTACCGGTTGTACTGTGTGGAGATATTGATCGCGGCGGCGTCATTGCCTCGTTGGTCGGAACGCATGCTGTGCTGGAAAGTGGTGAAGTAAAACGCATAAAGTCGTTTTTAATCAATAAGTTTAGGGGTGAACCCTCACTGTTTGATTCAGGTGTAACGGCTATTGAGGACAAAACCGGATGGCCCTGCAATGGCGTGGTGCCATGGTTTGCGCAAGTGATGGACCTGCCTGCGGAAGATGCGCTGGACCTGTCTGAGAGCACCAGTCGCGGTAAGTTGAAGGTTGTGGTTCCTGTCATCAGCCGAATTGCGAATTTTGATGATCTTGACCCACTTCGCATGGAAGCGGATGTTTCGCTGGAGTTTGTGCTCCCGGGTGAGGTGCTGCCAGCTGATGCGGATGTGGTTTTGCTGCCGGGGACCAAGTCCACCATCGGTGATATTGCCTTCTTCCGCGCTCAGGGGTGGGACATTGATCTTTACGGTCATGTCCGCCGCGGTGGGCAAGTGCTGGGGATTTGTGGCGGCTACCAGATGCTTGGCAAAACTATCGCGGATCCTGAAGGCATTGAAGGTGATGCTGGCACCGTTGACGGGCTTGGTTTGCTGGATGTTGAAACGGTTTTGACAGCCCATAAGGAAACCACGGAGAAGACCGGGTTGCATGTCCCGAGTGGTGAGAGTGTCACAGGTTATGAGATCCATGTGGGGCGGACGTCTGGCCCGGATTGTGAACGTCCCTTTGTTGACCTTGGAGACCACGTGGATGGTGCGATCTCGAAAACCGGCCAGATTTCAGGGTGTTATATGCATGGCGTCTTTGGCTCAGATGCGTTTCGTGCAGCATTCCTGAAAGGGTTTGGGGCTGTTTCTCAATTGGGATACGAGCACCGCGTGGAACGGGCGCTGGATGCGCTGGCGGATCATCTGGAGCAGCATCTTGATCTGGATGCGCTTTGGGAAATTGCTCAAAGCCGCATTAGATAACTAAAATTGCTGCGATCAGGAGTGCTAGGAGGACGCTGGAAATTGCCATCAGTTTCAGCGCACAATCAATATCATCTGCATCCGCTATTTTGCGTCCTTCTGCGTTCATGAAGGGATCTTCAATACGGTATTCAGCATACTGCCGTGGGCCTGCTAGAGCTATTCCGAGCGCCCCTGCCATAGCAGCTTCGGGCCAGCCTGCGTTGGGTGAACGGTGTTTTTTTGCTTCCCTAAGGATGGTGGAGAGTGCTGTTTTATAAGCTCTGCCGGAAATGAGCGCTGCGAGCACGATCAGCAGACCGGACAGGCGAGAGGCTGGTAGATTGATCAAGTCGTCAAACCGTGCTGAGGCCCAGCCAAAGTCCTCATAGGTTTCGTTTTTATGGCCGATCATGCTGTCAGCTGTGTTGACGGCTTTGTAAATGAACAGCCCAGGCAGGCCCAAAACGGCAAACCAGAAGATGGGCGCGACCACACCATCTGAAAAGTTCTCCGAGCATGATTCTATGGCTGCTCTGCTGACGCCAGCTTCATCCAGATATTCAGGATTACGGCCAACGATCATGGAGACTTGCTTGCGGGCCTCGGTAAGGCCGGAGTTTCGCAGGGCATCTCGCACTCTTGCCACGTGTTGGTAGAGGCTTTTTTGTGCGATCAAGGTCATGCTGATCAGCGCGACCAGAATGCCACCAAATGGCAGGAAATCGAGCAGATACTGGAGTGCAAGTCCAGCAAAGCCGGCGCTGCTGATCAATAAGACAAGCGTTAGAATGCCATTGGTTTTGCGAGCTGAGCGTTGGTGCACGAGTTTGTTGTAGTTGTGATCCATGTAGGAGATCAGCTTGCCAATCAAAGTGACTGGATGCGGCAGTCTGGACCACAGCCAGTTTGGGTCGCCAATGATTGCATCCAGAAGAATGGCAAGTAGTACGACCCAGAGTGTGTTTTCAAAGAGCAGCATGATTTTCAACCGATCGCACTACACTTTCGAAAGCTTGCGTAAATCGCTTTCGGGCGGCTTGAGATGCAGGCAATCCAAGGCGTAACCAGCTTTCGCTGTAATCGAACACGCGTGTCCAGATTTTCTCTTTCGCCAGTGCTGTGTGGAGCTGGTGAGTAGAAGGATGATCAATCAACAGATAGAGATTGGTGTGGCCTATGACTGATGTACCATGGTCTTGAAATGTCGCTCTGAAGATGGCCATTTCCGTTTTCAAAAACGCACGCATTTCGTCTTGCCAGTTCAGATCCGACAGAGCGGCGCAGCCTACATCCAATGCGGGGCCCGACACCGCCCAACTGCCCAACTGGTTCTGTAGTTTGGTTGTGATTGCTTTGGGACCAACAAGAAACCCTAGGCGCAAACCTGCGAGGCCGAAGAATTTGCCGAAACTGCGCAGGACCAGAATTGGAAGGTTATTAAGCTCAGGAATGATCGAGGTTTCTGGATAAAGATCCATGTAGGCTTCGTCGATGATCAGATAGCCGCCGCCTTTTCTCCTCTTAACTGCAAGTTCCAGAAGTTCGGTTTTTGAGAAAAGATGACCATCCGGATTATTTGGGTTCACAAGCAAGAGGTGGTCAGTCGCAGCGGTATGGGCTTCTTGAGCGGAAATGCATTGAACGGTCGCACCAGCAGCTCTCCAGCTTTCTTCGTGGGAAGCATAGGTTGGACCGACAATTGCGATTGAAGAACTGGCACCCAGTAGATGCGGAAGTGCGGTGATTATTGCCTGAGTGCCGGGTGTTGCTGTGATGCCTGAGTGCGGCGCGACCTGATAAGCCTTTCGTGCAGCTTCAATCAGCGCGACTTCGGCTCTTTCGCTTGGCAGCTCTGCCAGACCGCGGAACGTGATGTGTTCTGCTGCTGGATAGGCAACAGGATTGATGCCGGTGGAAAGGTCCAGCCAGTCGCTGATCTCGCCGCCAAACTCAGCAATTGCCTTTGAAAGATCGCCACCATGTTGCATTGGTCTAACCCCGCTTCAAAACTTGATTCTGTTTTAGCGGGGCGACTGTGTGATTGCCATGAAATGCAGTGGTATTCTGCGTGTTTCAACAGATGTTCGGCGCAGAGTATGCAACAGGTTCATACCCATCAACGCGATTGACCTTGTTGATGTCTCCGCCAGCCCATTCCAGAACTTTGGGGTCCATTGTTTTGAACCACAGTGAAGGGATGGCCGCCAGTGCGAAGCAGCCGGGATATCCGCTGGGAAGGCTGGGTAAGTCCGGGAAGTTTCGCAGGGTTTGATAGGGGCGCAGCGGATTGGCGTGGTGGTCTGAATGGCGCTGCAGGTGGAACGTGCTCAGGTTTGAGAAGATGTGGTTTGTGTTCCATGAGTGGCGCGGCTGGCAGCGCTCGTATCTGCCATTCTTGTCCTTTTGGCGCAGAAGGCCATAGTGTTCCACATAGTTTGCCTGCGTCAGGCCATACCAAGCAACCACGCTTTGAATTGCCAGTAATAACAGAACCTTCCAGCCAAACAGGGCGGTGCAAATGCCAAAGACAATCAGGGTGATGGCGTAGCCTTGCAAGATATCGTTTTTCGCTGAGAAGGTGCTGAGGCCTTTCTTGTGCAAGCGCTCCTTTTCGTTTTGCCAGCCTCTGACGAACGCGCCGGGGATCTCGCGCCAAGCGAAGGCGTAGATGCTTTCTCCCATGCGGGAGCTGGCGGGATCTTCTGGCGTTGCCACATACACGTGGTGGCCGCGATTGTGCTCAATGCAAAAATGACCGTAGCCGACAACTGCGAGGGCAAACTTGGCCAGTAACTGATCTGTCTTGTTGGTTTTGTGGCCGAGCTCATGGGCAAGCATGATGGTGCCAGAGCCGAACAAGCCTTTGCCAAAGGCAAACAGAGCAATCAGCCAGAGAGGGAGGTCATAGGTGCCAACAAGCCATACGCCTGCAAAAAGGTTGATCCACGAATATGGAACCAGCCAGCGCACAAGCCGGCTGTAATAAGGATCTTCTGCCATCTGGATCAACACATCATCAGGCGGATTATACTGGTCTTCGCCGATTAGAGCGTCCAGACCGGGAATGACGATGAAGAAGTAAACGAGGGGAATGAACAGAGTTGCTGTGACGTGCGTGTAGGCATAAAGCGCGACTGTGATGAGCGTGACACTGCTGCTGGCATAAGCAATTAGCCAGTAATATCGCTTTGCGTCCCTGAATGTTTTGAGTGTGCCCGTCTCATCTTGCGTTTTGAAAACCATCGCTCCCTCCCAGATGCTTGGTTTACCTAAGGGTAATCTAGCAGCTATTTAGGTCAAGTGAAACTCTGTTGTTTCGGGGTGTTTGTTCTGCATGCAACAACAAAGGGCTGCTCATTCGCTCATGAGGCAGGTTCTTTTTCGGTTTCCGGTGCGAGGATGCCTTCCATCGGCAAGGTTTTAACCCATGTTTTGTAACGCTTTTCCAGCTCGTCATAGTTCTCTTCGCACCCTATTCTGAAATCGGGGAAACTGGGGCCGCGTGTCCATGCACCCCGTTCTGATCCCTTCAACATCCAGCCATTGCCGGAATGAAGGAAGAGCGTTGTGCTGAGGTTGAGGGCTTTGAACAGTTTGCGCGTAACCACGCCATGCTTTTGCAGCAAAATATCAAGCTTGATGGCTTTGATTTTCCACGGTGTCAGCTTGATGGGCGAGGGCTTGCCAGCTGCAACAATTGGAATGATTTCAGGGAGTTCCAGTCGTTCGGAGGGATAAAACTCTTTGAAGTTTCCTGCTGGGGATGCGCGATCTGGATTGGGGAGTTTGGGCCGATACCAACTGACGGTACTTGGGCTTTTAGAGATTTCGCTTTCAATCTCAATGATCTGCAGAGATAGTATGTTGCAAACCGGTTGAAAGTCGAGATTGGAGCCTTTTGGAATCAGGATTGCTCGGCAATCCGGCCCGGGTTTGTCGCAGTGATAGGCGGTTTCTGCAGATTGAGAGATGACTTTTGCGTTGAGGCGCAACTTGGCCTCGATGCCAACCTGAAACCCATCTTTCTTCCTGACAAGCAGAATATCCCAGTTGCCCCACTCCGGGTAGGCGACCCACTCTTCGGGAAGCTTGTTGATGAAATGGGTGCACATGTCGCTTTCGGAGGCAAACTCGGCTTTGCGACGCCTTTTTTTGCGGCGTTTGGGAGCTGAGCGCTTAGTTGGTTGATCAAGTGTATCGCTCATCGGAAATTGCCCTTTAAATCATCAGTGCTGCAATAGCCTGCTTGATGAGTTTAAATGGCAAATGGACACAGGAATACGTAGTGTGTTTGTTACTGCACAGGTTCTGGCCGTTTTGTCAGAGGAGTGGGGGCTCGTGTGTTGCGAATTTTAAAAAGTCCTATCTGGGCTCTTGATGCCTTGATGGGACAAAAGTCATTTAAGAAAAATCCGATTATCGGAAGTCGCTGGTTAAATGAGCGTGGGTTTTATCTGAAGCGTGTGGCGTGGGCTGAAAAAATGGCTGCACTGCGCCGTCGTCAGATGGTGCGCTTTCTGCCAGAGGAAGATAAAGCGTTTTTTCATCGTAATGGATACGTAGTGAAAGAGAATTTCCTCTCCAAGGATGTTTTTGCGCAAGTTCAGGATGAGATTGCCACGAATGCGTTTGCCGCAAGTGAAATGCGGCAGGGGAAAACGGTGACGCGGTTCATTGGGTTGCCGCCTTCGGTGCTGAAAGACCTACCGGGTTTGAGCAGGGCAGTTCGCGATCCTTATTTGCAAAATGCGATGCGCTATGTGGCGTCTTACAATGCGGATCCCATTGTGTTTTTGCATGCCGTTTTGTGGGATTTGGAAAAAACGAGGAAAGACCCGCAAACTGATTTTCATATGGATACATTCCACGCCACATCGAAAGCGTGGTTGTTTTTGCGCGATGTTGATGTTGCTGATGGACCTTTTCATTACGTGCCGGGGTCTCATCGTTATACGCCGGAGCGGACTGCCTGGGAGTTTGAACAGAGCTTGAATGCGGTTCAGCATCCAGATGGCATGCATGCAGCGGGTTCTTTTCGAGCCAGTGAGGAAGATATTTTGAGGATGGGATATGGTGAACCCGTCTGCTTTGATGTGCCGGCAAACTCACTGGTGATTGCTGATACGCATGGGTTCCACCGCCGCGGGATTGCAACGCGCCCAGGTGCTCGTGTCGGCCTTTTCGCAGATTTGCGCCGATCACCTTACTTCCCATGGCCTGGGTTAGACTTGCGCTCACTGCCGGGTGTAAAAGGGCGTCAGTCGGAAATTTATTCGGGTTATCTGAATTTCAGGAGCAAGCTGACAGGAAAACCGAGCCATCACCGGGAGATTGGTCGCGTAAAAATAGACGCGCCACCGGTGTTGTAAAACGTGAGGCAAGACTGATTGCAAGGCGCAATTCTTCTAGGCCCCAAAGGCGAAAAGATTTTTACTATCAATGCAAAGGAAGAAAAATGGAGGCCTCTGCCGAAGCGATTTATATTTGAATAATCATATTGTTAGTTGGTAGGTGAGGGAAAGTCTAAGGACTAAAAATCAAAGACTTAGCAAATTGGTTTCCCTCACTTTTTTAGCAGTTTTGAAGAGCCTGTTTGGCTCAGTCTTTTTGCGTTTGCTTTTCGCGTATAGATTTCGGCGGTGCTTAGTTTCTCCCAGCCGAACATGCTCAGTAGTTCATGAGCGGTTGCGCCTTGTTCAGCAGCCAGAACGGCATCAGCTTTTCTGATTCCGTGAGCGGAGCAATGAGGAAGATTTGCTTGATTGCACCAAGTGCTGAAGCGGTTCCCAAGACTTTTTATGGAGTACTGTTTTCCCCACTGTGTCTGGACGAACGTTGCCTGTTCATCGAGATCTTTGATAGCCAATGCTAGTGGCGGGAGTACCGGCATATCAATCACCTTCGAGGTGTTGTTCTCATTCTTTTTGGTTGCAATCTTAAAGTGAAGCAAGCCTGTTTCGCGATCAGTGTAGAGATGTTTTGGTCCAAGTCGAGAAACGTCGGATATGCGCAAGCCGGTGTAGCGTAAAACTGTGAAGCACAGGTGGGCTTTTGAACCTGGGCTATGGTGAGCAGCAAACTGGTCCATCTCATCTTGTGTCCAGGTATGATGGCCGGTCGTGTTTGACTTGAACTTCTTGACCCCATGGACGGGGTTGGTTTCTGCAAGTTCAGCTTCTCCGCAAGCCCACTCGAAAAGGGCTGATAGAGCTTTCACACGGTGATTTGCTGCTTCAGGAGTACCGGCTTTTTGATCGCGCAGTTTAGTGACGTGTGCTTTGGTTAGTCCGCGATAGTCCATATCTCGCAAAGCAGACGCAGAGGCGCTCAAGCACGTTTCGTCGCCAATAGCGGTGAGCACTCGGCGTTTTTGGTCTACTGTTGACTTTGCAAAGGTGGGTCCTACTCGACTGAGATACTCCTCTGCCAGCCAGCCGAATGTTCCTTTTACCTTTCGAATAGTCTTCTTCGGCTTATCTTTTGCCAGGGGTGCAGGCTTTGTTAACCCAAGCTGAGCGCGGGCGATCTCATCAAGAAAAGCTTGTGTTCCGGGCTCTTCTCTAAGGCGGATTCTGCGTGACTGTCGGTCTTTGCGAAAGTACCTGCGAATTTTTCCGTGTCGATCTCGTTCGGTATGAACGCCTTTGAACTTTGTTGTGCTCATGGTTACACGAAGTCGCTTGGTAGGTTGCTGTTTGTTGTTGCTGATTGGTTGGAATGCGGGAGCTCATCGAAAGCTCTGTCCAGCTCTCGGATATCCCAGACTTTTCTGGTGTTCATCATTTTAGGATCAGGCATCAAACGTTTTGCAACCAGCTCATCGAAAAGACTTGCGCTTATGCCAATGTACTTGGCGGCATCCACTCTACCTAAACCGCGAGGCGGGAAGTTCAACGGATTGGTTTTGCCATCTAACATTTATCACCTCATTGGTTTCAGGTTGAGATTGCGATGAGTAGTTTCTCAAGCAGGTTGGATGTGCGGTCGCGTAGGGCTTCCGGCATATGCTCGTTGACTTGCTCGGCAAGCTCAGAGGGAGCGTTAACAGCAACGGCGGTGAGTAGCTCTGCTAAGGCTTCCGGTTTGGTTGTCAGTGTAATGCCGATATGAATTGGGTTGACTTCTGTTTCCAATCTCATTGCTGTGCCTCTTTGAGCTTAGGTTGCGACCAGTGTTGAGAAGGGTGGGTAGCGGCTCAGGTGCGCCTTTCCTGAGCCGCTCATGCCGAGGCGACGCTTTCGCGCTTGGGAGGAGTAACCTCGGCAATGCTAATGGGCGTGGGTAACGTGCTGGAATGTTGCCAGCTTGCCCTCCTCTTCAGTGAGGAGGTTGCTGGCGGGTGTTTGGGGTAGCCAGCCTTTGTTGTTGCAATGGTCGCAATTTGTGCGAGGGAGCGTGCAGGTGCAGTAATCCTCTACGCAGTCGCAACGGTTTGCATCGTTGCCAGAGCAGGAGGGGCACGGGGTTTTGTCGGCTGTGCCGGTTTGGGCTTCCAGCATGTTCGCCACCATCTCAAAGACCTCGCTGCAAACTGCCTCCAGGTCGATAAGTTTCAAGACGTGGTCGCGGTGGAACTTGTTGCAGGCTGCTTCTGCTTCTTCGAATGTGCTGTGTGGTTTGTTGTCTGAAGAATAGATGCCGTTGGAGCGCTGGAAGTATGCAAGCCAATCGGTTTTCCCGTTATACCAGTCCCTGCGCACGATCATGTAGAGCATAAGAGGTGGCTTTGAGTAGAACTCGGAGGTCTTAAAGTAAGGATCGTGAGACGGGCGAGACTGCCGTTCTGACCAGCGAAGAGGGTAGATAAACTCCTCAATGATCCGCTTGAATGCAGGCATAGAGTAGCCAGCGGTTCTGGCTGTTTCTTTGATGGTCTCGACTGCTGACGCTGTGGCTTTAGGTGCTAAGACTGGCATGGTTAGCTCCGTGTTTCTTCGTCGCGTTCTTGGTAGGCGAGAATGATCTTCGCAGCGTGCCAAGAGAGGTCCATTTGATTGCTCAGGGTGAGTTCGTCGAAAGGCACTTGGTTGCTCGTAGACTGAGTTTCCCAAAAAGCTTTCGAAGCAGTCTTCAGGGCAGACGGATTGAGGTCTTCAATTGGGAGAGAGCCGGTTCCGTTGCAGCGTTCGCACTCGCTTAATGCAAGGTGGAAATAGTCATCGCGTCCGGTTCCAACGCAGCTAGGGCACTTCATTGCTCGTTCTCCTGCTCTAGGGCTGTTCCATAGCGAGCCGGCTCCATTCCGAACCAGTAGAGCTGCCACATGCGGAGGGTGTTTACAGTGAAGATGAGGGGAAGGAAGGTCATGCTGCTTCCTCCATTGCGATGAGTTCGTGAGAGGTCCGGCTGGCGGAAAGATTGAAGAGTTCTGCTTGCATGTTAAAGGCTCAACTGTTGGGACCAATCAGGAAAGAGCTGTTCCAGCTCTGCGTAGTTCGCTTCAAAGCCGTTCCGAAAATCGGGGAAGGTTCCGGTCTTCTGCCAGTGTCCTCGGGTGGAGCCTCGTTCCATCCAATTCTTGCCCGCGTAAATAAATAGCGTCGGGCTCAACTCCAGTTCTTTGAAGGTTTTGCGGGTCACAAATCCGTTCTTTTCGAGCAGAATGGAAAGTTTGATCGCTTTGATCTTCCAATCTGTGAGGCGAGTAGGGCAGGGTTTGCCAGCTTCTACAGTTGGAACAATCTCAGGCAATGGCATTCTGGAAAGAGGAAAGAACTCAGGAAAATACGTGAAATTGTATTGATCAAGAACGGGGAGCGATGGCGAGAACCATTCGTCGTATTTGGGGCTCTTCACTTCGTCGCGCACTTCGATGATTTGCAGATTGAGTAGTCCGCAAATGAAGGCCAGATCGTTTCTGTGGCCCTCGGGAATGAGGATCGCACGGCAATCTGGTCCCGGCTTGGTGATCTCATAGGCGCGTTCTGCAGCTTGAGTGACGACCTTGGCGTTTAAGCGCAGCTTGGCTTCTATGCCGATTTGAAAGCCATCGCAGTCGCGGACCAAAACAATGTCCCAATTGTTCCATTCCGGGTAAGCGGTCCAGCCTTCCGGCAAGTTCTTTAGGAACACTGAGCACATCTCGGCTTCAGTCTGGAATTTCGCTTTACGTTTCATAGGCGCATGAACCTTCTAGCGTTCGTTTAGGACGTCAAAAGAGGAAAGCTGGGTGCTGATGAACTCAGAGGAGATGCTCTGTTTTGCCTCGATTACTGTTTCATCAAGGGCGGGGGCGAGGAGCAGCAGCACTATGGCGAAGACCACCAGAACGGATAGCTTCGCGGCCTCGTTCACGTGGAACAGGATCTCGCGGCAGAGATTACTAGATACGACTTTCTCAATGCTATTCATGGGACTGTTCCTCGTGATTGAGGGGAGCGAAGAGGTGAGGTGTTGGAGGCTCTAAAGAGTACCTGCTGGAGTTGCGGCCTCCATTTGCTGAAGCATCTTCACCAGCGCGATATCGGCGTTGGTGAGAGTTTCGTGCATGGCGAGGATGCGAGCGCTGATCGCGCGTCGATCCTGTGGGGTCTCTTTGACCATGAAGCTCAAGTCAGAGAGGAACGTGCAGAGGTCTCTATGAGCGTCCTTCGTCTGGGCGAGCGCTTCTTCGCCGACTTGCTGTACGGTTTTGGAGAGTGTTTGAGCTGAGCTCTGTTTGATCGCAGGGAATTGGATGATTGTGGCGCTATGCATCAAGAAATCCTCCTAAAAACGTCGAAAAAACTCACCTAACGTCGATGCACATGAGTGAGATTTATTCACAAAACTCACTCTATGGTTGTGAATATCTTCGATTATCGAAGTATCATCGCATAGAGTTTGTGCATAATTCGCACAATATGTCAATTAAAATTGTGCGAAAAAAGACCATACGCATGTCGAATATCATGGAGGTATCTATGGAGATGTATGGAAAAGTCGAGTTTGGTGAGGGTAATCCGAGTGTATTTGCACGTGTGATTTGCGGCTTGGAAAGCCGTCTATTTCAACTCGGTTTGAGGATGGAGTACGGAAGCGATTTCGATAAGTTTGAGCGCTTTGCGGAAGCGACGGATAAGCGCGCTTTATCGGAGCATTTTCAGGTGGCGCTAAATACCTATACGCCGGAAAATGCATTTTGGTTGCGGGCTGTTACGGAGGAGGGGGAAACTATCGCGCTAGGTGCGGTGCGTTTGGATCTGCTGGGTGCTCAGACGCTTGATCGGCATTTGGCTAAGTATTGGAAGCGTTGTTATCCGGGGGAGCTTGGGAATGGAGCAACGCTGGCAACAGATCAACCAAGATACCTCAGGGAGGTGTCTGGGCGAGTTTGTTATTTGGGAGAGCTGTGGGTAGCGCGGCTATGGCAGGGGAAAAAAGTGCATATTCACTTCTCCCCTTTGGCTATGGCAATTGCTCTTCAGCGATGGAATCCGGACTGGTTGTATTGTTGGGTGAGGCCAAAGATGTGGTGTAAGCGATACCCTCTGGCTTATGGTTTCTCAGCGGTTCATCCAGTCGGTGTTCGGTGGGATGAGAAGCCTTCAACGATTGACAGTGATCTCGTGATGGCGTTGAATCGCCGCGAGTGGGCATTGGATTGGATGGATGCTCTAGCTGCTGAATTCCCCTTGGTATCACATAGCTAACTATTTGAACGAGGCCGTTGTGGAGTCTCCATGGGAGCAGAATGCGTTCGTAAACCAGTTGGGTTGCATTGCCGTTCGGATAGCAGAGGGAAGAAATGACTTCGTAAATTGGATCACCCGAAATGGCGGTAAGAAAGCCAGGGTGCACTTGGTGGCGAAAGTTGGGCTCAATAAGGGCTTTTGGGGTGCTGTCCTCTGGTTCAAGCGTTTTGGGAATGAGTTTTCCTAATAGTGTTTTGTGTCCGACAAAGAGTATTTCTGGGCTGTCACCTTTTGGGGCTTCGCCTGACATTAAAAGTAAGTGCGGGCTCTGTTTCAAAAGATCTGTAGGAAGGCCTGGGTTCGTCCTTTCAGATGACCAGATCCTGTAAAGATGTTGAGCGCGGGAGTTTGCAAGTCCGCGTTCAACCAAGTTGATTGGGACTTCTTCTGTGTAATTCATGATGCAAATGCTTTGATGCGTTCAAGTTCTCTGATGATAGCTTTTCGGCTTTTGAAGTAGAGTAACTCTTGATCAAGTGACTTAAGGTTTTCAAAGTCACAGTGGCCGAATTGCTGTATACATTCCCATTGAAGAATATGATTGCAGTCTATAACATTTGCTAGATAGGTTAGTTTTTCAAAGTTACTGGATTTTTTTTGATTATTTACATTAATTAACTGATCAGGGAAATTCTTAAAACTGTCCATGTCACAAGCCCTCTCGGGTGATATCTGAGCACAACTTGCATTTATGAGCAATATATATGTGCGGTACAGGACTTACTTCTTTTGGCGTTTGAGACCGATGGTCACAGCATTTATGAAGTCCTGCAGGGGCATGTTGCCGCCAAATTCGCGCTTCTCAATCTCTAGAGCTGCTGTGAAGGCTTTGTCGTAAGCTTCTTCACTGAAACTACCTGCTGCGCTTCTCTGGGTTTGCGTGTCGTTCGCATCGAGGGGCGTAGGCGCGGTTTCTTTCATCGCATTGGTGTCTGAGAGGGATGGGATGGGTACGTTTAGCGCGTCCGATATCTTGATAAGCTCTACGCCAGAAATCTCTCTAGCTCCCTGTACCATGCGGTTAACTTTTTGGGAGCTTAGATCGAGATCGCGCGCAAGGTCAGACTGGCTTTTTCCGGCCTTGTCCAAAGCATCTGCAAGCCACTTGGCTAGGATTTCACTTGCGGTAGTTGTAGGCATAATCATGTTATGCACTCTGTTGTTATTGTTGTCTTGTGCTTTTTTAGACCAATACGAAACATTTTCCAATTGACTAATATCGAACATATATGTTCTGTTTGGGCTGTTATCGCACAAATTGGGCATGATCTATGGAACCTGCTACAACTGTAATTAGAGATTTGGGCGGTTTGAGAGCTGTCTCAAGACTGCTCGGTACAAGCGAACATACTGTCAAAAAGTGGCGTGTTCCTGCCGAGAGAGGCGGAACAAACGGCGGAATTCCAAGGAAATACGTTTTTCCAATACTCGTTCATTGTGCTATTCATGATATCCCTCACACTGTTGAGACTGTCACGCTCACTCCAGAGCAGAGTCAACGACTTGTCGATTTACGCACAGAAGTTTCTGCGTTAAGTGAAGTCGCGTCATCCCCCAATAAGGCTGCAAATTGGGGAGTTGAGAATGAAGCTTGAAAGACCAACGGGCGACAAGGATCGTCGCGCAATTAAGCAAGCAACTCATCGGACAACCGCACTTTGTGGTGGGCAGGAGAGTGCTGCGATGATCACTCGTGTAAACCCGAAAACTCTGAGTGACTACGGGAACACGGGTAATCCTAGGCATACAGACGTTTTCATGCCTGTTGATGTGCTGGCCGATATGATCTTAGACAGAAGAGAGGCAGGTGAAATTGCTCCGCTCTTAGCGCAACTTTGTGAACTGGGTGGTGGTGTATTTGTTCCGGTTCCTGAGGTTTGTCAAAAGACAAATGCCCTAGACTTGGGAGTTGTCGATTTATCGCAAAAGCTATTGAACTTAGTTGCAATTCTCACTCAGTCGTTAGCTGAGAATGACAGTGATTACTGCAACGCCAAAATTGAACTCATCAAAGAAGTTATTCACGGGCTTTGTGCTCTTCGTTCGCGTTCTGAAGAGCAAGGAGTAATCTGAGGTGAGGGGGCGGAACCAGCAAAATTATTTATTGAGTGCTTCTAATAGATCTGCGGCTTCATCCTCAGACATAGCTTCTATTCTCTTTTGGAGTTCATTTTTGGAACTTGAAAGAGGGTTTTCGCTGTTAAGCCGATCTGCGTTTGGTAGATCAAGTATCTTGCAGATGGCGTCAAGGGTATCCCAGCGTAAAGAATGGGTCTCGCCTCTAATAAACTTTCCTATGGTGTTTTTGCTAAAACCCGCTTTTTCTGAAATCTGTGCCGGGTTCAAGCGTTTATACGCGATAAGTGCAGCGAGATTTCGTCTGCGACGTTCCCAACTTTCATCATCACCCATGCTGGCTGTTCCTTTCCCGCCAGTGTGCGCAGAGGGCTTTGCCATGTTGGCGCATCCGGCAAGGCTCTCTGCATCTTTTTGCGATGCCGATTGCAACACGCATTCGCCTAAGCGTCGATCTGCGGAATCCCTCGGGAGGGTTGCTGCATGACCTCTCCTGGATACATCTTTGTTGGCGATCTACCTTGCGAATTCCGGTTGGGGGATGTGCTCGACCGTTTGCGTGAAATGGCTGACAACTCAGTTGATTGCGTCGTCACATCCCCTCCTTATTGGGGGCTGCGTGATTATGGAGTTGAGGGGCAGCTCGGGCTTGAGCCAACGCTGAAAGAACATCTCGATAAGATGGTTGAAGTATTCGAGGAAGTGCGGCGGGTGCTGAAACCAGAAGGTACTTGCTGGATCAATTACGGCGACTGCTACGCAACCAGTCCGGCAGGGCACAAGTCTGATGCAGACGGGCGGATCCGAACAGGAAAAGACGACCGGACATTCACCCAAAAACCGTTCTCAACCATTCAAGGCAGTTTGAAGCCCAAAGACCTTTGCATGGTGCCAAACCGGCTTGCAATTGCCTTGCAAGATGCGGGGTGGTGGGTACGCGGTGAGATCATTTGGGCAAAGCCTAATCCTATGCCGGAAAGCGTACGGGACAGACCAGCAGGCGCACATGAGAAGATCTGGCTTGTCACAAAGTCCCCACGCTACTTCTACGATGCTGCTGCGGTCCGGCAAGGGCGCGTCGGTGTTGAGGATGCAAATGGCTTCCGAGGTGGTTCCTACACGGCTAATTCTGCAGGGAAGCGCAAGAGCGTAGGAAACAAGCTTGTATCGGATAAGCAGCGCGGTCACAGGCAACGACACGCCGGATTTGATGGCCGCTGGGACCAGATGACCAAGCAGGAACAGCAGGCGAATGGGCGCAATCTTCGCAACTATGAGCCTGCTCCGCTTGAAGTTTGGAATGTGGCAACGCGCCCATTCCCCGGTGCTCATTTTGCGACGTTTCCTCCTGAATTAGCGCGGCGGTGCATTGAAGCGGGTTGTCCGAAAGATGGTGTTGTTTTGGACCCGTTTGGTGGTGCTGGCACGACTGGCTTAGTCGCGCTACGCCTTGGTCGGCAAGCGATCCTGATTGAGCTCAATCCAGAATATGCAGCGATTGCGCAAGAACGCATCAAACAAGACTGGATGGGGCCAGCAGAACGAAAATCCCATCAATCAGCGGCAGATGATGATGCAGGGCCGCTCTTTTCTCACCTTGAGCCAATGGAGGCTTGCAGTGCGTGAATTTCGGAACATTGAAGAGTGGCGGCGCGAGTTCTCGCAATACCATATGGAATCCGGCACCTGCTTAGTACTGCATACACTGAGCTTGTTTGTCGGCGGCGTTGGTGAGGTTTTTACGGTGCCCGTTAGCGATCTGGCAGAGCGGGCCAACTTGAGCAAACCGGTGGTGACCAAGCACCTCAAGAGGGCACAACGGGCTGGCTGGATTGGTGTACGGCGCTTTGATGCGACGGGCGCAAAACTCAGGCGAAACGACTACATGCTCAAGTCTCCTGAAATGGAAATGGAGGGCTGGACATGAGCGGAGACCGAAAGGCATGGAATTGGCGGCAAGCCTTCTGCCAGTCTGAACTTCCGGCGACCACAAAGCATGTGCTGCAAACCTTGAGCATGTTCATGAACACGATGGGGGAGAGCTGCTATCCGTCAATTGAAGATTTGATGGAGTATAGCGGGCTGAGCAAGCGGGCAGTTCTCAACCATATCGAGACGGCTCGTGCAGCTGGTTGGATCAAGGTCAGCCAACATGGTTTCAGAGGGCAAAGATGGAAGCGCCATGAGTACGTGGCGCGGTGGCCTGAGCGTGATTTAGTTGCGCCCAGCTTATCTGAGCGGATGGTTAAAACTACCGAGTTTGAGGAGGAAGGCGGTGCACCAGATGCACCAGCTCACTCAAAAAAGGTGGTGCACGAGGTGCATGAAGGTGGTGCACCTGATGCACCTAAGGTGGTGCACGACGTGCACCAAGATAAGAACAGTCCATTTAACAATCCAATACCAGTCCAGAAGAGAGATGGCGCGTGTAAGAGCGAGAATGTAAAAAATGACAATAAAGGCAAAGTCTCTCGTGAAACGTGGGTTCGAAGGCTGAAAAAGGTTCATGCTGGCTGGTCGACAGGGGCAGGCGACAGTGTGGAAGCTGCTGAGCGGCTGTGGTTTGGACTGACTGAGGAGGAACGCAATCAAGCTGCAAAGCTGGCGAAATCTTACGAGAAACACATCAGGGATTTAGGTCGCACCAAGATTTGCTCTCTGCTGACTTATCTCAAGGAAAAGCGGTGGGAGCTGCTGCCCAAAGGCTCTGGAAATGAGGGCGGTGAGGTGCAGATAGCCAAGCCCTATGGCAAGCTTTGGGGAGCTTATCGGTTTTCCGAACTGCTCAAGCCTCCCCTTGCGCCTGAGCACTTTCCGAAACCACCTTCAATAATCCAAGGGCGACTAACGGCTGGGGGAGATATCGAGAAGCAAGAGAAGCTGGACCGATTGTCGAAATACGGTTGGGACTCGGTTGTTCTCATGCATCAAGCTGCCGAACGAAAGCGAAGTGGTGGAACAGTCCCGAGTGAGCTGTCTTCGTTGGGTGATGAGTTTGAAGTTGTGAAGGTTGGCAGCGAGATCTGGCAGGCTTGGAAGCAGCTTCACCAGGAGCGCGGCTGGCCTAGGTTTGCTCCTGATCATGCGCTGCCAGAGTGGGTCTGGATGCCGAGACTTGTTGGTGATGAATACGAGACTTTGCTTGAGGCTGTGACAGCAGCTCTCGAGAGCTTTGAAGCAGCGCACAATCAAGTCACCAACACCACAACGGCAACTCAGGAGGCTGCTGAATGACGAAGACTGCTCCCAACGAGGAAAGACGAGCGCTTGAGCGCAACTATCAGTTCATGCGTTCGCTCATCAGAAGCAGCTCGCTTGAGTGGATTGTGGTGCGAACCAATCCGAAATGCGAGGACCGTGCTTTCGAGGGTATCACTGCTGCTGGTCTGATCGGTTACTTGCCGATGATGACTGATGATCGGAAATCGAAGACAAGGAAGAAACGGATCGCCGTGAGTTGTCTGATGTTCCCTCGTTACTTGTTCGTAGGGTTGGCTGCGAATGTTGGCCAGACCTGCGATTTAGTTCGACAATGTGATGGTGTGGAAAAAATTCTTTCGAGCACTCCAGAGGGAGCGCCACATCGCGTGCCGGTGCGAGAAATGCTTCGTGTCATTGATACGGCTTGCGATGCTGAGGTTGGACGTAAACTGATTAAGGGTCAGCTGCTTAGCATTGGCAGTGATATTCTGTTGGAAGCTGGAACCGGTGCTCAATTGAAGGGTGTGGTGCGCGATGTTAGGAAGCGCGGTGAGCTGGTCGATGTGGAGGTTGAAGCATTCGGGCGAGTGGTTAAGGCAACTGTGACAGTTGACAAACTTACGCAAGGATAACCATGATGAGCCCTAGGACGATCACGTGAATCTCTTGGGGCCTGAGCGGCTAGAACCCGCTACACCAAACAGAAGCGACCCAGACACGAGACCCAGTCAACATAAGACGCCGAGAGGCGGAGTTGGCGCGAAGAGTTTCTATGGAATTTTAACACGCATGCGGAGTGCGTTAACTGGTTCGCTGAGAAGCGGGCCTTTTTTCTGTTTGAAGGCTGCTTCCGTTGCCACTCAAATCCATCACACCACGCCTGAACACATTGGGCTCAACGCTGCGCAAAGCGCCGAAGGCGGTCGATCCGTTCTACCTCACGGCTGAATGGAAGGCTCTCGCCAAGTACATCAAGCAGCTGCGCGGCTATGTCTGCGAGATGTGCGGCAAGGACTTCTCGAAGCTGCAACACAAGCTCATCGCTGACCACATCGTCGAGCGCAAGGATGGCGGCGCTGACCTCGATCCGGGCAACATCCAATGCCTTTGCACGTGGTGCCACAACCGGAAGACAGCAAAGGCGCGGCGGATGCGTTGCGAAGCCATTGATTTATAAAGTGAAATTCAGTTTGGATGAGTTGCTCGGGAGCTGTTGAGCGCCTCTGAGACGGCTGTGAAGGCTTTAGCGGCTGGACTGCCAAGTCGTTGATTTTAAAGGGAAAATGGGGGGTGGGGTGAAAGTCCGGGGGCTGAATGGCCCTTACCCGCCCCATTATAACTGAGAGATTTTTTTTTGGCCGACTTCGATTTTGACCTGCTAGGCGATCCAATCCCTGAAGGATTTGGAAAACGAGGGCGTCCGCCTCATGTGGTGACAGACGAAAAGCGTAGACTTGTCATGCAGTTACTGGCATTTGGGAAAACTCAGGATGAAATTGCAGCAGCTTTAGGGATCACAGCTCCTACTTTGCGCAAGAATTATTTTCGTCAGCTCAAGGTCAAGGATGATGCGCGGGCGAGGGTAGAAGCCAAGCTTCTGGGCAAGCTCATGGACATGGCTGAAGCCGGGAAAGTGTCAGCGATCAAAGAGATCTTCTCACGGCTTGAGAGTTCTGATCGTGACAAGCTTGCAGAGGCGATTGCTAACCGCGGAAAGAGTGTTCCTGCTGCATCTGAAAAAGCGCTTGGCAAAAAAGAAGAGCGCAAGAAAACAGCAGAAACCTATGACGGGAAGTATGCACCTCCCCAAGCTCCTCAGCTGATCAACTGAAGAAAGATTTGTCTTGAAACCTCAGCACTGGTCAACAGCCTGCGTGGATTGGGAACAACGGATTGCTCAAGGGAAATCTCTCATTCCCTTCGATCCTTTGTTCTCTGCTGAAGCAGAGGCGGCTTTGAATGTCTTCAAGTCGCTCAAGGTGGTTGATGTTCCGGGAATGCCGACATTTGGTGAGTGCTGTGACCAGTGGGTGTTTGATTTTGTTGGTGCGATCTTTGGAGCCTATGACGCGGAACAAGGGCAGCGTTTGATCAGCGAGTTCCTGCTCCTGATCTCAAAGAAGAACGCTAAGTCCACCATAGCAGCAGGGATTATGGTGACAGCGCTTATTCGCAACTGGCGTCACCTCAATGAGCTGCTGCTGTTGGCTCCTACAATTGAGGTCGCCAACAATTGCTTTGATCCTGCTGCGGCGATGGTTTCCTACGATCCAGAACTCAAAAGCATCCTCAAGGTGATTACGCACCAGCGAACAATCAAACATGAGACCACAAACTCAAACCTCAAGATTGTGGCGGCTGACAGCGACACGTTATCTGGCAAAAAAGCTGGCTTCGTTCTGGTTGATGAGCTGTGGTTGTTTGGCAAGAAGCCGAAGGCTGCTGCCATGCTGCAGGAGGCCACTGGCGGATTGATCGCTCGTCCTGAAGGGTTTGTTGTTTACCTGACCACGCATTCCGATGAGCCGCCAGCAGGGGTGTGGAAGAGTAAACTTGAATATTACCGCGATGTACGCGACGGGAAAATTCACGATCCTGAGCGGCTGGGAGTTCTCTACGAGTTCCCAAAAGCAATGCTCAAGAACAAGGATTACCTGAAGCCGGAAAACTACTACATCACCAATCCCAATCTAGGGCGTTCCGTTCGTAAGAATTGGCTGGAATCCAAACTTCGTGAAGCCATGGATGGAACGGGTGAAGAAGACAAGCAGAGCTTCCTTGCCAAGCATCTGAATGTGCCAATCGGCATGAACCTGCGGCGAGATAGATGGGCTGGGGCCGACTATTGGCGGGATGCTGAGTTCACTGCCATCCGGGATTTTGAAGAGTTTCTGGATCGATGTGAAGTCGTGACTGCTGGGGTTGATGGCGGTGGAATGGATGACCTTTTAGGGCTTTGTTTTATCGGGCGTGAAAAAGAAAGTGAGAGGGATAAGAACAGGTGGCTGCTTTGGGCTTGTGCGTGTTGCCACAACAGTGTGCTGGAAAAACGCAAGCAGATTGCAACAGCTCTTCTGGATTTTGCGAAAGATGGTGATCTGTTCATCTGCGAGAATGCGGAGGACGATGCTCTAATTGTTGCCGACTACATGGAGCAAGTTCTGGACCGTGGCCTGTTTCCCAAAGAGAACGCAATCGGGCTGGATCCGGTTGGAGTTGCAACAATCATTGATGAACTGATTGAGCGGGAGGTCAAACAAGAGCAGGTCGTTGGTGTGCCTCAAGGCTATAAGCTCTCAGGTGTAACCAAAGGCATGGCACGAAAACTCGCAGACAAATCTCTGGTTCACGGCGGTTCGCGGATGATGGCGTGGTGTGTTTCCAACGCCAAAACCGAAAGGCGCGGCAACGCTGACTATGTGACCAAGCAAGCCGCAGGGGTTATGAAAATTGACCCGCTTACAGCAGCGTTCAATGCATTCGATCTTATGAGTCGTCATCCGGTGGCTGAAGGTAATAATGGCCTGGATGATTTCCTCAACAATCCGGTGATGGTTATATGATCAGATTTCTAAAAGCAGCAGCTCGCGGCATTAAGCAAGAGTTGCGTGCAGGTGAGTCCGGGTGGGTCAATTTCAGCGGAGGGGACCCTTGGTCTGTTGGCGGGCACTCTTCTGCTGCGGGCAAAACCGTCAATGCCACTACAGCTCTGGCTGTCTCTGCGGTTTGGGACTGCGTTCGCAAAACTGCGCAGGTGGTCTCAACCCTTCCTCTCGCGATTTATGAGAAGGGTGAGGGCGACAGCAGAGTGAAGGTTGAAGACGACTTGTGTGAGATCCTCTGTGAAACCCCAAATCGTGAGCAAACCGCTGTTGAATTCTGGGAGGGGATGACTGCTCATGCAGTTTTGCGCGGCAATGGCTGCGCAGAGAAGATCTTCTTAGGGAAAAGGCTAGTTGGGTTGAAGCCCCTGCTGAACATTACCCCGAAGCGGAACTCAGCTAGTGAGCTGGTTTACGACATTTGTGATCGGGGCAAGCATAGCACTTTGCCTGCTGAGAAGGTGTTTCACTTGCGCGGCTTTGGTGCTGGTGATGGGCTTGGCATGTCAGCGATCAAATACGGAGCAAACTCGATAGGTGCCGCGATAGCTGCCGACGAAACAGCAGGCAGTGTTTTCTCCAATGCGATGATGGCTGCGGGTGTTTTGAGTTCTGATCATAGCCTTAATGCGGAGCAGCGAGACCAGCTTCAGGCGATCCTCACAAAATTCTCAGGATCGAGTAAGGCGGGCAAAATTCTAACGCTGGAGGCTGGCCTTGCTTATAAGCAGCTTCAGATGAACCCAGAAGATGCACAGCTCTTGGAAACGAGGCGTTACAGCGTTGAAGATGTTTGCAGATGGTTTGGTGTTCCCCCGATTGTGATTGGTCACTCAGCAGAGGGCCAAACAATGTGGGGCAGTGGCGTAGAAGCGGTGATGTTGTCGTGGTTGACTCTCGGAATTAATCCACTGCTGGTCAAGTATGAAAAACGCATCCTGAAAGACCTCATTCCGATTGAGAAGCGAAAGCGCTGGTACGCGGAATATAACCGTGAAGCCATGCTGCAAATGGACAGTAAAGCCAAGGGTGATTTCCTCCTGAAAATGCGCATGGGCGGCTTCATGTCTGGCGATGAAGGTCGCGACAAGCTCAATCTGCCTCGGCGTGGCGGCAACAGTGATGAGCTAGTTGTTCAAACCTCTATGGGACTGGTCGACTTGCTAGGAAAGGAAGACAAATGAGCATCCGCAATTTGCCAAATGTCCCGGTACTGGCTGGGAAAGGTCTTCAAAGTGCGATTGCTGAAAGCGTACAGCAGCGCTGGAATCCCGATATCAAGGCAGCAGCTGGTGAGGACGGCGAGAATACCATTTCCATCCTCGATCCAATTGGCGAGAGCTGGATGTATGACGGGGTGACTGCCAAGCGAATTTCAGCGGCGCTGCGCAATATTGGTGAGAAGGATGTGGTTGTCTCGATCAACTCTCCGGGTGGTGATTTCTTCGAAGGGTTGGCGATTTACAATCTGCTGCGTGAGCACAAGGCAAAGGTAACTGTGAAGGTGCTGGGGTTAGCAGCATCGGCAGCTTCTGTCATTGCAATGGCAGCAGATGAAATCCAGATCGGGCGAGCGGCGTTCTTGATGATCCATAACACATGGGTTTGTGCATGCGGTGATCGCCATGCGTTCCTTGAGGTTGCCGATTGGCTAAAGCCGTTTGATGATGCGGCAGTCAGCATCTATCACGCACGCACCAAGATCTCGGAAAAAGAGCTGAGCAACCAGCTCGACAAAGAGACCTGGATCAATGGTGAGAGTGCTGTTGAACAAGGGTTTGCAGATGCGCTTCTTCCAAGTGATGAAGTTGAGCAGGCTCCAAGCCAAGCTTCCGATAAGCCCTCACCAAATGCTGCGCAGAAGGAGCTTGATATCCTCCTTGCGCGTCTCAACGTACCAAAATCAAAACGTCGCTCACTTTGTGCGGCTTTGAAAGGGAGCACGTCTGGCGCTGCTCCATCCGGCAAGTCTGGCGCTGCCGTTCGAGCAGGAGTGCAAAGCCTCCTCGATAAATTGGATTCCATGTAAATCGGAGAACATTCATGAGAACGAAATCACTCATGCCCGCCATTTGCTTGGCGGCACTTGCTCTTGCTCGCCCTGATGCTGTTGTCGGGTCGGTACGCAATGACAACATGACGACAGAAGACCTGCTGAAAAAAGTTAGTCAGCAGCTGGATGATGTGACTGATAACGTTAAGGGCACGGCGGAAGAGGCTCTGAAGCAAGCGAAGCGCTCTGGTGAGGTTTCTCAGGAAACCAAAGACAAGGCCGACAAGCTTTTGACTGAGCAGACGGCTTTGAGCAACTCGGTTACTGAACTGAAAAATACTCTGGAAGGCATCCAGAGTCAGACACTGGAAATCTCACAGCAAGTGGCTGAGGGGATTGGAGGCGGCGGCTCTACCCCGGTGATGACACTTGGTCAGGCATTCGTGGCAGAAGATGACCGGATCAAAGCGTTTGCCGATGGTGGTGCACGAGGCAATCTGCGAATTACCGTCTCGAATGCAATCACCACTGCTGCAGGCTCGGCTGGTGGTTTGATCTACCATGAAGAAGAACGTGATCCGATCCGTATGCCTCGGCGTCGCTTGCTTATCCGGGATCTGCTGACCAAGGGCAAAACCAGTTCTGATCTGGTAAAGTACCGCAAGCAGGTAGTTCGTGACAATAAGGCGGCGATGGTTGCCGAAGAGGGGACAATGCCAGAATCCAGCTTTGGTTGGGAGAAGGCCACCTCTGAAGTCAAAAAGATTGCCCACGTTACCAATATCACAGAAGAAGCTCTGGCAGATTCCGACTTCCTGCAAACGGAGATCGACTCCGAGCTTCGTTATGGTCTGGATCTGGAAGAAGAAAAGCAGATCCTTGCTGGTGATGGGCAGGGTGAAAACCTGAAGGGGCTTTTGACTGAGGCTGTGGCATTTGCTGCTGCTGCTGGCCTACCCAATGCCACGCGGATTGATCGTCTGCGTCTTGCTATTTTGCAGGTCGCATTGGCGGATTACGTTTCAACATCCTTTGTGATGAACCCGACTGATTGGGCGGCAATTGACCTCCTGAAAGATAGTCAGGACCGATACATCTTCGGTAACCCAGGTTCAATGAGCACTCCAATGCTCTGGGGTAAGGATGTGGTGGAATCCAACACCATGTCTGCGGGCGAGTGGTTGACTGGCGATCTGGCGATGGCGGGAACTTACTATGACCGTCAGGAAACCGAAGTGCTCATTTCTTCCGAGCACGACACCAACTTCATTGAAGACATGCTGACCATGAAGGGTCGTAAACGGGTTGCTCTGGCAATCAAACGTGCTGCGGCGATGGTGAAGGGCAACTTTGTCTTCGGGTAATCTGGAATAACCGAGGCCACCAACTGGCTCTGCGATCTTCTGATTGCAGAGCCTTTTTCAGGAGAATGAGCATGTACCTCAAAGTGAACTCAACACGCCATACGGTGCTTGGTACCTTCCGGTTTGGCTGTGTCTACAAGGTCAATGAAAAAGACGCCAAAACCCGAAAAGTCATCAAGCCATTGATGGAAGGTGATGATGCGCCTTTGAAGCGACTGACTGCCAAGCAAGTGCAGGCGGAAAGTATCAAGTATCTCGATCTGACTGGACCTGCGAATGAAGACGCAGGGGAGGAAGAATCCGAAGAGGATGGAGACTAACTTTGCCTTTGATCGAGCTGGAAGAGGCGAAGCGTCATCTGGCCATCTCACATGGTCATGATGACGATCTCCTCCTGACGTTTATTCGCACGGCTGAGGTGTTTGCTGCGCAACATCTGCGGCGGGATCTCAAAGTCGATTTTCCCGATGGACTTCCTGAGCCGATCAAGACGTGTTTGAGCATGCATGTGTTTGCGCTCTACACCAGCCGGGGTGGTGATGCTCCTCCACCTCCTGCTTATGAAGTCATGATGACCCCCTATAGGAACCTTGCCGGATGACCAGTAAATCAATGCGGGAGGTCGTCTCGTTCGATGCTTTGGTGTCGAAGTCTGATGGTTATGGCAACCACGTCTCTGATTACGAGCCGCGCTTTGAAGAGCGTGCGCACTTCAAGTTTCTACGCGGCGGTGAGCGTGTGATCGGTGCCCGCCTCGAAGGTATTCAGCCGACTGTGGTTACTATCTGGCGCTCTCCAGATACTGAGGCGATCCAAACCAGTTGGCGTATGAAAGATCTTCTCTCAGGTACCATCTACGCAATTCGCAGCAAGATCCCGACAGATGACCAACTCTATTTTGAGCTGACCTGTGAGAGCGGTGATATCGATGGTTAAAGGCGAGCAGGAGTTTCGGCGGTTCATGCGCAAGATCTTGCCTGATGCCGTCAAAAACGCAGCTCGGCAAGCCATGGAGGAAGCCGCAGAACGTATCGCCCAGCATATGCGTCAAATGGTTCCCAAAGATGAGGGGGCACTGCTGGCGAGTATCGGTTGGACGTGGGGTAAACCTCCAGAAGGAGCCATGGCGATTGGCGAAGTGAGGTCATCCGAACGCGGTCTTCGCGTCGTGATTTACGCGGGTAACAACACCACGATGGTCACCAATAAGCGTGGCATAAAATTCCAAAATGCTTTGATCCAAGAGTTTGGGACCAAAGGTCGTAAAGCCAATCCTTTCTTCTATCCCGTTTACCGCTCGCAGCGTCGGGCGGCGAAGTCACTGATTACCCGTCGCATCAACAAGGCAATCAAGGTTCTGAATGATGGCTAATCCAGATCTGGAGCTTCAGCAGGCGGTGATTGCTGCTTTAGAGGGAGACGCTGCGCTCATGGAGGTGGTGCATGGTGTTTATGACAGCACCAAAGCTTCCTCTGATGGAGCGCCTTGGGGAGAGCAGCAAGGTTATGTGAGCCTTGGTCCTGAAGATGAGCTTGAGGATCATCACGACTGTTTCACCATCGAAGAAATCACACTTCAAATTGACTGCTGGTCAAAGAAACCCGGCAGAGTGCACACAAAGCAGATTTTGCGAGCGGTGCGTAATGTACTCAGCGGTGCTGAGCTTCCTCTTCCTTCCTTTGGTAACGTGCTTACAGAGCTAGAGCTTCAGCGGATTGTTCCAGATCCTGAAGAGGGCGTAACGCACGGAATTTTGCAGTTCACATTCGAAATCCAAGTTCACTAACGAAAGGGGTTTGTCATGACTAAGCCGACAACAGAGCGTTTTGAGGAAATGGTCCTTGAAATCGATTTTGCAGAAGATGGCAATTACGCCAGGGTTTGTGGCCTTAAAGGAGTTACGATCCAGCGGCAGGCGAATGTTGATGAGACCGAGGTCGTGGATTGTGATGACGAAAGCAAGCCCAATGAGATCTTGAGTGATGTACGTTCTGTGAAGGTTTCGGTTTCGGCAGAAGGAACCTGGGCACAAGAGTCTCATGGCAAGATGTTGAATTGGTTTTATTCTGCAAAGCATCTGCCTGTGCGTCTAGGTAACCTGAAGGCTGCTTCTGGTGATCCTGAATGGGAGAAAGCTCCGGCGATCTTGTCGCAGCTCGATCAGGCGCGTCCTGATGGCAAAGGTCGTGTGACGCAAACCGTTGCGATCAACATGGTTGGTACTCCTGAAATCGAAAACAAAGCTTGAGGCTAATCCATGGAAGCCAAAAGCATTGAATGGATTGGTGGTCAGCACGAGTTTGTGCTGAACATCGGTCAGCTTCGTGCGTTGCAGAAAAACTGCAATGCTGGCCCTGAAGTCATCCTCCTGCGCATCACGACTGGGACTTGGTTTATTGATGATCTGATTGAGACCATTCGCCAAGGCTTGATCGGTGCGGGAATGCCAAACAAAGAGGCGGGACCAATGGTTTTTCACCTGTTTGAGTTGCACGGGGTGTTGGAGTTCAAACCTGTTGCGATTGAGATTCTGACCAATGCACTCGTGGGCGAGGATGATGATCCCGTGGGGGAGCAGGCGGGGGTGAAGCTAGAGGAGAACTCTGGCAGTTCTCCAAGTTCTACAAACGAGGGGCCGTAATAGGCTTCACTCCACGAGAAATCGATCAGATGAGCCTGTGGGAATATGTGGCCTGTGTTGAGGGTTACAGTGAGGCCCACGGCGGCAAATCTGGGAGCCCCAGCGATGAATTTTCAGATGAAGATCTGCGGGAACTGGGCATTGAAGGGTTTTGATTGATGGCAAAGAATTCTGGCCTCACTGTCCCTCTTGAAGTCACATATAAGAAGTTTCACGATCAGCTGTCTCGTTCCGAGGCTGCTGCAGTGAAGTCGGCCAATCGGATGGCTGCGGAGAATAAAAAGCTTCAGAAGCAACTGGAGCAAACGCAACAGAAATTTGCGAAACTTCAGGCATCTGCTGGCGGGATGAACGATAACTTTGGCAAGATCGGGAAAGCCTCTCAAGGTGCTGGTAAGGAGATGCAGGGCTTCCTTAACGTCTCCAAAGGTAGCCGCTTCGCAATCCAGAACACGTCAAATCAGGTTGCTGATATGGCGGTGCAGTTCGAGATGGGTACTGACCCTATGCGGGTTATGGGGCAACAGATTCCGCAGCTGATTGCTGGTTTTGGAGCTTTGACTGGCACTGTTGGTTTATTAATGCCTGTTCTGGGTGTGATTGCTGGGATTGGTTTCCCTCTTGCTGGCATACTGCTGAGCATGGGCGACAATGCAGAAAACGCCAGCAAGAAAGTTGATGCCTTCACTAAGGCGTTCAATGAAGCAGAAAGCGCGATCTCGCGAGCGAAGAGTACCATTTCTGATTATTCCAAGAATGGATTGGAGAACCTGCGAGACACTTACGGTGAGGTCACAAGCGCTGTGCTTAATCTGGTCGGGGCATTGGCTCAGCTGGATGCGCAAACCGCTCAATCTAAGACCAACACGGCTTTAGATACTTTCTTTGAGGACTTCTTGGGCGGAGATGCAGCTTTTGCAGAGCTGGATCTTCAGCTTAAGAAGTATCAGGCTATTCAGCATCGCATTGAGCAGCTGAGCAACCCACTCAGTCAGTCCCGGTCGATTGACGCTATCGGGCTTGAAGGTGTCGAGAACACATTGAAAGAGCTCAACGCAGAGCTGGAACAATCTTCTGATCTCGTCAAGGTCTGGGCTGCTGAGATGGCTACGCTTGATGGGGCAAGGGCAAGCGGCAACATGGAACAGGTTGCTGAATCGCTTGCGAAGATGCGTGCGATATTAACGGGGCTTCCTGATGATAAGATCGCAAAAGTTGGCTTGGAGCTAGCGAAGGTTGAAAGCCTTGCTCGCCAATCAGCGAACACAACCAAGCGCCTCAAAGCCGCTGCTGACAGCGTGCAACTTAAAGACCTCGCGACAGATGCAACCACAATGGCCAATGAGATCAGCCGTGCAGCGGATGCGATGGAGACCATGAAGCTCAATGGTTTGACTTCGCTAGAAGACGCTCAGGTGCGCTTAAAATACAAAGATGATCCGGTGTCTCGGGCTGGCGCTTTGGCCGCTCTGGAATTTGATCGCACTGTCAATCCGCTTGCACAGCAGGTCGGGCCAACAGGTGGAACTCAGCTTGCCAAAGAGCGCGAAGAGTACATCCGCATGGCTCGCGAACAGGCTCGGCTTCAGGAGGCTTTACGGCCAGCAGCCAACAAGGGGCCGGATGTTCTTGGGATGGGTGATCAGGAAGTCACAGTGCTTGAGCGCCGGATTGAGATGCTTGGTCGTACGCGTGAGGAAGTCGCAGCGCTCACCACAAAATACAAACTGCTTGATATGGCAAAGCAGCAAGGTTTGGATCTCGATGAGCGTTCTGTGAAAACCGGATTGACGCTTCGCGAAGAGATCGAGGCACGGTCAAAATCAGTCTCCCAGTTAACAGGCAAGATTGAAGAGCAGACACGGCATAGCCGCATGATGGCAAGCGTCAATCAATCCATCACCAACTCACTAACAGATGTCATCTTTGAAGGTGAGCGGTTTGTTGATGTGCTTGGGAATATGGGCAAGGGGATTGCCAAGATGCTGCTGCAGTCTTCTGTGTCCAGCATGACCAGCTCAGTTGGCGGTGGCGGCAACATTGGTGGGATCATTTCAACCTTGCTCTCCAGCTTTGGTGGTTTTTTTGCGGAAGGGGGCAACCTGGGGGCTGGTAAATGGGGGATTGCGGGTGAGGGCGGTGTTCCTGAGCTGATCGAAGGTCCGGCAACAATCACTCCGTTCCACAAGCTCCCTCAATCTAGCGGTGGGGGCGGTGAGATGGTTTCTCGCGTGATCCTTGAAGTTACCCCTGATCTGGAAGCTCGGATTGAGAGTGTGTCCGGAAACGTGGTCAAGGAAGCGGCACCTATGATCATTGAAGCGGCGACCCAAAATAGCCGTGAATATACTGTCGGTGACTTCAGTATGTATGAGCAGGAACGGGGAGGTGGCTTCCGTGACTAATGTGATCCATTGGCCCCATTCTCTGCTTCCCAGCCAAGGAAAGACAACCTTCAGAAAACGACCAACTACCAACACTGGTGGGATGACACTTGGTGGGCGTGAGTTGGTTACACGGACGGACTTGGGTTTCTGGAGAGCTGTCATCCCCAATATCGTGTTGCGCAGGCGTGATCTGCGCCAAGAAGAAGCTTGGAACGGGATTGAGGTCGCCTTGCAAGGGCAAGTGGGACTTGTGATCGTTTCTGTTTCTCATGTGACTTCACGGGTACAAAAACTTGCAAAGCAGGCGCGGTCCTATGTGCCTCATGCCGATGGAACGGAGTTCAGCGATGGAACTTCCTATGAGAGTGAACCTGCTTTTGTGCAGTTGGAAGAAGAGGCATATTTAGGGGCAACAGTGCTTAAGCTTCGCGGACTGCAAAGTGGGTTGAGGCTGTCCGGGATCTATTTCAGTTATTTGCATGCGCTCTATAACACTGGGCCGATTATTGAGGCTGAAGGTAATGTGGTGCGGGTACCTATTTTCCCGGCTGTACGAGCAAAGATCCCGGCGGGTGCACTGCTGAATGTGGCAGAGCCGAGCTGCCTCATGAAGCTTGCCAGTGACAGTGAGTTGGATCTGAACTTCGGTAGCTCAAGCTTCACCAGAAAGAGCGTGCACTTTGTCGAGGCTATTGATTATTGGGACGAGGCGTCTGCTCCATGACCTTTCGAAGCATCATGATCCTTGTGGCGATGCATTTTCCAACTGGAACAGCTCGCTTCTGGTTTGGCTCTCATCCTTACGTTGATAGGGATGGAAATCACTGGCGACCTGCCGGGGTGCTTCCGGCCTCTGCCTTAACAACGATCCAATATGCGTTTTCTGGTGAGGCGACCACGATGGACATGGGGCTGTCCGGTGTCGATCAGCAAATTGCCGATCTGGCCTATGAGGAGACGCAGGAGAGTGATGTCATCGGCTCAAAGGTGCAAATCCTGCTCCAGAGTTGTGATCAATATTTCCAGCCTTTGCCTCCAGGAGCAATCGTCAAGTTCACGGGCGAGGTGATCGACCTGAAGTTCCGCAAGCGGGCGGTGAATGATCGAGACAAGCCTCAAATTCTGCATAATGTGACCTTGGTCGTGGGCAATGCTTTTCATGCTCGTAAATCACGGCGCAACGCAGTGCTATCGGATTCTGATCAACGAGCTTATTCGCTCAAGGTCAATCCAGATCTACCGCCTGATTTGTCGTGTGAGCGCATTACTTTGATGAGTGAGCAGACAATCCCATGGCCGCGATCATAAGTCTTTTGGAGGCTTGGCTGGCAGATCGACAAAGCTTGTCTTTTGATCCGGGCACGGCTGACTGTTGCCTCGTTCTTGCTGATTGGGTGAGTGCCAATGGATACCCTGATGGGGCCGTTCATTTGCGTGGCACTTACTCAACAGAAAAGCAGATGAAACAGCTGATTATTGAAGCTGGCGGTGCTTTAGAGCTGGTTGGCAGGTGTGCAGATATTGCGGGCCTGAATGAGGTCCAAACCAGAAAGACTGGCGATATTGGCGTGATCGGCAGCCTTCATTCCCCTCTCAGGCAGTGGGGTGCGATCTGGGATGGTGAGCACTGGCAAGTTCACTGGAACTCGGGCTTTGAAGCTATTCACGCGCCTGCTCTTAAAATCTGGAGTGTCTGATGCCTGCTACTGCTGCATTTGCTGTTGCGTTTGTTCTGTCAAATGGCGCGGCCTTCGTTGGGGCCTCTGTTGCAACGCAAGCGATCCTTGCGGGGGCTGCGGTGTCCTCAATTGGTGTTGGGATTATTGGAGTTGGCCTTTCCGCTGGTATTGGGCTGGGTGTGAATGCCCTGCTTGGCAGTCAGCAGAGAAAAGACAATGCTGCACCTATTCCAAGTGCAGCTGATGGCAAGGTGGTGCAAAAGCAAAATGTGCCATCGCGGTCCTATCAATATGGCACTGTGCGTATTGCAGGCGACATGACGTTTTTGGAAGAGCGCAGCGGTACGGCTTATATGGTGATTGCCTATGCGTCCCATGAGATTGATGGCTTTGTCGCGCACTTCCTGAGTGATGATCCTGTAGAGATTGATGCAGATGGCAATGTCACCAAGTCGCTGAGTAATGATGAGGATGCATCCAAGTATTATCGTCTTGGTGGTGATGCCAAGGTGATGCTTATTGAGCGCGTTGGGACGCAGGTCGGTGTTCCTTATTCGCAGCTAGTGGACAAGTTCGATGATATCTGGAGTGAGGATCATCGCGGCGACAATATCGCCAGTGTTTTGATGATGTGTAAGAGCGTGAGTGCCCGGCGTCATCGAACGGTTTACCCGCATGGCTACCCAACACTATCCTCTACCATTCGCGGAAAGAAGATTTTCGATCCCAGAGATGGGCAGGTCAGATTTAGCGAAAACCTTGCTCTCATACGGCTTGACTATCTTCTTGCCCCTTATGGAAATGCTTTGAAGATCTCGCAGATCAATCTTGATAGTTGGGCTTATGCTGCGGACGTTTGCGATCAGCAGGTTGAGAACATCAAAGGTGATATGGAGCCGCGTTATCATGGCGGATTCCGTGGCCGCGAAAACAACGATCCAACTCAGGTTGGCCGGATGCTTGATGAGGCAGGCGAGCTGCTTCTATATACCGATGCAGATGGAAAGGTTGCCGTTCATGCTGGGGAATGGGTCGAGCCTGATATTCACCTGAAAACAGATGATATCGTTGATATTGAGTTCTTGCCAAACCGCAATGCAGCCTCCAGCGTCAAGGCGGTGCGTGGTCTCTGGGTCAATCCTGAGCTTCACTATGTTGAAGATGATGCAGTCATTGAAGGCGATCCATATGTTCAGGAAGACGATCCCAGGTCGCGTACTGTCGATAATGACTGCGTGCAGCGCCATAATCACATGCGGCGCTTGCAAGCGCTCAAAGCTATCCGAGTGAATGCACCTCGTGTGCGTGTGAAATGCGACTACTTCGCATCCCAAGAGGTGCCTTTAAGAAGGTTCATCAAGATCAGTGATCCACCACATCTTATCGATGCTTATCTTGAGTTAGACGGTACTCCCACTCTGGATCTGGATACGTTCCAGCATGTGTTCGAGGCGATGGTTATTCCGCGAGACCCGTTTGCCTATGAGCCTGAAGATGAGGGCGAAAAAGGTGATCCTCCCAAGCGTATTGCATCTGAGGCAATCCCGAGTGTTGATAGCTTCTCAATTCAAATGCAGCAGCAGGGGCAAAGTACTATCGCGGAAGCAAGTTTTACACGGCTCTCCGAGGCGCTCACCTATGAGCTGGAATATGTGAAAACCAGCGGTGGTGCTGCCAAGTATGCGCAGGCCAATGATGGCGAAGAGACCATTGAAACCGACAGCCTCACATCGGGTGTTGAATATCGCTTCCGCATGCGCACACGCTCTGTTTTTGGGCAAAATAGCGATTGGTCTAGCTCAACTGTTCTTATAGCTGCGGTTTAATTTCCTCTCAAAATGGAGTTGGCAATGAACTTCCTTACCAAGGAATTCGTCTGGCGTGCGCGTGAGACTCTCGGACTTGAAAGCACAGATCCGCACAAGCCCAAAAAAGAAGAAATCATTGCTTACCTGGGGCAAATGGAAATCGCCGCAGCGCTTGGTGCGGTGATTGTAAAAACCAAAGCTGAGTTGGATACGGTCACTAATAAGCCGGATTACACCCCGGCTATTGTGGGTGGAGATCCAAACCAAGCTTTGAGTGGTTACTACCAGTGGCTCGGTAACACTTGGAACTATGTGCGCGACCTAGCCGACAGTATCACGAGACTGGTCAATATCGGGGGGACCGGTAACGCGATTACCGCTGAGCTTCGTTTGGGCGTCAGTTTGTCAGCGGTTGAGTTGGCGTTCTTTGTGCCTGCACACAATAATACTGGCGCTGTAACAATCACGGTTGAGGGCGTCGAAAAGTCAGTTCGCAACGGCCTTGGTAATGAGCTGAGCGAAGATGATCTGCAAGCTGGTTACCCAGCAATGGTCGCGGTGTTTCCGGGGCAGGATGGATACGTGCTTCTCAACCCGGCTAATGTCGAGGCGGTGGTGCTGGCAGCAAAGCAAGCTGCAATAGCTGCTCGTAATCAGGCTCAAACAGCAAAGCAAGCTGCTGAGGAGGCATTGAGCAACCTTGAGGCCGCAGTCGAGCAGGCTTCCGAGTTAGCGTTCCAGCGGTTCAACAAGCTCTATCTTGGTTCGTTCAATGTGAATCCATCTACCGACAATCAAGGTGGTCCACTCAAAGACGGTATGCTTTGCTTTCACTCTGTCGAGAAGAAGATGAAGGTCTATTCAGAGGATGACAGTGATTGGATCTTGGCGACACCAGACACAAGCGATTTTCTCAATAAGGCAAACAACCTTGGTGATGTTTCGAGTAAATCAGCAGCTCGATCCAATTTGGGGTTAGGAGCGCTTGCAACCTCATCAAAAGTTGGCATGAATGACTTGACTGATAGCTCAGTGAGCACTGGCAAGCTAAAGAGCAAGGCTGTCACAGATCCCAAACTAAACTCTGCGAAATTGAATACGCTTGTAAGCAAGCCTCAGGTCGTGGCGCTGTACTCCAATATCGAGGACGATGCGTCCTTTAATCTTACTCGCTCTGGAGCAACCTACACCTTCGGAACACCTCAGCCAGATACAAGTTATGTCGTTCAGGTGGTCGGTCAAAGAACCACCCAAGGTAACTTGAGTTACATCAACATTGTTGGGATGAACGTCAAATCCAAGGCGAGTTTTTCGCTCAACGGTTTGAGGCTGAACAGCGCGGGAAGCATAAGCGGTCTGTCTGGTGGGTTTGATGTGATTGTTTATCGCGTCGCCAACTAATCAAAAAATCTCTTTCTGAAACAGCGCGACATGCGCAGCTACGGCTCCCATAGGGAGCCTTTTTTGTGAGGTGATCATGGGACGGATACCAGACTTTGAATCTCAAGAAATGCTGCAGGATCTCGGGTTCAATCCCGGCAAACCAGATGGAGATTGGGGCAGGCTATCTGAAGCTGCTTATCAGGCTTGGCTCAGCTCCAAAATCAAGGCGATCAAAAGCAGTGAGCCACCATGGCTGGTTGAGGCGCGTCGGCTGCTGGGAACCAAGGAAATCTCGGGACCAAAGCACAATCCAATGATTATGGGCTGGGCGAGTAAACTAGGCATCTCCTACCAGAGCGATGAAACCCCATGGTGTGGTCTGTTTGTTGCTCATTGCATGAGTCTTGTTTCTGATCGCCCGCCCGCCAATCCTCTAGGCTCTCGCCAATGGGCGAAATACGGCAGGCGGTTAGATAAGCCGATACTAGGCTCTATTCTCGTGTTCTGGCGTGGAAGTCCTCGCGGCTGGAAAGGGCATGTCGGTTTCTATGTTTCCGAGAGTGCAGGGCACTATCACGTGCTGGGTGGGAACCAGTCCAACGCAGTCACGATCACGAAAGTCTCAAAGCGGCGGCTCTTGGATATCCGGTGGCCGGAAAGCTATCCCGTGCAGGGAGAACAGGCGTTTGTGCAGCGTGAGGGCGCTGTCTCGACTAACGAAGCTTAAGGCGTTCTAGTTTGGAGTTGTGACCACAGTTTACTCACCAGAAGATCCATATCCTTGAATGAGGCTAAGATGCAGAAATCAGAGACAGGCACAGCACTGACCTTTCTAGCAGCTTGGATAGCCCAAAACTGGGCCAACTTCCTAGAGCCGTTCTTTCAGGCACTGCTCATTATCCTGACTGTGGTTGCTGCGTTCTTCATGGTGTGGAACCGAGTTTTGGACAACCGCATGAAACGAAAGCAACTGCAAGACTATGAACGCGATAAGTCGTGTGCTGATTGACCGAGCGGTACTGATCGTCCTTACTGGAGATCCGAGAGTTCTAAAAAAGAGATGAGACAATTCCATTTGGTTGGCGCTGTGATATGCGGCTGGAGGATTGACAAAAAAGATTAAAATCGCATGTTTGCTTAAAGAGCCAGAGGTGAATTGGATCGTGTCTCAGTAATCGTCCGGCGATCTACTTAGCTCATAGATGATTACGTGCGGATCTTCCAAATATGTATGGGTTCTCTGCATATACTGGTCCATCACTTCTAGTGTTTCTGATGCGATTTCTCTGCCAAATACGCACTCTTGAGGGCTATCATCAGCATGAAACATCAAGTCTGCTTGATGTAATTCAACCAGATAAATGATTGCAGTCGCCGCACAAGTTGGTCTGGTGAAGTTATACATAATTGACCTCAAAGGTGATGACGTTTGATCGGACAATGTTGGTCTGAACCAATTATCGCAAGCTGCTCTTTTTCGCTAAATAATAGCTAAGGGCAATTAATCTCATAGGTTGTGATGTATTGAATAACTCGCATGACGTGATTTGAGGAAACGGATTAGTGTCTATCAAAATAGAGAGCAAATGAATCCGCCCTATCTCGCCTCTTATTCTCACCAGTAACTTAATGACCGCGATCAGTTCCTAATGCATACGTGTGAAATTTTTTACACGTTATTTATAGGAGTTTTTCATGTTTGTTGCAGTTTATAGAACGTCTATTCTGGGACTTGGGGCAAATGAAGAAGAGGCAATCAATCATGCCTTGGTCATTCTGAGAGAACTGTCTTATGAGGAGAGTGTGCATGTTTGCAATAATTTGGAGGTCAAGCCGATAACAGAGCAAGCATGTGATCAAATCATCTACAAAGAAAGTCGTGCATTGAATTTAAGAAATGGCGCAATTGTAGTTATTTAAATAAAGCGCTATCCAGCGGCGGGGATAGCATTAATTCATGCAGAAACCTAATCTAATTAAGTTTATCTGATAATTGGTGGTCAGTTATGATTTGGTGTTATTTGTGTATTTATATATTATATAAATAACGTAAATGTGAATATTGTTGAAATATTAACAAATTGTAGTGTGGGCATAAAGTATATCTTATGAAATCTATGGGTTTATTTTTTGAGTAGTGCATCTCACAGTAATAGTAGGGCATTTATTAGGGGGGCACTATGCAAAACTCATTCTTTCGAAACACCAGTGTTTTTGCTCCTCATCTATCTAATCGGTTTTACGGTGTAACAAGGCATGCTTGGTTCTGCTTTGTTGTTTTGGTGACCGCGAGCTCCATCTGTTGTCTTCTTTTCGCATATGAAGCGGCGACTGAAGCGAATGGAGCGCAGTTCTTGATTGCTTGGACTGGCTTCATTGGCTGCCTAGTCTCTTTTTGGGCAGCTCTTCGGGTGAGACGTACCTCGCGTCTAGCTAGTTCCATTTGGGAGGATGATGATTAGTTCAGATGCCAATCAACGTTGTGTTGGAACTCATGGGCGTAGCGATTGGATTGACCAATTCCGGACATTCGACCTAATTCCAGGAGCTTCTAGCCAGCGCATAACTTCAACCATAGGTCGATTTTAGTCTGCCTGTTGCTGAGTGACCATTGCTGACATTGGCCTTGATGCAAGGCCATCCCTGCCTAAACGAGATTTTAATTTTGGGTCGAGGTTGCTCTGTTTGCCATGGTCTGTACGAATGACAGGAATGAGACCGTTTCCGGATGGCTATGTTTAAGATACCTGAAACGAAAGAACAGCCTTTTTTGGGTGCGCCCTACTAGATAGGCCGCCGCCGATAATAATTCCAAAGAGAAATAGCGGATCATTGCGACCTGCTATCGCTCAACGGACTATGTTTCCGACCAATTCGTTACCGCCTTTTGAGATTCACACGTATGTCATTACCTTGGAGCCAACCGCCTCCCTCGCTCCATGAAGAGATCACACCGCGAGAATCAAGCCATTGGACCAACAAGCGATTTTCATCTGTGTTTGGTAATCTTGGAGTGTGATATCCCGTCGTGATCTCAGAAAACGGTTTCGGAAGCGACGCGAGGACTTGACGAGCTTCCTCTACAGTCATGGTCGAGTGAACCTTGTTAAAGAGAGAAATCTGCGTTCCAATGGATTTTGATTTCGTGATAAGTGATCGTGCTGCAGCAACGTCAAGGTGAGGCAATCTAACATCGGTGCGATCAAGAATAGGACCGATGAGTGCTGCTCGATCTGGAAACTCTATGAGCGTGCTCATATCCATTAGGTCAATGATGGCGCGCTTGTCGCCATCTTTTGTGTCGCCTCTTAAGAGCTTTTCGCGGAAGTCGTCGTCAAGCGCAAACGTGTCAGGATTCGCCAGATAAGTTTCGATGTTTTCTGCTACGAAAAGCACTGGCAAGTCCGTCTCGACTTCTAGCGAGTCGAGGTTTTCCTTTGAAAAAGTGATCTTATGCTCTTTGATAAGAATGGTGAGCTTCGAGGAAGCTAGCTGCTTGGGGAATTTTTTGAATAGGTTGGGCAATGCTCGGACATATTCCCGGTAGCTTTCGTCGCTCATTGCATCCGCGTTAACGAGGGTTTGGCGTAGCGGCAAACTCTCCGGATCACTCCGTAGAGGATACTTCAGTATCGCCGCGCGCACATCTTCCCGATCAAGATAAGCGACTAAGATATCAGTCGCGAAACCACTGGCTCCCATGAACGCGATGCAGTTTCCCCATGTTGGCTCGATACGTCGCAGTTCAAACACCATGGCGTGGAATCTCTCCGGAACTCCATCCAGCGTTGGCAGGAGAGCCGTTTGTCGTCCGAGAAACGTGCGCAGATTGTCTTCGTCAATTTCCTTGCGGCACAGGATATCTATTATGGCCGCGACATCCTCTTCGGAGTTGCTGTCAAGCTCGAGAAGCACGTCGCTAAGATAGAGGTCGAAGTCGCGTTCAACCCTCGTCAACAATGTCGGATCCGTGATTGAATGTATTGTGGTGTAGTTGCGCTCGCGAAACGCAGTGAGATTGGTCTCCCCCAGAACCTTTCGATAGACATATTCAAGATTCGCTATCGAGAGTTCAAACAACCCCTTCTTTACCATGAAGCGTGCAGTGCCGGTGTGTGTCCCTATGGCCGGAAGATCCCGAACCTCGATGCCAATGCTCTCCAGGCGTTCGGGTGCTAGGTCAGATGCAAGTGCCAGAATTTCGGGAAGGTTCGCCGCTACGAATTCAGGGAATCCGTCGCCATTGCTTGCCATTGTTGCAAGCGTCCTTCCAGGAAGGTTCGTCAACAACTGCGTGACATGGGAGAGATTGCGCTTGCTAGCGATAGCCGTCGGAACGAACTGTTCCCAATTGTTGATCAGGCCGGAAAGTAACCCGGAGACGTCGCGTCCCGTGGCGTAATAGGCCTCGAAGAAAGCTGCGCAGCTATCGAAATTGGACGCGATGAACTCGAAGAGCCTCTGAGTTTGGTCGGTATAACGGATCGTCTCGCTTAAAAGGCTGTCGACCAGTTTGACGTTAAGGACATAACTTTGACCGAAGTCTTCATCGCGCATCGCCGCAATGACCTCTTTTGGGTTGTCGATTGGAAAGGCTGGATCGGGTGTAGCGAACGCACGTATCTGAATGAGGAACTTGTTGTCATTGGGCGACAGTCGGCCAGAATGAAAGAGCGATGTATACTGATAATAAGTGTCGTCGAGATGACCTTCCAAAATTAGGAAGCGAGCCAGATCTCCTTTCTCGCTAAACCCGTCGAAAAGATCGGTTACACGCTCGGCGCTTGAACGTACGAGCTCATTGAACTTAGTAGTTCGAAGCGTCCCGATCCTTGATCTTAGATCCCGAATTCGACGCAAGCTCTCTTCCTTCTTGGCCGACGCCTTGTTTTCTATTTCCAACTTGCGTTGCGAATAAGATTTCAAAGGATCAACATTGTCTTGCAAACTGGCGATATTCACACTCGTGTTGTAGCCATTGGATAGCCGATAATAGAGATGTTCAGCTCCGATAAATTGTTCAAAATTCTCTTGGTTTAACAACTGCCTAAACGTAATCCAAGACCGTGCATTTAGGCTGACACCGGAGGCATTTTCCGGTAGCATCTCCAAGAGAGCCATTCCGTAGATCTGGCGTAACTCTTTTAGGTCCGAGGGGGTCTGTCGCTCAGCAGTTTCAATCTTCTGTTCGAGATCCGCGATCTCGGATCGAAACGCGGCCTCACCCTGCATGATAAGTTCATCTTTGCGGCTCAAGATATTAGCAAGATTTCCTTCGCTGCGATGCAGGTGTTCAAAGTCTCTGGGATAAACGTTCTTGTAGATCAAGACTGCCAGCAGCTTATCGGCGTTAAGCACATTCTCGTCGTCGGTTTCCAAGTTAGCAGCGTATATAGCATATTCATTGAATATATTCTGGATCAACCTGAGGTCGTTGAGGTAGCGCGAAACCTCTCTAAGGAATTGACGACCAAGACGCTTGTCGAGCGCCAACCTCTTTCCTTGCTCCAAAACCATATCGATCGAGTTCGATGCGTTAATGATAGGAATCACTGGAATTATGAATTCGAAGAACTTGGTTCGATCAGTGTTGGCGAATACGTCATCGCGCAAGGCATAAAGAAACCTGATGGTTCGATCGACGCCCGCGTTCTCATTTACCAAGCTGTTGATTTCACGCAATGTTACGAAGATTTCGGGGTCTTCGAAGCGGTCTAAGTCCTCAATGATGACGAGATCATATTTTGTCGATTGGAAGAAATAGATGATTTCATCTAAGTGGCGGTTGAGGATGGAATCCTGATTATCCGATGCCGGCCTTATCTCAATGTCTTTCAGTGAGAAACTCTTCAATGATAACCCGAAGCTGGCCACATAAAAGTGATGCAGCACTGCCCAGAGAAATAGCGCTGCGAAGGCGAAGCTTCCGAGATTAAGCCAATTGCTCAGAGCGAACGGACTGAAGAAACTGCCGTCTAGAATAACTTCGCGCATTGCGAAAACGTACCAAAGCGCAACCAGACCGATCGTGATGTACAGCGATTTCAATATCGATAGAACGCCGGGCGACTGAATTCGTTTAAAGCGCGATAATGGGAGTTTGTTGGCGTCGGCGCCGTAAAGCATCTGCTCCAGTATGCTTCTTTCAATTCTTTTGCGTCGTTCGTCACCATCAACTGGAGCCGCTTCGTGTGCGAATGCCGCGAGAGATACGTGAAGCCTCGACCCAGGATATTTTTTGAGGAAGGATTGGATAATGCTGCTTTTTCCCGACCCATAGGGGCCTGTCAGCGCAATATTGTATACCTTCGGGTCGGTCGTGGCGAAGTCTAGAGCTTCGGAATATACACCGTCTTTATCGGCTTGATCGATTGGCGCGAGATTTACGAACTTGGGCGGCGTGGCCGCCGAGCTACCCATACTTTCCAATAAGTCCGCCAAACCAATGAGCCGTGCCGCCAACCAGTTTGTTAGTGCTACAATGCGTTCGCTCATAAGTACCTAACAATCAAAGTTCCGAGCGGTAAAAACATATTTGGCTTGGAGATCACCGATTTTTAGCCGCTAAGAGCTCCGCATTTGAGAATCAATCACTAGAACTCCTGTGTCCACAATTATAACGCGAAGTGGCCAACAGCAACGGTTTTGATGAACGGCCGCATTGGGCCGCTTGAGTAATCCTAGTCCGCTCATAAAAGCGACTGTTGAAGCCTTCGGGCGTTCCTGTCTCAACCCATTATGGAAGCGCCCGAAAGTCCGCTACTGGTCCTCTGCTTCAAGCGGATCAAACCAATCCTAAGGTGACGCTTCGCTCTAGATTAGGCTGATCTGTAGCTAGGTCTATGTCAGCTTTAGTCACTCGGCAGCATACCTGTAAGCAGGGTCATGAACTGCCGTTCGGGTGTTTCTATCATAGGTTGAGACAAACTGAGAGAGCTGCTGTAGTGGTCTCTGCTTGTCGAACTTTACTCGCCCCAATTATTGCATGAGAATTAATTGGAACACGCCCCTTTGAGCCCTATACGTCTTTAGCTACGTAAAACTGATAATTTATGAAAACATACTACGTATCATGCCTAGGCGATGAGACTTACAACCTGACCAATGGGATCGTCATCTTGAGCTTTTTCCGAAACTCTTCCATTCATTCGCGCATCTGCAACGCATTTGCATAGCTTTTCGACGAGATCTTCACTGCTATGCGTCACTCCATTTGAGTGCAATAGCATTCGAGCTAGTTGATACTTAAAGAAAAAAGATCGAACTGCACGAGGCGTCACAACTTCGCCAGAGCTCTTAAAACTATTGGATAGCGAGATCCGAATTTGATTTCGTTCAGCTATCGATAAAATAAAGTCTACTTTTTTCTGCTCACTTGATGGTTTTGTGGAATGCTGGCCAGTTTCTCTCTTTTGGCCTTCGGAGAAACGATGCTTTTTCTCTTCATTAGTTTTTGGGGGTTCAAGCCCAAACTCTTTGGAGAATACGTTCACCAACTCACCGACCCCTTGAGATGTTAGTGGCGGTAGGCAGACATGACAAAGAAACACCTTTTCCATATGCTCTCTTATGGCGGCCTTTCCCTTAGTATCCTCCTGTTTCTTTTCGTTTGAACTATCCGAAAATCGCTTTAGGATTGCTGCTTCAAGAACCGTGTTATCCGCTAAAATCATCGCTTGAACAAACTTGCCAATCTGCTCTTCATCGATCATTAGTTTTACACCGTCAATAAGGTCGACAACCTCCTCATCAGGGCAGCGATCAAGATCATCTACGACTAGAAAGATACGGTCAACTCTCCCACTCTCTGAAAAGATCGCGCACCCAAAAGCTATGCAAAGCAATGTCCATAAAATCCATGCAGTAATCGAAGTAATTGATGCGGCACCGGTGTAGAGGGCAAAACCATCAATCCCCATTGCTCTCAGGCTTTCAATCACCCAAACATTTTTCCACCAAGTGAAGGATGCAAGCCAAACCAAACTGATGGTGAATGTCACGAACCCAAATAAACGTTTTTGCCAACAAGTGAATTGAGTTTGTTTTGTCCACGCCTTGATGAGAATGGCCAAATCCTCTCCAATCAAAGCTTGCATACCTAAATGTTCTCGATGACTGGTTACGATCCCATACCGGTCAAAAAGGCTTCGAAGGGATGCAGACCACTTGCGGATCAATATAAACATGCCCACAACGCCAGTCACACCAAACAACGCTACGCCATGAGGTATTAGTAAAGAAAGCCACATAAAGGGGACTGCTGACAAGGCCAAGATCACAAGCGTGAGAAGTGTATTGATAAACCCGTTCTTCTCAATTCCCGCACGCATTGTTCGAAGAACATAAATGTGGTTCTTATTGGAGAGAAAGCTATTGATAAAGCTCTCATACAACCAGATCCATAGCTCAGGTCTTTGTCTGTATCGCCATGCGTTGAACTTCACAATATCATAGGTAACTTCTTCTAGCCCCTGCGCACTTTGCTCGCCAAAGACTTTCATATATGTGCTTTTATAGCTGTTATGCTCTTGTAAATAAACGCAAATTTGCTTTGCTATTGAAGTTTTTCCGCTACCCCATCGTCCTAAAAGAGCTAGTGAAAACTCACCTTTTGCGGTTCGGAAAAGGTGGGCTAGAGACAATGCGAAGCGGTCTGAGTTAAGGACGAGGTTCTCGGGTTCCCTTTTCAAGTGAACTCCGGCACCTTGCGTAGAATTTGAATCAAGATCTTCCTGCTCTGCTTCATCTTCTCTAGCAGCAGCAATCTGATTGGGATGGTTTGGTGACGGAGCCCAATCAACAGTTCCACCACGTTCTAAGGATGAAACAGCGCTTTTGATAACCTCGTCAGTTACGAACTCTTCGAATTGGTCGCGGATCTCTTCTTCGGCACCGTAAGGTCCGCCGTAGATGTATATGTATCCATCTTCTTTGTCATAGAAGAGCTCGTTTTCAGGTCCCTCATAGTAATGATGGAACCACGATTCGATTGCGTCAGTAACCTTATGTAACGGGATGGATCGAACAATGTGGGCATTTTGTTTAAACCACTGTAGAAGATGATCAGGCGTTACAAGTGCAATATCAACGTCACTCGGTTTATGTTTTGTCTCAGATAAAGAATCGAAATCTAGTTCAGGCTCATGCTCTAGCCTATAGTCCAAATCTTGAATTAGGCGATGTTTCCCCACATCAGTATTGTTGTAATTCTGAGCACCTACCGGATATTCAGTTAACACCCAACTCAACCGACCAAGATCGTCATGGTCTACAATTGCTTCAAAGGTAGTCGAGGGTCCCATTCCGCGTTCTTCGCCACCCGTTACCTCCCAATCCAGTTCGTCTGCAAAGACTTCAAACTTTTCTTTCGAACCATTCTTTTCAATGATAGCAATGCCATCGCAATGAATTTCCATCGGAAACCTTCGTAACAATTCAGGTTATAAAACAGCTTAAACACTTTCGCACCTGGTTGGACCAACTAATAACCCGAAGGCTGATTGCAACTCCCCACTGATAATTATTGTCAAGCGGTTTATTGCGCCGAAAAGGCCCACGTATTGGCTCGCAGGCAACTGGAGTGAGTACTCATTAAGTATTACTTGTGATGAAGCGTGCGCGTTCAAGCAACTCATCAAAAGTCAAAATATCAATGTTTTTGAGATCTCTCCGAAACAACTCGAAAGTATCCCGCTTAATTTGGGTATCTCGCGCATTGTCGGGTTCTTCAAACTCCTGAAGAGAACCAACAACTAGTATTGTTTTCGAGTTTCTTGTGCGTGCCTCAAGTTTCCGCGTTCCGTCCTTCGACCAGTGATCACCACCTTGAGCGCATGCCAACCATTCAGCCTTTTGTTGCAGTATTTGTGAAACAGCTCCGGTAAACTCGGAGCTAAACTCCCAAGTTCCTGCACGTCCTCCCTTTGCCGACTTAAATATTCGGGTGTCAGGGCGCTTTATCTCTACCAGCACGGTGTAATCCTTAAACGTTTGCAGGAAATCCACGATTGGCTTGTTTTTGTTGTCTGTTCCGGCTCGACCAACTACCGCTTCTCTCTCAAATGGATGCATTACACGATAATCAAGGCCGTAACCAAAGACCCACTGGTTCCGTTCAAAAAAATCTTGCCATTTAGGCTCCGACCAATCGCTGACTGCAAACTGTTTTTCAAATTCTTGAAGGCCGTTTTTTCGGCCAAGAAGGACGTTTATTTCCTCGCTGGTGAGGGAGCCACTGAGACCTTGTATTACTGAATCCCGCTTCCTCGGATCCATCTCTCTAATTTGCTCAACGATGGCGCGTTCCGAAGAATCAATTATGGCCTTGGGGCCAGGTTGAGTTGAAATGTCTTCAATCTGAAATTTCGCATGGTTCGTCAGATTTGTGAATTTTATCTGTTCCAAGAAGTTTAGTAGACGATAAAATTCGTCATCTCGAAATGTAAAACTATGCTCATCATAACCTTGAATAGAACCGTTCTTGCGGGACTGGAACGTTTGAAAGGTTAAACGCCGAACTTCATTGTCATCTTGAGAGACTACAGCAGTTACTTGAGTTTTTCGAACTTTTCCAGTTAGACGAAGACACATCGCACCTTCGATTTCCCCCAAGTGAACAATATCTGAGCCTTCCATCACCATTTGCACATTTCGCAACGGCTCTGATTGTGCGTCGTATTGGAATAGCTTCGAGATATAGGTTTTTGTTTCCTTTCGGTTGAGAAAATACTTAGCTTTATCTTCCATGCAATATTCCATAGATACTAACGACTGAGGAAAGGGTGCCGGATTCGGCCTCACATCAGTATGTCATCATTTCTGGGGGCAAACAAATCGTGCTGCCAATGGTTCGCTCACTGATCGAAACTGACCTAGAACCGCTAATTGCACGGTATCCCGTCCACAGCAGCTATGTCCCGCACAGGGTACATGGACCGCGCTTAAGTGGGTTGCCTTTCATACCTTAGGTCTATTGGAAACGCACACAATCAGAAATGGCAAAGGCAAAAAAACGGTGCGTGCCCAATACAAAGGCGAACGGCAGCAATGTTCACTCATCAACAAGCTGACCAAAATCGACTTATGGTTGAAATTACGAACTGACTGTGAGCAACTGAATTTAGGTCGAATGTCAGCTTATGGTCACAAGATACCAAATCTCTTGATCTCTCTTTTCTCGTGATCTGTCAGAGCGATGTGGGAAGAAAGGCATGCGCAAACAGTTCATTCGACGGCCTTTGCCAAGCCAGTGCGCTCAGATGCATTGTGTTTTTTTAGATTTTTTCAATGCGACTGGATTACTTGTCACTTACCGCACTGGTTGAAGCTGGATGTGCTTGCTTACATTCAAACGACAAGAAATTTACATCATCAAAACTGCAGCTTTTGGAGAGTATTAGGGCGTCATTTTGAGGGCAAAAATCCCTCACTTCGGTTCCGTCACACAAGGTGTGAGGGAAAAGTCCCCAAAATATAAACAATAACAATGTCAGGAAAAGAAAGTGGAGGCCTCTGCCGGAATCGAACCGGCGTACACGGATTTGCAATCCGCTGCGTCACCACTCCGCCAAGAGGCCCCGCTGTGGTGTGAGGGGCTTTTCTGATATTTGGGGCGGATAGTCAAGCGGGCAAATTCACTTTCCACGATCACTCTTGTGTAAAACACCGAAATCTATGGGGTTTACCTAAGTGAGTAGCTTTCTGGATGAGGCACGGCTTTTCTTCCTGCATGGAGAAAAAGCTCGTATTTGCACCGTAAAGTTCAAAAATAGAAAAACAACAGAGGGAACTGTTTATTTTTACGGATCTGGCAGCTTGTGTTTGTGGTGCATGAGCGATATTTCTCAGCCAAAGAATCTTGCGAGACAGTGAGGACAGGATGGTCAACTTCGCGGAACAAAGAACACTGATGGTCGACAATCAGCTGCGGACCAATGATATTACAGACCTGCGCATTATTGGTGCTATGGGCAAGGTGCCTCGCGAAAAGTTTGTTCCGGAAAACCTGCAGGAGCTGGCCTATATTGATGAAGATGTAGCCGTTGATGAAAAAGGCGAGCGTAAAATGCTCAAGCCGCACATCTTTGGTCGTCTTGTTCAGCTGGCTGATATCACTGCCAAGGATGTAGTTCTGGTGGTTGGTGCTGCCTCTGGTTATGGCGTGGCGATCGTTTCCTATCTTGCTGAGGCTGTTGTTGGTCTGGAAGTTGATGTGGCGCTGTCTGAGGCGGCTTCAGCGAATCTTGAACAGTTGGGCATTGAAAATGCTGCTGTGATTGATGGCGATCTGGCCAAGGGTTATGCGGCTGATGCGCCTTATGATGTTATTCTGGTGAACGGTTCCGTTGAAGAGCTGCCGGAAGCCTTGACTGCTCAGCTGAAAGACGAGGGGCGTCTTGTTGTGGTTGAGGGGGAGAGCAATGCGGGCGTTGCGCGGCTTTACACCAAGTCTGGCGGCAATGTGAGTTCTGTGTTTGCGTTTAATGCGCATGCATGTGCGCTTCCAGGTTTTGAGAAGCCGGAAGTCTTTGAATTCTAAACGCTTGCGATGCAGGTACTGAGATGTGAGGCGAGGGGCAACCTTCGCCTTTTTTTGTTTTCTGTGAAGTGTTGTGATGAATTTCCGTTTTCGTGATGTGAATTACAGTTTTGTCCCAATGCTGGTTTAAAGCACTTCAGACTCTGGTGGGGTAAAATGAGAACTGGTTGCTGCTGTTGTCTTTTCTATCAATGATGTAGAGATATCCACGTTTCAATCATTGGGTGAAAAAACGGTAGTAAAAACTTAATGGTTCTATTAGTGTGCCTCCGGGGAATGATATTCTGTGATTGGTCTAGGTAATTGTATCGATAAGATGTTGCCTGTTCGTCGCAGTATTTATTTTTTTCCAAAATCGGCTTGATCGCCGGTTTCGGAAAACGCCGAATAAGATATACATTTCGGCGAGTGTGTTGGGTTTGCGGTTCGTAAGATTGACCCTGTTTGAGGCATATAAAGTGGTTTCTCGGAAAACGTTAACGGGTGCAGTTGCAGTAGTCGGCTTGCTTGTGAGTGCTCAAGGCGCGAATGCTCTTTCAATTAAAGAGGCATTGGCTGCTACCTATCAGAATAACCCGACATTAAACGCATCACGCGCTCAGCTTCGTGCGACAGATGAAGGTGTGCCACAGGCTTTGGCCGGATGGCGCCCAAGCATTATTGCCAGTGGTAATTATGGTTACCAGTGGCAGGAGACACAGGGCACTAACCGAAACCGTAATGAGTATACAGCATCCTTGCAGGTTACTCAGCCGCTGTTCCGTGGTTTCCGGACTGTGAACTCTACCCGTCAGGCTGAAGCTATTGTTCGTGCTCAGCGTGAAGATTTGCGTACAGCAGAGCAGACTGCGCTTTTCCAAGCTGCGACCGCATACATGGACGTCATTCGCGATACCGCGCTTGTGTCTTTGCGTCGGAGTGATTTGAAATTCCAGGAAGAGCAGGTTCGGGCCTCTAAAGATCGCTTTAATGTGGGCGAAGGTACGCGGACGGATGTTTCTCAGGCTGAATCAGGTCGTGCTCGTGCGCAGTCCACACTGAACACAGCGCTGGCAAACCTGAACACAAGTCGTGCGATTTTCCGTCAGGTGATTGGCATTGATCCCAAAAACCTGAGCGCTCGCACCAATGTGACAAGCTTGTTGCCGAAGACTGTTTCTTCTGCAATCTCTATTGGTCAGGAAGAGCATCCTGCGATCCAGTCTTCTCAGTTTCTGGTTGATGCCGCTCAGTTTGCAGTGAAAACTGCTGAGGGTGTATTGCTTCCGACTGCTGATGTTCAGGGAACATTGTCCTATAGCGACAACAACCTTCCTGGCGTGTCTGGAAAGCCGACCAGAACAGCATCTATTTTTGGTCGTGTGACTGTTCCTATCTACCAGAATGGTAGCGAATACTCTGTTGTGCGCCAGTCTAAAGAAGATCTGGGTCGCACCGAGATTTTGGTTGATGTGTCCCGTGATAGCATCCGTGCTCAGGCGATCTCCTCCTGGGGGCAGCTGAATGCATCGATCGCTTCCATTACGGCAGCTGAAGCACAGGTTGCTGCGGCTCGTCTTGCTTTGGAAGGCGTGATTGAAGAGCAGCGTGTTGGTCAGCGGACCACGCTTGATGTTCTGGATACACAGAGTGATCTGGTGGATGCGCGTGTAACATTGGTGACAGCGCAGCGTGACCGTGTGGTTGCTGCTTATGCGGTTCTTTCCTCTGTTGGTCGTCTCGACTATAACAGCCTGGCATTGACCGGTGCGCGTTATGACCCAACTGAACACTACCGTCTGGTACGTGATAAGTGGATTGGTCTGCGGACCCCGGATGGGCGTTAAGCTCCTCTGATATAATGAAATTTTGGAGAAGGGAGCCTCACGGGCTCCCTTTTTTGTTGCCGCATTTTCAAAATTGCTCGTTTTCCTTGTGGGAATTGGCATTTTGCAGAATATGCGGGTGTCAGGCGGGACCGCTTTTCTCTTATATTTAAGTAAGTATTTATTAATGAACTGAGTCGGAAAGCCGGCGGATTAGACGCGATTAGAAGTGGAGCACATACATGGGAGCTGTCTCACAGGGTAACGAGCCTTCCATGGAGGATATCCTGAGCTCGATCCGCAAGATTATTTCGGATGACGAAGCAAGTGGCGCAGAACAGATGACAGATGCTGCATTGAGTGACGCGGACGCGGGTCGCGAATTATCACAGGACGATCTAGATAAACTCTTTGATGATGCGCCAGCGGAAATGGAGCCTGCTCCAACTCCTGAGCCAGAAGTGGTGAAGGATGCGGAACCAGACGTTCTGGAGCTGACGCAAAAAGAGCAGATCGACGAGCAATCCTCCTCATTGAAAATTATCGAAGGTCTTGCTGATGAAGACAAGGAAGAGGATGGAGACATCGCTTTTCTTGATCAGCCGGGTCCTGAAGCGTTTGGGCTGGGCAGCATGGGGCAAGATGACATTCTTGAGCCTTCAGCTGCAAAAAGTCCGGCGGAAACACTTATCTCAAGCGCGACGGACGAAGTTGTGTCCAGCGCCTTTAACGGTCTTGCCAACACGGTGCTGTCCAAGAACGCCCGTACACTGGAAGACCTTGTGGCTGAGATGCTGCGCCCAATGCTGAAAGGCTGGCTCGACCAGCATCTGCCAAGCGTGGTGGAGCGGCTTGTGCGCCAAGAGATCGATCGCATCTCACGCAAATAATCCTCTGGATGTGAGGGGAGAAGCTCTCCCCTTCACACATCCGCTCTCTGCTACTCTTTCTAAGAAAACCGTGTCAAAACTGATCTGTGGTGTGGGCTGTTTGGGTATTTGTCGCTCAAATATGCTCTGTAACTGCATGAAAGGTTGACTTAGGCGAGTGCATCCGATTTACACCAGACAAACTCCATAAGTGGAAGAGCTTTTAGGTATGCTGGATAAAACATATGAGGCGGCCTCTGTTGAGCCGCGGATTTACGACGCTTGGGAACAGGCAGGGGCCTTTAAGGCAGGTGCGGGCGCAGAAGATGGAGCTGCGACCTACTCAATCGTGATTCCGCCGCCGAATGTGACAGGCTCTCTGCATATGGGCCATGCTCTCAACAACACTTTGCAGGACATTATGGTTCGTTACCAGCGTATGCGCGGTCGCGACGTTTTGTGGCAGCCGGGTATGGACCACGCAGGTATTGCGACACAAATGGTCGTTGAGCGCCAGATGGCTGCTGACGGCGGCAATGTCACGCGTCGTGACCTTGGCCGTGAAGCGTTTATTGAACGTGTGTGGAAATGGAAAGGTGAGTCCGGCGGGATGATCTTTAACCAGCTTAAGCGCCTTGGTGCGTCTTGTGACTGGTCCCGTGAGCGTTTCACCATGGACGAAGGCCTTTCCAAGGCTGTTCTGGAAGTGTTTGTTTCTCTTTACAAAGAGGACCTGATTTACAAGGACAAGCGCCTTGTGAACTGGGATCCTAAACTTTTGACTGCGATTTCCGATCTGGAAGTTGAGCAGAAGGAAATGCAGGGCAACATGTGGCATTTCCGCTATCCGCTGGCGGATGGTGTGACGTACCAGCACCCTGTTGCGTTTGATGAAGACGGCAAGGCGACCGAGTTTGAGACGCGTGATTACATCGTGATTGCGACCACTCGCCCGGAAACCATGCTGGGTGATACGGCTGTTATCGTTCATCCGGATGATGAGCGCTTTAAAGAGCTGCAGGGCAAAGACATTATCCTGCCGCTGGTTGGCCGCCGTATTCCAATCCTTGCTGATGACTATGTTGATCTTGAAACCGGCACAGGCGCGATGAAGGTTACGCCTGCGCATGATTTCAATGACTTTGACATTGGTAAGCGTCATTCTCTGCGTCAGATTTCCATCATGGACCGTGAAGCCAACATTGTTCTGCGTGAAGCAGAAGGCTTTATGGATGGTCTGGAACTGACCGATGAGCTGAGCAAAACACTGGAAACACTTGAAGGTGTTGAGCGCTTTGCGGCACGCAAGCTGATCGTTTCCATGCTGGAAGAGCGCGGTCTGCTGGATGAGGTTGTTGATCACGTCAACATGGTTCCACATGGCGACCGTGGCGGCGTTCCGATTGAGCCTATGCTGACTGACCAGTGGTATGTTGATGCCAAAACCATGGCACAGCCTGCTATTGCATCCGTCCGTGAAGGTCGCACCAAGTTTGTTCCTGCCAACTGGGACAAGACCTATTACGAGTGGATGGAAAACATCCAGCCGTGGTGTATTTCCCGTCAGTTGTGGTGGGGACACCGTATTCCTGCGTGGTATGGCCCGGAAGGCAAGTTCTTCGTTGAAAAGAGCGAAGAAGAAGCACTGGCTGCGGCTGCGGAGTTCTATGGTAAGCCTGTAAAGCTGATGGAGCAGAACGACGCTATAGCTGCACATGATGCAGGCGAGGCTGACTTTGTTGCCATGTACCGCGATGAAGACGTTCTGGATACCTGGTTCTCTTCTGCGTTGTGGCCGTTCTCGACTATGGGTTGGCCGGATAAAACCGCTGAGCTTGCACGCTACTACCCGACGTCTGTTCTTGTTACCGGCTTCGACATCATCTTCTTCTGGGTTGCCCGCATGATGATGATGGGCAAGCACTATATGAAGACCGAGCCATTCGACACGGTTTACATTCACGCGCTCGTCCGTGACGAGAAGGGCGCGAAGATGTCCAAGTCCAAGGGCAATGTGATTGATCCGCTGGCGCTGATCGAAGAGTACAGTGCGGATGCTCTGCGCTTCACTCTGGCAGCCATGGCTGCACAGGGCCGCGATATCAAGCTGGCGACGTCTCGCGTTGCTGGTTATCGCAACTTTACCACCAAGCTCTGGAACGTTTGCCGCTTTGCGGAAATGAATGAGTGTCATGCTGTAGATGGCTTTGACCCTGCGCTTGTTAAGCAGACCGTGAACCGCTGGATCGTGACTGAAACCAGCCGCGCTATTCGCGAAGTTTCTGAGGCGATTGATACATACCGCTTCAACGATGCGGCTGGTGGTGCATACCGCTTTGTCTGGAATACATTCTGTGACTGGTATGTTGAGCTGACCAAGCCGATCTTCTACAGCGATGATGAAGCGGCCAAGGAAGAAGTTCGTGCCACAACAGCCTGGGCTCGTGATGAGATCCTGAAGCTTCTGCACCCGTTCATGCCGTTCATCACGGAAGAGCTTTGGATGCGTACGGTTGAAGATGGCGAGAACAAGCGCGAGAAGCTTCTGGCGCTTTCTGCCTGGCCGACCTCCATTGGTGAAGATGGCGAGGCTGCTGCTGAGATCAACTGGCTGATCGACATGATTGTCCAGATCCGCTCTGTTCGTTCTGAAATGAACGTTCCAGCTGGAGCGAAGGTTCCTGTTGTTCTGTGTGGTGCTTCTGAGCAGACCAAAGCCCGTCTGGAAATCCACGAAGCGGCGATCATGAAGAACGCGCGTGCTGAAACGGTCACCACTGCTGATGAGATCCCACAGGGCTCTGCTCAGATTGTTGTTGGCGAAGCGACCGTTTGCCTGCTGCTTGCTGGTGTCATTGATCTGGATGCGGAAAAGGCACGTCTTGGCAAGTCTTTGGACAAGATCGTTGGTGAACTCACCAAGATCTCCAAGAAGCTTGAAAACGGGCGCTTCCTTGCAAAAGCTCCGGAAGATGTCGTTGCTGCTGAGAAAGAAAAAGTGGCTGAACTTGCTGAGCGCAAGGAAAAGATGGATGCCGCTTTGGAGCGCCTCGCAGCTTTGGGCTAAGGCTTGTTCATCTTTTGAATTTTGCAAAACGCGGCTCTTCTGGGCCGCGTTTTTTGTTCAAGCCTTCTTTTTCTTTGTTTTCCGGGCTTTAGTTTTGGGTTTGTCCTCAGCTTTTGGGCTGGGTTCTTGCTTAGGTTTCACAGCCGGGGCAACTGGAGTTTCGGGCGGTTGGAGGCTGCTGTTTTCACCGTAATTGGTGACGAAGGGGTGGGCGACTTCGATGTTCTGATCTGAAATGAGTTTCAGGGTGCGGATGATGATGCTCTCCTGAATAGCGAGATACTCATCCCGGGTTGCTGCCTGAACACTGTCTTCGATCTGGATCACAATGCCGTTTTCATCAATGTTCTCCAGCCTCACTTTTGCTGCATCGGGTTGAGACAGCGGATGTTTGGCCAGCATCCGTTTGATCTTGGAGATGAGCTTTTCCAGTTGCTCGGCGCTGGTGTCGTACTTCAATGCAAATCTGAGAACGACGCGGAAATGGTCCTTCAGTGTGAAGTTCATGAAGTTCATCTTGGCAAGGTCGGCGTTGGGGATGGTGACCAGCGTTCTGTCCGTTGTTCTGATGCGGGTTGAGCGCATGCCGATGGATGTTACGTGACCGCGGACCTTGTTGAACTCGCAATAATCTCCGACACGGACAATGCCGTCTGCATAGAGAATCAGGCCGCCGAGAAGGTTTTCGAGCGTGGGTTGAGCGGCCAGGGCGATGGCGAGGCCGCCAACACTGATACCTGCGATGATGCCGTAGAGCGGGATGTTCAGGCGGGTCGCGCCGTACGTGAGCAAAATGAGAGCGCACAGGATGGCGAAGAACTGCGTTGCTGTGCGGATGATGCTGCGGTCGATGGAGGCAACGCCGCGGTTCTTGAGCAACACCAGCTCGCTCATGAGGCGGAGGACCTTGTATATGATGACTGCGCCGCCAATCCAGACGAGCGTTTCGATGGTCAGGTCATAGACTTGCAGAACCGGGCCACCGATGTTGATTTGATAATCAGCCAGATAACGCAGGAAAATGAGAGAGCCGACAATGACGCCGGAGGTGATGATGCTGAGTACTTGCCGCCGAACCGGCTTCTTGCGATCTGGTAAGCGCCGCATGGTGGTGACGAAGAAGAAAAGAATGACTGCCGCAATTGCAGTGATCAGGATCAGCGCGAACCATTGCCAGACGGCCTGTCCATAATACAGCTCCAGTAGCCATGGAGGTTGGCTTTCAATCAACGAGAACCAGGCTGGCGGAAGCAGGTGCCCGGGACTGCTGGCGAAGAAGTGGTAAAGGTCTTGCGGAATGGAGGAGCGGGACGGGAGTGCTTTGACTTCCTCATAAAACTCCGGGATCCGGTCCACTGTTTCTGCTGAGAAGACATAGTCTCCTTGCTGCGGCCCCTCAGTCATCCTGGTGATGACGATTTGGGTGAATGGGATCGTCCAGGAGCTCTCCAAATCGGCCTGATTGAAGTCGTAGGTGCCTGCTGCTGTTCCGGGGATATCCGGGAAGGGGGGAAGTGGGATGCGGTCCAGAATCTCTTTGAGCTGCAGGACCAGTTCCAGTGACGTTTGCTGGCGTGTTGCGCTCGGGAGGCCGGAAAGATCAAAGCAGCCTCTGGCACGCTCCAGAAGAATCTCGGCGAGATGGATCTGGTTCTGGATGTGCTCATGATTTTTACTCATACCGAGCGTTTCCATGGAGAACGCACCCATGCCTGTGTTTTCTTCGTAAGCTTCCTGAATGAGGTGGTTTGTTTCCTCCATGATATCGAGGAAGCTGTCCAGCGTTGCTCTTGGAGAGCTGGTGTCGGCAGGTGCGAGAGGGAACATGCCGATGATGTCTTTTGCGCGAAACTCCATCAAAGGCATTGCCGGCATGCGTAGTGTCTCCGGCATGCCGTTTTCGTCAGATGGCATCTCTGGCTTTTCTGAGGGAGCTTTCAGGATCTCCTTTTGCTGCTGTTTGATGTACTTCTGGTAGAGGGACTGGGCGGGAGCCTGGCTCGAGAGTGCCAGGAACAAAAGAACGCAAAAAAACGCAGCAAAAACGCGTGTAACGCACAAATAACGCAAACCAACGCATAGTACACTGGAGGCCCGGTGTGGCTGTTGTTGCTGGGTTATCGAGTGCGATTGCTCTGCTTGCATTGAGGTCTCGGTTGTTGGCTGCTTCCTGCTCTATGAAACCAGCCACTCAAGACCATTTGGACAATCCACGCCTTGTTATTTAAGTAAAATTTGCCGGTGGGTTATCGTGGCTTTCGCGCAACGCCTGTGGGTTAGCTGAGATTCCTCAGCGATTGCCGCGTGTTTGCCTCGTTCTGGCCTTTTCCCCGTAGCATTCCAGTGCTAAGCCCTTTACAGCTTGGGCGTTTGAATCACTAGCTGCTGGAAAGTTTTATGGGTTTTACAATGCGTAAATATCTTGGGCGCGCTGCATCCTGCGCACTTGCTGCGTTGATCGGTGGGGCAGCATTGGCATTGCCTGCACAAGCTCAGACACCAATTAAAAACCCGGTTGCAGTGTTCAAAGGGCTGGATAAAATCACCGGCCGCATTACCACGTTTGATGTCTATATTGATGAGACAGTTCAGTTTGGCGCACTTCAGGTAACGCCGCGCGTTTGTAATTCCCGGCCTCGGACAGAAGCCTCTCAAACCACTGCGTTTATTGAGGTTGACGAGCTTACGCTTGACAGTAAAGTTCGCCGGATTTTCAGTGGCTGGATGTTCGCAAGTAACCCTGGTGTGCACGCTGTTGAGCACAGCGTCTATGACATCTGGCTGATCAACTGTAAGAAAACGACTTCTGTACCGCCACCAGAAGGATACGCTGGTCCTGCTGTTGATCTTGTTTCCGAAGAGGATGATCTAGCTGGGAAAGACTTTGTTTCTTCAGGGGAAATTCCGGTGCCACGACCGAAGGTTGTTGCAACACTGCGGTAAATGATGCGGCCTCTCAGATGAGGCCGTTTTTGGTTTTAGGTGGAGCAGGGCGCATATCCTCGATGATCTGCAGCACTAATTTGCCAGAGCTTTCCTGCGGTAGAGCGTGAAAATCTCCGAGTACCATCAGCGCATTTTCCAGCAACTTGCCATACTGCTCTTTGGGAACTTCTGTCGCCCCGAACTGTTCCAGATGTTCTGTCACGAACTGAGCGTCCAGTAACCTGTAGCCTCCATAGAGCAGACGGCCATACAGATGCACAAGGGCAACCTTGGAGGCATCCCGCTCCAGTGAGAACATGCTCTCCCCAAAGAAGGCACCGCCTAGTGATACACCGTAAAGGCCGCCAACGAGCTCGTCAGCGGCGTTATAGACCTCGATTGTGTGGCAATACCCCATGGCAAAAAGTGCAGTGTAGAGCTTGCGGATCTCAGTGTTGATCCATGTCTCTTTGCGCTCTGAGGTGGTTGTCGCGCAGTGAGAGATTACTGCTTTGAAATCACGGGAGGCTCGAACGACAAACTTGTCGGAGCGGACGGTTCTGGCGAGCCGTTTGGGGATGTGAAATGAATCGAGCGGCAAGATACCTCGCCGCTCGGGATCAATCCAGAAAAGATCAGGAGAGTCAGCAGTCTCAGCCATTGGAAAGATGCCACAAGCGTATGCTTTAAGCAGAATTTGTGGGGTAATCTTAAATTCCATGCTGGCCTGCTTTTGACCTCCCTAAATCTCCTCAGTTTTCTTCGGAGTTCTGTGCTGCGATGTGCGCTTCCAGGAACTTCTCAAGCCAATGGATATCATAGGCGCCGTTGGCGATATCCTGATTGTCCAGAAGCTCTGTGAAGAGCGGAACAGTTGTGTTGATGCCATCAACCACAAACTCGCTCAGAGCACGACGCAGGCGCATCATACATTCCACACGGGTCCGGCCATGAACGATCAGCTTACCGATCAGGCTGTCATAATGTGGGGGAATTTTGTAGCCCTGATAAACGCCGGAATCTACGCGCACGCCCAAGCCACCTGGTGGGTGGTAATAGGTGATTGTGCCCGGAGATGGTGCGAAGGTCAGAGGATGCTCTGCATTGATACGGCACTCAATCGCATGACCAGAGAAGCGAACTTCTTCCTGATTGATTGACAGAGTAGAGCCACCAGCGATGCGGATCTGTTCGATCACAAGATCAATGCCAGTTACCATCTCGGTTACAGGGTGCTCCACCTGCAAACGGGTGTTCATTTCAATGAAGTAGAACTCACCGTTTTCATAGAGGAATTCGATTGTACCCGCACCGCGATACTTGAGCTTACGCATAGCGTCTGCACAAACTTCGCCGATTTCCATCCGTTGCTCTTCATTGAGCGCAGGGGATGGACATTCTTCGAATACCTTCTGGTGGCGACGCTGCAAAGAACAGTCGCGCTCACCGAGGTGGATTGCGTTGCCCTGACCGTCGCCCAGTACCTGCACCTCAATGTGGCGTGGTTTGCCGAGGTACTTTTCCATGTACAGAGCATCATCGCCAAAGGCTGCTTTGGATTCGGAACGTGCGGTTGAGATCGCAGTATCCAGATCTTCAGCTGTCAGGGCGACTTTCATGCCGCGGCCACCGCCGCCTGCTGCTGCTTTTACGAGAACCGGATAACCGATTTCCTTAGCGATTGCATGGACGTCGTCTTCAGGAGTGATGCCACCATCAGAACCAGGCACAACTGGAATGCCCAGTTCTTTTGCCGTGGTTTTCGCCTGAATCTTATCGCCCATCACACGGATGTGCTCTGAGGTAGGGCCGATAAAGGTGATGCCGTGCGCCTCAAGAATCTCCGCAAAGCGTGCATTTTCGGAAAGGAAACCATAACCGGGATGCACAGCGTCGGCGCCAGTGATTTCACAGGCTGCCAGAATCTGCGGGATGTTGAGGTAGCTGTCGCGCGCTACCGGCGGACCAATACAAACACTTTCGTCAGCAAGGCGCACATGCATTGCGTCTTCGTCGGCAGTAGAGTGGACCGCTACAGTGCGAATGCCAAGCTCTTTACATGCCCGAAGGATGCGGAGTGCGATCTCGCCGCGGTTTGCGATGAGGATCTTTGAGAACATAGAGACTTCGCCTGTTATTCGATGATGATAAGTGGTTCGCCGAATTCAACTGGCTGACCATCTTCAACCAGAATTGCAGTCACAGTGCCTGACTTTGGTGAAGGGATCTGATTCATGGTCTTCATAGCTTCAATGATCAGAATAGTTTCACCCTTCTTGATGGACTTACCTACTTCAATAAAGGCTGACGCACCTGGCTCTGCTGCCAGATATGCTGTGCCAACCATAGGAGAAGTAACTGCGCCCGGATGGTTTGCTGCATCTGCAGAAACTGCAATCTCTACAGGTGCTGCTGGTGCCGGTGCTGGAGCAGCTACAGGAGCAGGTGCTGCTACTGGTGCCACTGCACCCACTGTCAGCTGACGAGCGACACGAACGCGGAGATCTTTTTGTTCCACTTCGATTTCGGTCAGGTTGGTTTCGTCCAGCACATTTGCAAGCTGGCGGATCATTTCCTGATCAAACTTAGTTTCTTTCGTCATCGTTTTCATCGTCCAGTTCGAAATGCCCTGACTAATGCCAGGAGCCTTCGGTTTGGCCCCCAAAGCGATTGTGCAGCAAGGATGGCCTTTAATAATCTGTGAAAATCCAATTGCTCAGAGCAAACTATGGATTTTCTGACTGAATGAACTACGCAAGCAGTTGGTTATTAACTGCTTAGATAGCCATTAATTCTCTATTTGCGAGATGCTGTCTTTTAAAAAGTATGCATCCGGAGTGCCTAGGCTGCGCATAAGGCAATATCATGTTTATTAGCGCAGAAAGGCACATAACGCTTTGATTTACTCAGAAGTACACAAATGTAGTTGCGCCTACGCAACCAATCTGTTCTCAAAAACTCTGTGTAATAAGCTAGGTTTACTTGACGTATTGGTAAAGTGTAGCCAGGCAAATAAACATAACTGGCCCTCTTATATGGTCAGAGCGGACCAAGGAAAAGACCTTTGTCCGCTCTGAGTTGAGTTCTTAAGGATAAAGCTGCGAAAATGCGTTGATATGCGCGATTGGGATCAATCTACTCGCGTTCAGCTGCAATTTTTTCCTTCAAAGTGTCGTAGCCGACGGCTCCAACAATCACTTCTTCACCCAAAATATAGGAAGGGGTTCCGGTGATGCCGAGCTGTTCAGCAATCGTGAATACTTCCTGGAAGGTTTCAGCTGCGCGGCTGGACTTCATTGATTTTTCAAGATCTGCATCAGAGATCCCAAGGTCCTTTGCAACTTTCAGGCTGCTGGCGAGGTTTGCGCGGCCAGGCTGACCCAAAAGTGCGAGGTGGAAATCCTCGTATTTATCAGGTGCAACTTCTGCAACTGCGATCGCAACGCGTGCGGCTTCCTGAGAGGCTTTGCCTAGAACAGGGAACTCTTTCAAGACAACGCGGAGGTTCTTGTCCTCATCAACGAGGCGAACAAGGTCAGACAGTGCGCGCTTACAGTAACCGCAGTTGTAATCAAACAGCTCTACGAGCGTTACGTCGCCATCCGGGTTGCCGAGGACAATCTGGTAGTCACTGTTGTAGATCTCATCAGAGAGGCTGGAGATAGCACCTTTGCGTGCGCTTTCTTCTTCTGCGAGGCGGCGCTTATCAAGTTCCTGAAGCGCTTCCAGCACGATTTCCGGATTTGCGACAAGGTATTCCTCGATGATTGTTTCGACTTCAGCGCGGTTCACTGTTTCTGCTTGTGCAGAAAAAGTTGCTGGCAGCAGGGCGAACGTTGCTGCACATGTGATCGCAGCTCTGCGAATGAGTTTGTTCATGACGTCTCCTGTAACCCTGTTCGGGTGCTTGATTTTTATCAGTCTGATTTGTTAGCGGCGTCTGAGCTGAGGCACTTTGACTGACAGTATATCGTCAGCTTGTTGCCAGGCGGGTGAGCCGACTTTCAATTTTTTCTGAGCGCGTTTTGCGTAGCGCTGTGCGCTGCGAACATCGCCGCGGGTCATATGGCTTTGAGCGGTTGCCAGATCTGCTCCAGCGATATCGCCCAGACGGGCATTCGCGATTGCAAGCTGCGCATAACCGTTCATGGAATATCTGTCTTTTCGCAGAGCTCTGGTCAAAATGCTCTTTGCTTCTTTCAGGTATCGCTTGTCATCGGATGCGACCATTGCGAAGCCCAGCCAGATTTCAAAATGCGGATTGCCAGGATAAAGCGCCAGCGCCTTACGGAATGGCGCAATTGCGGCTTTCGGCTTGCCGCCTTCGAGCAGCGCCTGTCCTTTGATTTCATAAAAATACGGATATTCCGGCGCTTTTGAGATCAAGGCGTCAATTTTTCTAACAGCTTTTGACGCTTTGTCGGACCTCATGCTGGCAATAGCACGGGCATACTGCGCAGGGAGGCTTTTGTCTCTTTCCGGATAGGCACGATAAACTGAGTTTCTGTGACTGGTGAATGCAAGTAGTTTGGCTTTGACCATGTCATGCTTCAGCTGAAGGCGCTCAGGGTCTTTCTTGTTAAAGTGCTTCGCCTTTTGAGCCCTGTTTTGAAGGGCGTTGAAACGGGCGCGCGGCATGGGGTGGCTGAGCGCGTATGGATCTACATACTGAGCTGAGAACAAGGCCTGATCCGCCATGCGTTCAAATGTTGTGAGCATGCCCTTGGCAGAAACGCCGATGCGATCGAGGTAGCGCAGGGCTGCCTGGTCAGCTGACGATTCTTCAGATCTGCGATAGGACAAGAAACTTCGTTGGGCGAGCGCTCCGCCGCCGGAGACGGCTGCTGCACCACCGCGGGCTATAGAGCTGTTGCCCGTGGTTGCACCTGCTGCCATAGCGCCTGCACCCAGGATCATGCCGATAACAGACATGATCTGTGCGTTTGACGCTGCCTGGCGCATGCGAACCAGATGGTTGCCTGCAATATGGCCGGTCTCGTGTGCGATCACGCCGATCACTTCGCTTGGCGTTTTGGCATCCATAATGACGCCGAGGTTGATAAACATCCTGCGGCTGTCTGGAACGAAGGCGTTAAAGCTCTTGTCGTTGACCAAAATGATCTCAACCTGATTGGCAGGAAGTCCAGCTGCCCGGAATATCGGTTTGGCGTATTCGCGCAGCAGATCTTCAGTTTCTGCATCGCGAACGAGGGGGAGCCCCTTCTTTTGTTGAGCTTGAGCTGTGGTGATTGCCACATTAGGTACAACCAGTGAAAGTGCGGTTGCTGTTATAAGAATTTTGCGCGCAAACTTTGTTGCTTGTGATTTGACTGGTTCAATCACACGTTTCAATGCATTGTTCTTAAATTGCACGTCAAGTCCCCTTAATTGGCTTGGCAGGCGCAGAGCGGTTCGCACTTAAAGTACTACATAGACTTTCAAATAAGCCTTAACCACCCAAGATAGGCAGTTATTAGGCAAAATTGCTAGGTAGCCCGAAAAATTAAAGCACAGGCTCTGAGAAGAAGAAATAAGAGGGAATGCATTTGTCAGTATTAATGGGATCAAAACGTAGTGAAGTCCTGCCTTTTCAAGCTATGGAAGTGCTGAATGCTGCCAACCGCCTTGAGCAAAGCGGAGAACATGTGCTGCACATGGAAGTGGGGCAGCCGGGAGCGCCTGTTCCTGACACGGTTTTGAAGGTTGCACATGACCATCTGTCTTCTGGCCGATTGGGATACACGGAAGCACAGGGCATTCCGTTGCTGAAGAAGAGCATTGCTCGCTACTATAAGCAAACCTTCGGATTAGAGGTTCCAGAATCTCGCATCTTTGCAACTACGGGTTCTTCTGCCGGTTTTAACCTTGCGTTTCTTGCCGGGTTTGACAGAGGGGACCGCATTGCAATTACATCTCCGGGCTATCCGGCCTACCGCAATATTATTGAGGTGTTAGGGCTGGAGTGTGTGGAGATTGAGGTCGGCCCGGAAACGCGCTGGTCGCTTACCCCTGAGATTCTTGAGGCAGTGCATAAGGAGAAGCCGCTAAAGGGCGTGCTTGTGGCCAGCCCGGCGAATCCAACCGGGACCATGATGTCTCCTGATGCTCTCAAGGCATTGGTTGAGGCTTGCGAGGCTATGGATTTGTGGTTCATCTCCGATGAGATTTACCACGGGCTTGCCTATGATATGGAGGAGGAGACGGCGCTCCGTTTTACGGACAAAGCGATCATCGTCAATAGCTTTTCCAAATACTATTGCATGACAGGTTGGCGTATTGGCTGGATGGTGTTGCCTGAAGTGCTTGTACGTCCGATTGAGCGGATTGCGCAGAGCCTTTACATTTCGCCCCCAGAGCTGGCGCAGGTGACTGCAGCTGCTGCTTTTGATGCGACGGAGGATTATGAGAAGATCAAGGCTGGGTATGCTGCCAACAGGCAGGTGCTGCTTGATCATCTTCCTCAGCTTGGTTTTGATGTGCTGCCGGTTGACGGCGCGTTCTATGTGTATGCGGGTGTTTCAAAGCTCACCAACGATTCTATGGAGTTCTGTCAGAAGATGTTGGCAGAGACACACATTGCGGCAACACCCGGCGTAGATTTCGATCTGACGCGCGGGAAACAATACATGCGCTTTTCCTTTGCGGGGAAGGGGCCTGATATCAAGCTTGCGGTGGAGCGGTTGGAAAACTGGCTCAAGTAACAGGCAATAAAAAAGCCCGCTCAGTTGAGCGGGCTTTTTTTGAACTTGTTTCTTCTTAGAAGAAAGAGCGGCGCTGCCACCAGCCTGTGCGGCGCGGCGAGTCATCATCGCCTTCAACGGCAACGGTTTCCCCTTCAACAACCTTATGCGATGTCACAACCGGTTTGGTTGGCGCTTTCGGTTTCGCTGGTGCTTCGGCCTCAACTTCTGCTTCTGCAGCTTTAGGGGCCTCGACAGCCGGAGCTTCTTCCTTCACTTCAACCTTAGCGACTTCCGCAGGCTTTTCTTCTTTAGGCTGCTCAGCAATCGGTTCTGCAGGCTTGCTCACTGGTTCTGCCGGAGCTTCCGCAGGTTGCTCTGCTTGTACTGCCACTTCTGCTGGAGCTTCTTTCACCGCGACGTCTGAAGTTTCTTCTGCCTGAGGGGCAGGGGCTTCGGTTACTTCTGTAGAAGCTTCCTTTTCAGCTGTTTCCTCAGGTGCAGGTTTTACTCTGCGACGACGGCGAGGCTTGCGGGTTTCTTTCTTCGGCTCTTCTTCAGCTACAGCCTCTGTTACCGGCTCTGCAGGAGTAGCAGTGTCTTCTACAGCTACTGCCTCATCTGCGGTCTCAGATTTTGCTTCTGCGATGATCTCTTCAACGCTGTCCGCAGAACTTTCTTTTGAGCCTTCTGCTTCCTCGGAGCTTTCACCGTTCTCGCCGTTTTCATCAGATGCGCTTCTGCGACGAGAGCGGCGGCCACCACGGCGACCACGGCGACGCTTGCGGCGGCGATCTTCTTCTTCGTCTGTTAGCTCAGTAGAGTCCGCGTCAGCTGACTTTTCTTCAGAGGATGCGTCTTCTTCAGCGGACGGCTCTTCAGCGCTCGCAGATGTTGTCTCCTGCTGCTCAGCTTCGTCTTTCTCGTTGCCAGTGCGACGACGACGACGACGACGGCGACGACGACGATCATTGCCGTCCTCATCAGCTGCTTCTTGCTTCTCTTCCTCTACAGCTTCTTCAACGATGTCTTCTTCTTCTTCCTCCTCAACGGGGAAGATGGTGTCCGGCTGAACTGTAGCTGGCAGAGGCTGCGTACGCTCGCTTGGTGTTGCAAGCTCGCCGCGCTCCAAAGTGAAGTGCTGTTCGGTGACGGTGTCGTCTCCGAGAATAGAGATTTCCAGACCGAAGCGACGCTCCAGATCCATCAAGTGATGGCGCTTCTGGTTGAGAATGTACATCGCCACTTCATTTGGCGTGCTCAGGTTCAAGTTGTGAGTAGAGCCACGCAGCAGCTGATCTTCCAGGGAGCGGAGGATGTGCAGAGCAACAGATTCTACTGAGCGCACGATGCCAGAACCATGGCAGTGCGGGCAAACAACTGATGAGCTTTCGAGTACGCCGGTGCGGATGCGCTGACGTGACATTTCGAGCAAGCCGAAATGTGAGATGCGGCCAACCTGAATGCGGGCGCGGTCAGACTTCAGGCATTCTTTCAGGCGACGTTCAACAGCGCGGTTGTTGCGGTTCTCTTCCATATCAATGAAATCGATAACCACAAGACCGGCGAGGTCGCGCAGGCGAAGTTGACGTGCAATTTCTTCTGCGGCTTCCAGGTTGGTTGCCTGAGCTGTGTCTTCAATGTTCTGTTCGCGGGTTGCTTTCCCGGAGTTCACATCGATCGCAACAAGAGCTTCTGTCTGGTTGATGACAATGTAGCCACCGGACTTCAGCGTCACCTGTGGTGAGAACATTGCGTCGAGCTGGGCTTCTACACCGAAACGGGTGAAGATTGGCGTTGCATCGCGATAAGGCTGAACATTCTTGGAATGGCTTGGCATCAGCATGCGCATGAAGTCTTTCGCTTCACGGTAGCCTTCTTCGCCAGAGACCATAACCTGATCAATGTCTTTGTTGTACAGGTCGCGAATAGAGCGCTTGATCAGGCTGCCTTCCTCGTAAACGAGGGTAGGGGCTGCTGAATCAAGGGTCAGTTCGCGGACATTTTCCCAAAGACGCAGGAGGTACTCGAAGTCACGCTTGATTTCTGCTTTGGTTCTGCTTGCGCCTGCTGTACGCAGGATAACGCCCATGCCGTTCGGCACATCCAGATCACCAGCAACCTGCTTCAAGCGCTTGCGGTCTGTTGGCTTCGTGATCTTGCGGGAAATCCCGCCGCCACGGTCGGTGTTTGGCATCAGAACAGAGTAACGGCCAGCGAGGGACAAGTATGTTGTCAGAGCAGCGCCTTTATTTCCGCGCTCTTCCTTCACGACCTGTACCAGCAGCAGCTGGCGGCGTTTGATGACTTCTTGAATCTTATAGTTGTCGCGCAGACGGCGAGGGCGTGCGGTAACTTCTCCTTCCGCTCCCTCTTCGTTATCATCCTGCTCTTCAGCTTCAGATGTCTCTTCTGCAGTTTCCTCAGTCGCGTCTTCTGATGCGGCTTTGTCGGAAGCTTCTGTGTCTTCAGCAGTATCAGCCTCAGCTACAGGCTCTTTTGAAGAAGGCTTGGCAGCCATTGCATCACGAGCGCTTGCTTTTTGCGCTGTAGAATTGCCAGCTTCGTCTTCTTCCGCAGCTTCCGCCTCGATATCCTCGATGCTGTCATCCTGGAAAGGAGCATCCATGCTGGCAAGAGCTTCGGCCTCGTGTTCTGCTTCCAGAGCACTGGTTTCAGCTTCGATCAGCTCAGCAACAACATCTTCAGAGGCTTCTGCGGCTTTCGCTGCAGCAACCTTCTGAATTTCGGCTTCACGCTTTGCTTCTTCTTTTTCTCTGCGGGCACGTTCACGCTGGTTTGCAGCTGCTTCGGCTGCAAGCTGAGCTTCAAGGGCCTCCCGATCTTCTTTCGGGAGCTGATAATAATCCGGATGGATTTCGCTGAAGGCGAGGAACCCGTGTCTGTTGCCACCATATTCAACAAAAGCGGCCTGAAGTGATGGCTCTACTCGCGTGACTTTAGCTAGGTAGATATTTCCGCGAAGCTGCTTTCTGTTTGCGGCTTCAAAGTCAAATTCCTCAACCCGATTCCCGCGCACGACCGTAACCCGGGTCTCCTCCGGGTGGGTCGCATCTATCAGCATCTTGTTTGCCATGAAGTGAGTTCCTTAGGACCAAACACTGAAGACGGCGCGAGTGGCGCTGAGATTTGTACATCGTCAGGTCGGTCAACTTGTTATGTAAGTTGCTAGTAGAAAAGGAGAGACGGCGGCGCGCATGACCACGGCAAGAAGGGACCGACTGACACGTCGGCGCACTGCTTCTTAACTCATGTTCATTTGTATTTGCGCGTAGCTTTGACAAACCGTTCGCCCTTAATGATCTCTTTTGACCGCCATAAGGCGGTATGCTTGAAATGGAAGCGCTTCTTCAGGCTTCCAATCTGTAAACGTCTGTTCCTGCGCCTAGCTGCCGTATCTCTCCGAAAATTCGGGGATAAAGCACTTATCCAAAGCGACAGAAAATCTGTTCACAACCCGCCATGACCGAAAATGTCACGGCAAAACTCTGTCTTGGCTCTCGAGCAGACTGCTCTTCCAGTTGGTTTATACCGTATCCTCATCAACAAACCGGAAACGGCACAAATGGCTCATATGGGCTTTTTGAAACATTTCGATCAGTTTGAAAACTGCGAAAATCTCAGGATATCAGCTTCAAAAAATATGGCTCACAACTTTACGGAACAATTCCAAATCGAAGTCCTAGTAAACCTTTTACGATCCCTCGAGACGCTTGGCAAGCTTGGGAAAATCGATCTGGCGATGTCTTGCTACGAAAGCTGCAGTTGTTAATCAATGCTTAATGATAGGTTTGGCGGGGTGACTTTCGCTTAATCGTGTTTTAATCGTTCAACTTGATTTAAACTAAATTGCCAGTGTTTCTATAGGGGAGTGAAAAGGTGAGCCGCATCAGTCATGCATTCAGGTTCTGTGCTCTCAGCTTTTATTGTGTCGCGTTTTCTCTCATTGCAACTGTTGCCATGAGTAATGCTGTATCGGCGCAAAACGCGGTTTCGGTCGTTTCTGATGCACGTGTTGCCGGAGATCTGGCACGGACGCGCTTCATTCTGGATATGGATGGTGAGGTTGGATATAACCTTTCATTCTTGTCTCACCCTTATCGGTTGGTGATTGATCTGCCGTCTGTCACCTTCCAGTTTCCAAGAGATTTCGTGCCAAAAGGGCGGGGGCTGGTTCGGTCCTGGCGGTATGGCTCCATCTCCAAAGGGCGTTCCAGGGTAGTTCTTGATCTCAATTCTCCAGTCGCTCTGGATAAAACCTTTTTGCTGCCTGGCGTACAAGATCAACCAACACGGCTGGTTATTGATCTGACCGAATCTTCTCCTGATGAGTTTGAAGCTGCGGTTGGTCAGGCCACCTCTCATGCGCAGCCAGTAGGGGCGACGGCGTCTGTTCCAAAGCAAGACACTCAAGAGCCAGCTGCAGCGACTGAAAACGATCTGCCCGTGATCATTATCGATCCGGGACACGGCGGTGTTGATTCTGGTGCAGTTGGCAGTAATGGCACGCTTGAAAAGGCGATCGTTCTGAATTTTGGCCGGTTTTTGAAAGAGAAACTGGATAAACTTGGCTACTATCAGGTCTATCTAACCCGTGATGATGATAAATTCATCTCTTTGGGGAACCGGACCAAGCTGGCGCGTGGGAAAGGGGCTGATCTGTTCATCTCCATTCATGCGGATTCGATCACAAATGGGGCAGAGACGACGCGTGGGGCCTCAATCTACACTCTTTCAGAGCGAGCGTCTGACCGGATGGCGGCTGCGCTGGCGCGCCGTGAAAACTATTCGGATGTGATTGGCGGGGTCGATTTTTCTGATGAACCTGAAGAGGTTACGGATATTTTGGTTGAACTCACCCGCCGTGAGACCAAGAATTTTTCCATTCATTTTGCACGGTTGGTGGTTGAAGAACTTAAAAGCGCCACAACAGTTATTAAAAATCCTCTTCGTTCTGCGGGGTTTCAAGTGCTGAAAAGCCACGATGTTCCGTCTGTTTTGATTGAACTTGGATTTCTTTCCAATAATCTGGATGAGAAAATGTTAGGTTCTGATGAGTGGCGGGAACGCGTGTCGGATGCGATTGTTCAAGCGACGAACGGTTTCTTTCGGGCTAGAATTGCGCAGCAATAGCTGTTTGGTGTGATTGTTTTTCGGGTGCGTATATGTCGCTGCTGCAGTGGGATAAAGACTAAGTTCCTGCCTCAGCTTTGCCATAATGAAAAGCGATTGGGTGCCAAACTGTAACAGTGAAGTCTGGATTCGATTCTGCTGCATTCATTCAGGGCGAGACCTCTTGACCCTTAACGGGAAATGCATCAGGAACGGCGTTTGAAACTGGCTCTGGAATGCTGGCTTCACGACACGAACATTCTTAGCGGGAAAGCAAACGAGCCCGAATATGAGATTATTTTTAAAGTTCATTGGATATCTCTTTGGGATTTCAGTTGTTCTGGGGCTGATTGCAGCCGCCGGATTGTGGATTTATCTCAATGACATAACCAAGGATCTGCCGGACTACACCGCGCTGAAGGATTATGAGCCGCCAGTCATGACACGTGTGCATGCTGCTGATGGTCATCTTATGTATGAGTTCGCGCGTGAACGGCGTTTGTTTATTCCGATTCAAGCTATTCCGGACCGTGTGAAGCAAGCTTTCTTGTCTGCTGAAGATAAGAACTTTTATGAACACATCGGGATCGATCCGTGGGGCATTGGCCGTGCGGTGATCACCAACGTTCGTAACAGTGGGTCTGGTCGCCGCCTTGTTGGTGCGTCCACGATTACGCAGCAGGTTGCAAAGAACTTCCTTTTGACCGGTGAGCAGAAGTATGAGCGCAAGATCAAAGAAGCGCTTCTTGCTTTGCGTATCGAGCAAGCGTTTACGAAAGAAGAGATCCTTGAGCTTTATCTGAATGAGATTTATCTCGGTGTTGGCGCATACGGTGTTGGCGCTGCTTCCCTGATCCTTTTTGATAAATCTGTTCACGAGCTTGAGCTTGAAGAGATTGCATATCTCGCTGCGGTTCCTAAAGGCCCGTCCAACTATCACCCATACCGCTACAGAGACCGTGCGATTGAGCGCCGGAACTGGGTTATCGACCGTATGGTTGAGAACGGTTACGTGACAGTTCAGGAAGGTATTGAAGCGAAGGCTAAGCCTCTTGATGTTAAGCTGCGTCCAACCGGTAACCTCGTGAAAGGCTCTGAGTACTTCTCTGAGGCTGTGCGACGCCAGTTGGCCGGTCAGTACGGTGAAGAGAAGCTTTATGAGGACGGTCTGTCCGTTCGTACATCCCTTGATCCTGACATGCAGCTGAAGGCGCGTAAGGCACTGCGTGACGGCCTGGTTGACTTTGACCATAAGCGCGGGAAATGGCGCGGTCCGATCAGCACGATTGAAATCACCTCCAGCGACTGGGGCGCGGCGCTTGCCAAAGTTCAGACGCTGAACGATGTTCCTGAGTGGACGAGTGCGGTGGTTCTGTCTGTGAGTAATCAGAAAGCCGTTGTAGGTCTTCGTCCAAAGCGCATGGCAAACCGGAAGCTTTCTACTGAGCGTGTCCGTGCAGATCTCTCTCTGAGTGATATGAAATGGGCTCGCGTCAATGGGCGTGCTCCTCGCAATGTGCAGGAAGTATTAAGCCCGGGTGATGTCATTTACGTTCAGCGTCAGGCGAGTGGCAAGTATGTGCTGCGGCAGGTGCCTGAGGTTTCAGGCGCCATTGTTGCTATGGACCCGAATACTGGCCGCGTTGTGGCGCTGGTTGGTGGTTTCAGCTACGCCGAAAGCCAGTTTAACCGCGCGACGCAGGCTTGGCGTCAGCCGGGCTCTGTGTTCAAACCGTTCGTCTATGCGGCTGCGCTGGATAATGGCTATACGCCGTCTTCAGTGGTGCTCGATGCGCCTGTTGAGATTGAGCAAGGACCGGGGCAGGACCCCTGGAAGCCACAGAACTATGGTGGCAAGTTCTATGGTCCGTCTACTCTGCGTACGGGTATTGAACTGTCCCGTAACGTGATGACTGTTCGTCTTGCTCAGGACATGGGCATGGATCTGGTTGCTGAATATGCACGCAGTTTTGGCATTGATGACAATATGATGCCGGTGCTCTCCATGTCTCTTGGTGCAGGCGAAACCACCGTGATGCGCATGACAGCGGCCTATTCCATGATGGCCAATGGCGGGCGCCGAGTGCAGCCTACTCTGATTGACCGTATCCAGAACCGTTATGGTGAGACTATCTATCAGAACGATCAGCTTGTTTGCACAGACTGCTCCGAAGAGTATTGGAGCAATCAGGGAGAACCTGAGCTTATTGATACTCGTGAGCAGGTGCTTGATCCTATGACCGCCTACCAGATCACCTCCATGATGGAAGGTGTGGTCAAGCGCGGTACGGCGACGAGTGTTAAAGCTGTTGGCCGTCCTGTTGCTGGTAAAACTGGTACCACCAATGATGAGCGTGATGCATGGTTCGTTGGCTTTACACCAGAACTGACAGTGGGTGTGTTTGTTGGATATGATACTCCGCGCAAGATGGGCCGCGGTGCGACTGGCGGTCAGGTTGCTGCGCCAATCTTCACGGCCTTCATGAAGGATGCTCTGAAGGATGCGTCTCCATTGGAGTTCCGTGTTCCAAACGGATTGCGTCTGGTATCTATCAACCGCCGTACTGGTCTGCGGGCCGGTGCCGGGGCTCCGGGTACAATTCTGGAATCCTTCAAGCCAGGCACATCGCCACCAGACAGTTACTCTGTCATTGGCTTCCAGGATGAGATTGGTATCCGCCAGGATCTGTCTCCGGAAGCCGGGCGCGCCGTTATGTCCGGTACAGGCGGACTTTACTAAAAACTTCATGGGCTGGTCTTGCTAACTGCATGACCAGCCCACAGTTTCTGTGGTCTGGCTGATTGCGGAAATCGTTTGCTGCGATTATGTTCGCACCCGACGCAGTGTTATTGACTGCACAGTTGTTTTTCAAAAAAGTGAGGTATCCGATGCGCGCCGAAATGGAGGCCATCGTCGACGAAATCAAGCAGGCCATAAGCCTGCTGAGGAGGCATCTTTGACTGGGACACTGCACTTGTCCGTCTAGATGAACTCAATGCGCTTTCTGAAGATCCAAATCTTTGGAATGACCCGACGAATGCGCAAAAACTGATGCGTGAACGTCAGCAGCTGGATGACAGCATTGGCGGTGTTCGCAAGCTTGAGCAGGATCTCGTTGACAATCAGGAACTGATTGAGATGGGCGAGATGGAAGAGGATCAGTCCGTTGTTGACGAGGCTGAAGCTGCTTTGAAAGCTATGCTGGAACAGGTCAATAAGCTGCAGTTGCAGTCCTTGCTTTCTGGTGAAGCCGACGGAAATGATACGTATATCGAGATCAATTCCGGTGCGGGCGGTACTGAAAGTCAGGATTGGGCCAGCATGCTTTTGCGCATGTATCGCCGTTGGGGTGAACAGCACGGCTATAAGGTCGAGCTGATGGAATACAATGACGGCGAAGAAGCGGGCATCAAGTCTGCAACTTTGCTTGTTAAGGGTGAGAATGCTTACGGCTGGATGAAGACCGAAGCAGGTGTTCACCGCCTTGTTCGCATCTCTCCATATGACTCCAATGCTCGTCGCCATACGTCCTTTGCGTCCGTCTGGGTTTATCCGGTTATTGATGACAGCATCAATATCGAGATCAACGAAAGCGATTGCCGCATTGATACCTATCGTGCCTCTGGTGCTGGTGGTCAGCACGTGAACACGACAGACTCTGCTGTTCGTATTACGCACAATCCAACAGGTATTGTGGTGCAGTGTCAGAGTGAGCGTTCACAGCATAAAAACCGCGCAACTGCGTGGGACATGCTTCGTGCACGTCTTTATGAGGCTGAGTTGCAGCGCCGTGAAGATCAGGCGAGCAAGGATGCTGCTTCCAAGACCGATATCGGTTGGGGGCATCAGATCCGCTCTTATGTTCTGCAGCCGTACCAGCTTGTGAAGGATCTGCGTACAGGCGTGGAAAGCACTGCGCCTTCTGACGTTCTGGATGGTGATCTGGATAAGTTCATGGAAGCAACACTGGCTCACCGTGCATTCGGCAACGCGCCTGCTGCGGTTGAAGATCTGGATTAAGCCTTATCTTCTCTAGTGAATTAGAAAAGCCCCGGAACTTAGTTTCGGGGCTTTTTGTGTTGCAAGCAATGTTTGTCTGGAAGGTTTTGCCTAACTTTAAGTGGTTGTCGAGGTGCGTAGCTAACCGTTGTTTTATAGCAGCCATCTTCGCTGATCAGATATATGGTGTCTATTATACCAGAGATACTTGCGTTCTCTTGCAGATGATCGCTTTTGAGTATCTGGTTTGAAACCGGAAGATTGATATAGAAATTACCTTTTCCATGCGGAGCGACCAGAATGCCTTCGCATAAGTAACCATCGCATCTTTCTGTATCCTCGATGCGAAAAAGTTGTAGGGAGTAGGTCGTATGAACTTTGATGAACCCCACATCTTCTGCTTTTAGCACTCCATCTTCTATTAGAGGTTTTAGGTCTTTTAGAGAAGCTTTAGAAAAGGTTGTGACCATTGCGCGGGCGTCACTATTGTTTGGTAATGCGAGTATTAGGAGAGGGGCAAGGTAAAGTGCAAACTTAAATCTCATGAAAAATACACTCAAGGTAACGGTTGAAGAAATAGGCTAAGTATGGACCTAACCTATGTTAGCTCATGTGTATTGCAAGTGAAGCGACATTAAAGGAGTTGCTTTAGAGCATTACGGCAGATTGAGTGCGATTTTGGTTTGTTTTTTGGGCTTGAAAATCGCTGCTAGCCTGTCGCCGGTGCGGATGAAGCGCATTGGGTTGAATGGCTTGCCGTTGAGGCGCACCTCGTAGTGGAGGTGAGGGCCTGTTGAGCGGCCTGTATTGCCTACAGTCCCGATGACATCGCCCATGTTGATGCGTTGACCTTCGCTGACGAGTAGCTTGTGCATGTGGGCGTAGCGGGTAACGAGGCCGTTGTCGTGTACGATTTCCACGGAAAGGCCATAGCCGCCGTTGTATCGTGAGAGTGAAACAATGCCGGTGCCGGTTGCTTTGACTGAGGTTCCGCGAGGTGCTTTGAAATCCAGACCAGTGTGGATCGCAGGTTTGCCGAGGAACGGGTCTGTTCGGGCTCCGTACGCACTGGAGATATTGAAGCTGGAGAGTGGGCGGCCAAATGGCAAGGCATCCACTTTGGTATTTAATTCAATGCGTTGTTCAATGATCCGGCGCGCTGCAATCATACTGCTGTCCAAGTCCGCAGACCCAATGTCCTGATAGATGCCGCCAGCAGATGAACTTGGGGTGACAAAGACAGGCTGTGCAACGCCGGCTTTCTTAAGCAGCGTGTTTGCACGTTTAATGTCGTCTATAGCCGCTTGTGTGTAAGCAGTGAGCAAGAGTTGCCCTTGCGCTTGCTTTGCATAGAAGTCTTTGCGAGGGGCAGCTGGCTGTGGGGCGGTGGACTGCTTGCCCGACAGTGTTTTCAGAATATCGAGTGGAGCACCGCTTTTTTGTGATGCAAACGATAGTTTGTTGGTATTGGTCGCGCTGACATCTCTTTGAAGAGGTTTGCGCTTTGGAGAGGGCGGGATGGCGGAGAGGACAAGGTTTGATTGCTCCGCCAGCGTAACCAGGGCTTCGATCTCCTGAAACTGCCGCAATAGCTGCGCTTGCTGCTTGCGAGCGGGAGCATTTAGACCTGATGTGTCTTGATCCAACCGTCCGCGCATCTCGCCGAGCTGAAATTTGAGATCCCGAATTTCGCTTTCATAGTTTTCACGGAGCGCCAATTCTCTGGATAATGTTGAATTAAGCCGCATCTCGCTGAGAGACTGTTGAAAGCTGCTTGCCAAAACTGCGGAGACGACTGCCGTTGCTGCAAGACCGGAAATCCAATAAGCCATCGGAGGTATTACGCGCAGCTCAGATGTGATGCGCGAAAGCCACATTGGGCCATCCAATTTCAATTGGTTGTAATTGTTGGAAAACTCACTGCACCTGGAAAGCTTCATTGGATGACCACTTGCTCAGTTTGCCTACTGGAAATGATTTGTTAAATTCAATTAAAGTTAGTTATGGTTAATAAAGTCTAAGTGCAGTGTATCATTGGGTCAATTTGATGAGCGGTCGATAGAAGCCCGGAGTGAGACCTGCTTCAGATCTTGCTCTGTCATTAAACGGGGGCTTCAGTGGTCCTTTAAAATGCTGTTTTACGAGCTGTTGAAAACGTGGCTCAGGGCGTACACGGTGCCTGTCACACATGAAGCGGAACCATTTCGCTCCATAGGCAACATGCCCTTTTTCATCGTGATAGATCACATGCAACACGCTGGCAGTGTCTTCATCGCCAGTTGCGTTAGCCTTCTCGATCATGGATGGGGTGATGTCGAGGCCTCTGGCTTCGAGCACGAGTGGAATAATTGCCAAACGTGCTATCAGGTCCTTGCCGGTTGACTGGGCTGCTTGCCAAAGACCGTCATGTGCTGGCAGATCGCCATAGGCGTGCCCAAGCTTTGCAAGGCGTTCTTGAATGAGTGTGAAATGTTTTGCCTCTTCCAACCCAACGCGGACAAAGTCGTCATAGTAGGAACGTGGCATGGGCACATGGGTGAAGCGGCCGATCAGATCCCAGGTGAGATCGATGGCATTGAGTTCGATGTGTGCCAGAGAATGGAGCAGGGCGATCTTGCCGTTTTTCCCTCCAACTGCGCGTTTGGGCATGTCTCGCGGTGGAAGAAGCTCAGGTTTTTCCGGGCGGCCAGGACGGTCCGGCATAGGCCTTTCGCCTGTGCCACGGGAAATGGACAAAGCTCCATTGAACCATTGATTTGCAACGTAATACGCAAGCGCGACTTTTAGGTCCAAATCAGGTGTTTCGAGGATTTGGTGGGCGCCGTCTCTAAGAGACTTTACGCTGGTGTTTTTAGGGAGGGTGAGATGCGCTTGCCCTGCAAACGCATCCGCATCATTGTTGCCCGGAAGTTTTGGCATTCTTTACTGGCTCAGACCTTGTAATTCTTCCAAGACCTTTTCGACGTGGCCGGGAACGCGGACCTTACGCCAAATCTTGGCAATCTTGCCTTCTTTATCAACGAGAAATGTGGAGCGTTCAACGCCCATGTACTTCTTTCCGTACATGTTTTTTTCCACCCAGACCCCGTAGGCCTGACAAACTTCTTTCTCGATATCTGCCCCAAGTGTGACGTTAAGTCCGTGTTTCGCCTTAAACTTGTCATGCTTTAGTGGTGTATCGGGCGAAATGCCGATGATAACAGCATTGTGTTTTTCAAACTCAGCCGCATTTTCGGTAAAGGCAATTGCTTCTTTTGTGCAGCCTGGTGTGTCATCTTTTGGATAAAAATAAACGACGACCGACTGGCCAGTTTGTTCTGATAGAGTGAATTGTCCTTGCGAATCTGTGGCTAAGGTAAAATCCGGTGCCAGCATGCTTTCCTGCGGTAAGGAAGGTGTCGCATCTTTCGTATCAGGCATTCTTTATTTGCTCCTGGGGTGCCATTTGGTCTCTTGGGACGCCGTTTTTTTGAGTATGGTGTAGATAAGCAATTAATCTTGCAGAGCACCTGTGATCACGCGATGCTATCGCAGGTTACGATTCGGTCAAAATCGAACGTACCACTAAAACAGGGAATGAGATTCTGGCTGTTGATGTTGGGAATACAGCAGAGCTTGAGAGCTCTCCTGTTACACGTCGTTTAAAGCGACGCGTAATATGGGGTGTTGTTTGCGTTTTTCTATTTATAGCGTTTGGTTTTGGCGGTTACCGGGTGATGAGTGGCCCGTTTTCTGTTCCCTATCTCGTGGATTGGGCAATCAAACAGTTTGAGAGCAAAGCGCTAAACGTTACCGTTGGTAGTGCGCAGTTTGATCTGTTTGGTGAAAACGGCAGCCGTATTCTCCTGGAAGATTCTCTTATTCGCGTCAAAGGTCGCACTGCTGCGACTGTGTTGCTCCCACGAGCCGAAATCGGCATCAATCTGTCAGGGCTGCTGACCGGTGATCTGGAAATCACCAGTGTCGCGCTGGAACGGCCTTCTGCAACGATCAAACTGGCGAGTGGGTCAGAACCTTTGCCTCGGGTGCAAAACCGCGTGGTGGCGATCGACAAGTTTAGTGTGATTGCTGTTGAGGAGCTCAAGCGCTGGCACCTTGAGAAAGTTGCTATTGAGTACGGTCGACTGGTGATCAACGCGCAGGGTGAAGAGTTTGTCGCTGATGGTATTGATGCAAATGCCGTGCTGCTGGATGATCTTTCCTTTGCAGTAAATGCTAAGATCGTGGGTCGTGAAGGGGACTGGTCATGGGATCTGAAGCGCACTGTTACACCTGAAACTGGTGCGAGAAACATTTCCGTCAATCTGCGTGATGCCTCGCTGCGAGATTTATTGCCAACACACAGTTTTGCTCGTGATGACAAGCTGGCGAATACGCGTCTGTTTGTTGAAGCGAATGCTGAACTTTGGGCGACTGGTGAGTTTGTTGGTGCGGACATGAATGTTCGTACCTCTCCAATCTTCATCCGCACTGCTCCAGATAATTCTATTACCGTCGACGAAGCATTCCTGGATCTCAATTTGCAGCGCGATAATCCCGATATTATCATCGGACGATCTTATCTGCGCCGTAAAAACACACGCGTTGTGTTTGGTGGGGTTGTGCAGCCACCTGTAACTGAAGGCGCTGAGTGGAACTATTCGCTTGGTTCCCGAGAGATCGTATTGGCGCCTGCTGATGTAAAGTCGCCGCCGCTGCTGTTCCCTGATGCTTATGCATCTGGCACGTTTGATCCGACGAACTCCCTGATTTCTATTGAACGAGCTCGTGCTGTCGGGCTTGATGCTGACATTAATGTTGCTGGATCGTTCTACTACGGGAAACCGGGACCGTCCCTTGCGCTATCCGTTTACAGCCCAAGCCTGAGCTTTGGCGAAGTGTTGCAGGTTTGGCCGACAGTTACAGCACCAAAAACCCGAAACTGGTTGATTGATCACCTCGGCCCTGGCCGGGTTGATAACATTGCCTTAGATCTGGCGCTTGGGCCGGAAGCCTTTGATGGCGACCGGAGTACGCCTGCGTGGCAGGGAGACGGCCTTACGGCGTCCTTTGATGTGATTGATGGCTCAGTCAAAGCACTCAAAACTCTGCCTGTGGTGCGGGATCTCACCGGGACCGGCAAGATCGAGAATGAAGATTTTTCGATCTCCGGCAGCAATGGTCATTTCCGTATGCAAGACGGGAACATCGTTAAGGTGCCAGAGGTTCAGTTTGCGATCAAGAATATCGCAACACCAGGGGCTCTGCCTGCTGAACTGTCTGTGCTACTGACGGGGCGTGCCGATGATTTGGGTGTGCTAGCTGACGCTGAACCTATAAATGCGTTAGAGGGTTTCAGTGTCGTGCCAGCAGACCTTTCTGGCATGGGTGAAGTCCGTGTTGAAGCCTCGTTCCCGCTCCTCAAGAATCTCAAGGTTAAGGATGTTGAGTGGCGCGCCAATCTGGATCTGAAGGACTTCAGCAGTAAAGCGAAAATCTCAGGCCAGACCATCGAAAATGCAAACCTGATCGTTCAGGCGGATACAAAGCAAACCCAGATTTCCGGCAAGGGGAAGCTGAATGGCTTCCAGTCTGAGATTGATTTGAGCACCAGCCGCGATGGCAGTGGAGCTGAAGACCGTCAGGGCGTGACGTTTGTTGCCAATGCCAAGGATCTGACAGACTACGGTGTTGATCTTCAGGGCTATGTCAAAGGCTCTGTGAAAGTCAGCTATGAAGACAGTGGCGGCGCGCAGGTGTTTGAACTGGACCTTTCAAAAGCTGCCATCAACGTTCGTGAGGTTGGCTGGAGCAAGGCGTCTGGTGTACGTGCAACCGCAAGGTTCCGTGTGACAAAAAATGGCAATGCCAGGACGCTCCATAACTTCTCATTCCTTTCTGAAGGTGTTGAAGTTCGTGGCAATCTAAAAATTGATGGCAATGGAAAGCTTGCGCTTGCTGACTTCTCCGCGTTCAATCTGCGCCCCAATGACAAAGCCAAGATGACCATTCGTCCGCGCCGTGGTGGTGGGTATCAGGTTGTCATGAATGCGGACCGTTTTGATGGCCGTGCCCTGTTGGATTCGTTTGGGGCCGATAATGCAGCTGCTTCGGCAAAGCGCAAAAGAGATGTGATTGCGGTTGACCTGACATTCAGGCGCCTGATCGGTTTCAGAGGTGTACAGGCTCAAAACGTGCGGATTGATGGGCTCTTTCGTGGGCAAAGCGCTGCTAATCTTGCTGTTTCGGGCGCAACTTCAAGCCGTGGTCAGTTCAATTTCACTGTTGGCGGTGAGGGGAAGCATCGCTTTGCAAAAGGCAAGCTGAACAATGCCGGTGAATTCCTGCGATTTATGGATCTGTTCCCTCGTATGCGCGGTGGTAACGGGCGTTTGGATATCCAGATGCCGACTGATACCAACTGGGCTGGTCAGCTGACTGTAAATGATTTTTCCATCACCGAAGATCCTGCGATTAAAGCGCTGAAAGGGATCGAGCCGAAGGAAATCCGCGGAACGCGGAACAGTGAAGTGTATTCTGCTGCAGTGAATTCTGGTGAGGCGTCTTTCCAAAAGATGCGCATGCAGTTTTCGCGCAGAGGAGACATTCTGAATGTTTCCAAGGGAACGTTGAGCGGTGCTATCATTGGTGGGACCTTTAGCGGGAATGCAAATCTGAAGAGCCGTCAGCTGGATATGGCTGGTACGTTTGTTCCTGCCTATGCCTTGAACAACCTGTTTGCGAAACTGCCGGTGATTGGTCTCATCCTGGGTGGAGGTTCTTCTGATGAAGGGCTGTTTGGAGTGACCTATAAGCTGGATGGCACCTTTGAGAAGCCTAAGTTCCAGGTTAATCCAGTCTCTGCAATCGCACCAGGTGTGTTCCGCCGTATCTTTGAATTCAAGTAGAGGCCACAGGGAGGTAGGCTGCAAAGCGCATGCAAACGTAGTCTGCTTCCCATCCTCTGCTTCTCGAATAAAGTAGCGGTTTGAGATGCTTGATAGTCTCTTTGTAAAATCGCTTCTTATGGGTCTCGCTCAGCTGCTCTGTGAGGCTGCTGGTAAAGAGTTGCAACCATCCCTTCATTCCTGTTTCCAGCGGTGTCCTGCGTTCGATTTCTGTATGGTAGGTGACTGAGAAACCTGCTTCTTTCAACGCGCGCATGTACGTTTCGGGTGGTGGGAAAATCCAGGGGCTCTTGTAGGGGCCGAAAGCAGGGTTTTCGGCGAACACGTTCTCCATTGCAGACCGGATGATGCGGCAGTTTCGATCGCATCCCATTTCACCAATAAACCGACCTCCCGGTTTAAGAGCTTTCACAACACCGCGGATGACGCCCTTGTAATCCTGCATCCAATGAAGGGCTGCGTTGGAGAAAACTGCGTTGAACTCCTTGTCAAAATTGAGGTTTTCCGCAGGTATGAGGCAGGTCTTGATGCCTTTCTCATTCGCTTGCAGGAGCATGTCTTCTGCTGTGTCGACGCCGGTTACGATTGCACCTCGATTTTGAATTTCCTGGGCCAGCGTGCCTTCACCGCATCCCAGGTCCAAAATGCTTTCTCCGGGCTGCACAGCGAGCAACTCAAGTGCGTCTTGCCCAAAGCCTGCGACATAGGCTGCGTGCTTCAAGTATTGCTGTGCGTTCCAATCCTGCATCGCCATGGGGCTGCTCCTGAATACAAGGGCAGCAGTTTAGGCTATCAGGGCTAGTTCGAGGTGCAGTTGACTGGCTGCAATTGCATAAACTTGCAGTGTTTTGCAGGCAAAGAAAAAGCCGGGTGCATGACCCGGCCTTGTTAAAATCACTGTGATGTCAGCTTGTTAGACAGGCTTTACAAGAACATGTTTTTTCTTGCCAAGGGAAAGCTTGATCACGCCATCATCGGTCAGATCAGCGTCGGTGATAGAGCGGTTATGATCCTGCTCCGCCTTATCGTTGATGCGTACAGCGCCGCCTTTGATGTTGCGACGGACTTCTCCGTTGGAAGAACACAGGCCAGCGGTTACGAAAGCGTTGAGGATGCCGAGGCCTTCTTTCAGCTCTGTAGCAGCAATCTCGATGGTTGGCAGACCAGCGGCATTGGCACCTTCTTCAAACGCCTTACGAGCTGTCTCAGCAGCATTGTCAGCCTCGATACGGCCATGGAGCAGGGCGGTGGCTTCGGTTGCCAGCACCTTCTTGGCTTCGTTGATCTCAGCGCCTTCCATTCCTGCCAGACGTTTGATCTCGTCCATTGGCAAAATGGTGAAGAGTTTCAGGAACTTCTCAACGTCAGCATCTTCGGTGTTGCGCCAGAACTGCCAATAATGGTAGGGGCTGAGCATGTCTGCGTTGAGCCATACTGCGCCTGCTGCGGTCTTGCCCATCTTTGCGCCGGATGCTGTGGTGAGCAGCGGGGTGGTGAGGGCGAACAGTTCTTTGTCTGCAAGACGGCGACCAAGGTCTACGCCAGAGAGGATGTTGCTCCACTGATCAGAGCCACCCATCTGCAGGCGGCAGTCTGTGCGGCGATGGATTTCGAGGTAATCGTAGCCCTGCAGAAGCATGTAGTTGAACTCGAGGAAGGACAGGTGCTGCTCACGTTCCAGACGCAGTCGCACACTGTCGCGCTGGATCATCTGGTTGACGGAGAAATAGCGGCCAACATCACGCAGGAAGTCCATGTAATTGAGTTTGAGCAGCCAGTCGGCGTTGTCCATCATCATTGCATCAGATGGGCCGTCACCGAATTGCAAAAACTTTTCAAAGACTTGTTTGATGCCGTTTTTGTTGCCTTCGATGTCTTCATCGGTCAGAACTTTGCGGCTCTCGTCTTTACCGGTCGGGTCGCCAACGCGTGTTGTACCGCTGCCCATGAGGGTAATCGGACGGTGGCCGGTCTTCTGGAACCAATGCAGCATCATAATTTGTACAAGGGAGCCAACGTGCAGGCTGGAGGCTGTACAGTCAAAGCCAATATATGCGGTTACGGTCTCTTTCGCACAAAGTTCGTCCAGACCTTCGGCGTTAGAGAGTTGGTGCAGGAAGCCGCGTTCTTCCATTGTCCGCATAAATTCGGATTTATATGAGCTCATTGGTCAAGCCTGTTCAAATTACTGAGTATTTCCAAGTTGAAAGGTCTATACCTGAGTTTTCAGCGGGATTCACTCGTTTTTTCTGGAAAGCCCAAATGCTATGCTGCGGATTTGGGATTGCGCTGAGAATTTGGCACTTGGGCTTGCTGGATGGCATCACCAGAATGCAAGGATGTTTCCTGCTTGTTTGGCTCAGAGCGGAATGCGACCGAATTTCAACAGGTTGCCGTGAGGGTCGTGGATGTAAAACTCTTCCATATCCCAGGGGCGTCTGGTGAGTTGCGTGAAGCGGGGTTCGCTCTTGCCGTCCTCTGGAAGGCCGAGTTTGCGATATTCTTCGTGAAGGTCGACGACGGGCCCTCCACGGAAATAAACGCTGCTGTTGTTGCACAAGTGCTTTTCTGTGGTGAGCCAGAAGTGGATTTCTAAAGTGTCTCTACGCAGAATCAGAAAGTCGTCCTGTTCGTAAACGACGTTGGTAAAGCCGAGCTTGTCTGCGTAAAACGCTTTTGTTTCCTGAATGTTGAGGGAAGGAAGTGTGGGGAGAAGTTCAATTGTGTCGGCTGCTGCAGTCATTGTTTTCTCTAAAATATGAATGTAATTGGTATATTTTAGAGGGTGCGGACTACATTGCAATGGCCAAAAGAAAACCCCGCGTCCTTCTCGAAGGTCTAAACGGGGTTTTGCTTTTATAGTCGGATCGCCGCGATTTACCGTTTCAAGGCTATATGCTGGGGCGTTTGATATGATTTCCGCCCGTGTACGTCCGGGTTCGATCCGTGCTTACCGTCTGATGACGCTCGGTCGCTCAGGCCGTTCTGTAGTCTTGCTATATTGTAGCATCTTGCAGAGGGTCTTCATAAGTACCTAATTGCCTTCATAAAAACCGTACAACATGCAGGTCCGGTGGAGTCATTGGCTCTCCTTTTGTTGACCTGTACCTAACTTAGGAACGCTTGGGTTTTCTTTCAAGGGATGGGGGAGAAAATAGTTAGTGCTGCCTTAGTGAAGACGCTCCATTTTTCCAAGAAAGCGCAAAAAAGAAGGCGATCCGAGAGGATCGCCTTTGAAGAGTATGCGGGTCTAATCAGCACGGTCAGATACTGATAACCTCATTGCACTTAAACGCAGTTTCGTGACGTGGTGATGACATATCCCCTTTGCGCTCTAATGTGCGTTGGTTTGCGTTCTTTCGTGTTTTCTTGCGTTGCTGTGTAGAGGCGTTGTGTTGCGCGTAAAGCCATTGTTTACTGTCACGACCCACTGGTCGATGAAATAATCTAAACTAGCGCCTTTAAGGCTGCTACGAGTTGGGTCGCGCCTTCCTTGCTGATTTTTGTATCAAGTTTTTCTTCCAGCATGCGCTCATAGGTTTGCCACATCTGGGCGCGGAGATCTTTTCCCTTTGAGGTGATGAAGAGGGTCTTGCCGCGCTTGTCCTTGAGGGCGGGTTTGCTCTCGACCAGCTGAGCCTTGGTGAGCGACTGGATAACACGTGAGAGGTTGGCCTGCTGGAAGAGGACGCGTTGCTCCAGCTCGAATTGCCTCAGGCCATCGGGTGCGTTCTCCAGTTCCCAGAGGATGTCATACCAGGAGAGAGGGGGGAAACGCTCTGCTTTGAAGGCGCTCTCGATATCGGTGTAGATGGTCTTTTGCACTCTGTTGAGAGCGATCCAGAGAGAAACTGATTCTTTGCTGACAGACATCACATCCTCGTTATTTGCGCATTCCGCTCTTGAAAATGGTTTTCATTCATTTAGATGTATATACATGCATATATATTAACATGATAAAAATCAATAGTTTAATGAATGTGTATTTGCAGGAAACTGCAGTTTTTATGTGACAAACAGGGATATGAGGCAGGAAAAGCATGAGGCATTTCACGAAATTCGCCGTTGTTGCGGCATCGCTTGCATTCACAGCGTCAGCGCAGGCCGCGAGCTACAAATTTGATCCGACCCATACCGAGGTTCGGTTTTACTACAATCATGCGGGACTGACAGAACAATCTGGTGAGTGGAAGGTTGTTGGCGGGGAAGTGGAGTTTGATCCGGCAAAGATTGAAGAAACGAAAGTCAGTGTGACCATTGATCCGGCAAGCGTGGATACGGGTGTTGAGCCGCTGGATGAGCATCTGAAAGGCTCTGACTTCTTTGACGCGGAGAAATTTCCTGAAATCACCTTCGTTTCCACATCCGTCAAACAAACCGGAGCAACAGCTGTGACATTGGTGGGGGATCTGACCATCAGGGACCAAAAGCATCCGGTGGAACTGGACTTTCAGCTCAAACACAATGGCCCGCATCCGCTGGGAAGCTACTTTGATTACTATCAGGGGCAGTGGATCGGTGTAGAGGGCAAGGGAGCGATTTTGCGCAGTGACTTTGGTGTTGGTAAGTTTGCGCCATTGACCAGTGATCGCGTGCGTCTTGAGATCTCTGCGGAGATGAGAGAGGGCGGCTGGTAAGCTCTCTGCTTTGCTGATGCAGGTTTGTATCGCCAGATGAGATCCGGGTGATGGAACAACAAAACCCCGACTGAGACCAGCCGGGGTTTTATTGTGCCTAGATGAGAGGACTGCTTTTGAAAGGCGTATCCTGATTTGAGCCGAAGCTCGTCTTATGGATACGCCATAGGTGCATTGGAGTTAAAGCAGTCCCTTCATAACTTAGACGGAGTAGTACATGTCGAACTCAACTGGGTGAGGGGTCATGTCTGTGCGCATGACTTCTTCCATCTTCAGTTCGATGTATGCGTCGATCTGGTCGTCATCGAATACGCCGCCTGCTTTGAGGTATTCACGGTCTGCATCGAGGCATTCCAGAGCTTCACGCAGAGATGCTGCAACAGTTGGGATCTCGGAGAGTTCTTCTGCTGGCAGATCGTACAGGTTCTTATCCATTGCATCACCAGGATGGATCTTGTTCTTGATGCCATCAAGACCAGCCATCAGCTGTGCAGCAAACGCCAGGTATGGGTTTGCAGAAGGATCCGGGAAGCGAACTTCTACACGCTTGCCCTTTGGAGAAGATGTGAATGGAATACGGCAGGATGCAGAACGGTTCTGGGAAGAGTATGCCAGAAGAACTGGAGCCTCGTAGCCCGGTACCAGACGCTTGTAGGAGTTGGTGGACGCATTGGTGAATGCGTTCAGAGATTTCGCGTGCTTCAGGATGCCGCCGATGAAGTACAGAGCATTCTCGGAAAGGTCAGCATACTGGCTGCCAGCAAAGGTTGGCTTGCCGTCTTCCCATAGGGAGAAGTGGCAGTGCATGCCGGTGCCGTTGTCGCCGAAGACTGGCTTAGGCATGAAGGTCGCGGACTTGCCATAAGCGTGTGCAACTTGGTGAACCACGTACTTGTAGATCTGCATGTGGTCAGCACAGGTTGTCAGGGTCTGGAACTGCATGCCGAGTTCGTGCTGAGCTGCTGCCACTTCGTGGTGGTGCTTTTCAACCTTAACGCCCATGTCGGACATGACGGTCAGCATTTCGGAGCGGATGTCCTGCGCGCTGTCAATTGGTGGTACTGGGAAGTAGCCGCCTTTTGTGCGTGGACGGTGACCGAGGTTACCGGACTCGTACTCGCTGTCCATGTTGGATGGCAGTTCGGAACAATCCAGCTTGAAGCCGGTGTTGTACGGGTCTGCTGCAAAGCGAACGTCGTCGAAGATGAAGAATTCAGCTTCCGGGCCAACGAATACGGTGTCGCCAGCGCCACATGCTTTTACATAGGCTTCAGCGCGCTTGGCTGTCATGCGTGGGTCACGGTTGTAACCTTCGCCTGTGCGTGGGTCGAGAACGTCACAGAAGATGGACATGGTGGACTGCGCGAAGAATGGGTCGATATGAGCTGTTTCCGGATCTGGCATCAGCATCATGTCGGATTCGTTGATTGCTTTCCAACCACCGATAGAAGAACCGTCAAATGCGACGCCCTCTGCGAACATGTCTTCGTTCACCTGGGAGATATCCATGGTGACGTGCTGCAGCTTGCCGCGCGGATCAGAAAAACGAAGATCTACGAACTTTACGTCTTTTTCCTGGATTTCTTTCAAGACATCAGCGGAGGTTGTCATAACTTCCTATTCCTCTTATTAAAATCGCCAGTGGCGCAGTGTTGTAAACTGGAAGACCAAGCGTGTGGGATCGTTGCCCCTAACTCATTCAGTCCTCGTGATTTCCTAGTGAAACTCTGGGTTAAACAGCGTCTTCGCCCGTCTCTCCCGTACGAATACGGATTGCTTCTTCGATGCTGGAGACAAAAATTTTGCCATCACCAATGCGGCCAGTCTGTGCGGCGTCGCGAATGGCTTCTACAGCTTTTTCTACAAGATCATCGTTGAGTACGATTTCCACCTTAACCTTTGGCAGAAAGTCCACCACGTACTCGGCGCCACGATAGAGTTCTGTATGACCCTTCTGGCGGCCAAATCCTTTTGCTTCGGTAACGGTGATCCCCTGAAGACCAACCTCCTGAAGTGCTTCTTTCACTTCATCCAGTTTGAACGGCTTAATGATCGCCTCAATTTTCTTCATGGTCTTCACACTCTCAGTTCGTCTTGTATCTGCGTGCGCTGCTGATCTGGCATGCTCTTAAAAATGATCAGCGCGTGTGCAGAAAGTTCGCGATTCAAAACTTACGGAAATATGAATGCAGAAACCGTGCCAGTTTTGAAATTTTCTTAAAAAGCCGCGAAAGCGGGCAGTTTGCTCCCTTAATAATAATGGGAAACTGCATCTGAAATATATCTGGTGCACAAACACTGCGCATAATGGTTAAAAAATAGGCAGTGTACCTTTTGTTCATCTCGCCTGAAACTAGGAGTTGGTTCCTTGTGCAAGGCAGGGTTATGTTGGTCGTGAAAAAGCTGTTGCAGATTTTGCGCGTTCCTATGGAAGCTGACAGTCAGTTTTTGGCATGCGCTTGAAGGAGCGAGTGATGAGGTTGGTTTCTCTCGACCATGTCGTGCTTACCGTTCATGATGTTGAACGTACCAGTCGTTTTTATCAGGATGTACTGGGTATGGAGGAGATCATATTCGGAGGCGGGCGGCGGGCCCTGCATTTTGGGCAGCAGAAGATCAACCTTCAGCCCATCGATGTGGATCATACTCCGATCGCGCAGGAACAGGTGCCGGGGACCGCAGATCTCTGCTTTCTGGTTGAGAGTCTGGATTCGGCCATTGCGCGGCTGAGTGCTGCTGCCGTGACGATTGTGGAGGGGCCTGTGTTCCGCACAGGTGCCAGTTCGCCGATCCTGTCTGTCTACATTCGCGACCCTGACGGCAACCTGATTGAGCTTTCCCAGCCTCAGGATGTGGTGATTGCCAGTGATGAGCGGGAGGCTGCCAGGAATGTGAAGAAGAAGCCGCCAAAGTCCAATCGCTAGGCGTGTTGCCCAGCTCTGATCGTATGAAGCTAGCTTTTATCCTATGCAGATTTGGAGCTGGTTTGCTGCATGATGTAGTCGAGGACTTTTTTCGCTTCGTCCGGTTGCAGGAGCGGATCCTGTAAAAACTGGCTTTGCTGCATGTCGTCCAGGCTGCTTCTCTTCTTCGGATCGATCTGCATGGAATTGTTGACGAAGCGGGCGTACTCGGACTCGTAACTCTCGTTGTAATAACCAGGCTCTCCAGCCAGATCAGGATCATCTGTTGGCGTGAGGGCTTTCTCCGGGCTGTTTTCTTCGCCGGTTTGAGATTTTGAGTTGCTCAGTTTGCGCACAACATGGAGGGCGAATGCATAAGGGCTGTCGCAATCCGGCGCGCCCAGAAGATTGGCTTCACCTTCACCTCCGCCATATACCATCTGGCCAATGGCATAACCGTCCTGTTTATCGTCCAGGCGGTCACGATCCTCTGCGTCTTTGAATGCAGCGGCGATGGCTTCCGGGCTGGAATATTCCGGGGTACCGAAGTCCAGTGGGTCTTCTCCAATGGTGCCTGCAAAACCAAAATCAGCGATCTTGAGGGATTGGCTGTTCTTGTCGAACAGGATGTTGCCTCCCTTGATGTCGTTGTGACTGATGCCTGCCGCGTTGACATGCTTCAGTCCGTCAATCGCTTCATTCGCCATGAACTGTAAGGCGCCCCAATATTGAGAGTGGCTGAGCTTGTTCTCTTGGAGGAGTTCTTCGGCTCCTTCGAAGAGGTCACCTGCTTCACAGCCTTCCACGTATTCCATGGCAAGGCCGGTTTCGCCGTCGATCTCGTGTATTCCGTAGCACTGTACAACGTTCTTGTGCGGGCCTGCGGCCATCAGCTTCCCATAGATCTGGGCTTCTTTTTGCAAGGCGTCTTTGCCTTTTTGTGACCGTGCGGTCTTGAATGCGATGGATTTTCCGCTTTTTTCGTCCGTGTACAAACTCACTTCTCCAAAAGATCCTGCGCCCAGTCGTTTGGCGCGTTTGAGATTGTCGGAGGGGAGAGGCATTGCTGCTGGTGTTTCCGCGCGCTCTCCATCCTCGGAGAGGCTTGGCTCGTCGACGCTGCTGACTGTGAACCTGTTGGTGGGGGAAGCTGTGGGCGCTGGTGATTGCTCCAACTCATCTTCTGAGGGGCTGTCCTCGTCCACATTGCTGACTTCAAACCGGCTTGTGGCGGGCTGAGGTTGTTCCGGCTCTGTGTCGCTCTCTTCATCCTCGGAGAAGCTTGGTTCGCTGACGCTGCTGACTGTGAATCTGTTGGTAGGCGGGGCTGTGGGTGTTGGTGGTTGCTCCAGCTCATCTTCTGAGGGGCTGTCCTCGTCCACATTGCTGACTTCAAACCTGCTTGCGGCGGGCTGTGGTTGTTCCGGCTCTGTGTCGCTCTCTTCATCCTCGGAGAAGCTTGGTTCGCTGACGCTACTGACTGTGAACCTGTTGACGGGTGGGACTGCGGTGAGTGGTGGTTGCTCCAGCTCGTTATCGCTCTCCTCGTCTTCTGAGAAGCTGATTTCTTCGACGTCGCTGACGGTGAACCGGCTGCTGGTGGCCATGTGGGGATGGTCGAAATCTGGTTCTGTCTGGCCGTCCTCTGCCGAACTTTCACTCAGGCCCAGCAGGGTGATGACATTGTCTGCCCACGCGCTGATCTGGGCATCCTGAGTTGATGGATCATTCGACGGGTTCTGAAGAGGGCGAGGCGACTTTGTCATGTTACAGGTCTTGAGCTGTTTGCGATCGTTTGCTCACTCCACTGTAAACAGAGGCGATGTTGTTAAGGTGTATCGAAATGGAGAGATGTGATTAAAATGTCCCTGAAGGGGTGCAGCAAAAAAGCCGACCACGAGGCCGGCTTTCTGATGGTTATCATTGCAAGGAGCAGATCAGGTTTGTTGCATGAGAGCTGCGAGTTCTGCCTTGTGGTCTTCTTCCATCTTGGTCATGAGGCCTGAGATCACCTGACGGGCTTCGTCTGGCTGACACAAAGGGTCAGAGATGAAGTTGGTCTTCAGGAGCTCTTCTGCGGTGCCACGCACATCGATGTCCAGCAGGGTTGAGATATTGACGAACTCAACATAAGCAGTTTCGCCGCCCTTGCCGAAATGGCCCGGTGTGCCTGCAACGGCTGGGTCATCGGCCTGATTGAGCGCCTGATACTCAATGGTCTCACCGCGGCGCTCGATATCTCGAAGTTTGGAATGCATTGCAAAGCCAAGTGCGGCTGGCTCACCAGTATTTTGTGCACCAAATAAATTCTCGGCATGTTCGCCTGCGCGGTAGGTCATCTGACCAACGGCGAAGGTGTCCTGCTTCTCATTGGCGCGTGGTTTGTCTCCATCTTTGTGTGGAAGAGACAAAAGAGCTTCCGGAGCTGAATGGTCCGGAGTGCCAATAGTGACAGGATCAATACCGATTTTTGCAGCGCTGCCAAAGTCGACGATTTTAATCGCCTGACTTTCCTTGTCATAAAGGAGGTTGCCACCCTTTATGTCGCTGTGGCTGATGCCTGCCTGTGCCAGATGGTGCACGCCGCTCAAAACGTCGCGCATAATGAACTGCACGGTGCCCCAGTACTGGGAATGGCTGAGCTTGTTGTTTGTGTAAAGCTTTTCGGCAGTGGTGAAGAGCTTGCCTGCTTCGTAGCCTTCTACATGCTCAAGGGCGAGGCCCTGTACGCCCTGAACTTCGACGATGCCCATGCTTTTGACGATATTATCGTGAGGGCCGATCTGGGCAAGTTTGCTGTAGACCTGTGCTTCTTGCTGCAGGGCGTGCCAACCGGCTTCGGTGCTTGCGACTTTAAACGCGAAGGACTTGCCGTCCTGATTGACAAGATAAACGTCACCATTGGCCCCAGCACCAAGGCGCTTGGCGTTTTGCTCAAGCGCGGTGCGGTCTGCTTCAAAAGGGGCGGTCGCCTCCTGCGTTACACTTTCTGAACTGGTTTGGCTCGGTGGCTTTATCCGGTTTGCGAGCGTTTCAGTTGAAGCGGTGTCGAGGGGCTTCGTATTGCTTGTTGTTGGCGGTGTTGAGCCCTTTTGGGTCTCAACAGACACGCCGCGCGCTTCCAACTTCTCTGATTTTTTTGGCGCAGAGTTTTGTTGTGCACTTACGTCGTTCTGGAGTTGGCTCTGATCAACTGGAGTATGCTTGGGAGAGTTGACGGAATGCATGGGTGAGAGACCTTTACAGGCGAATAGACGTCGTGCTCCAGTCCGGTTCTACGGCTTTGGAGGTTTGGGTGGATTTCGTTTCAGAAAGCCGTGCGCATACCTGCTCGCGAATTTGCATCAGGTTGACCAGTGTGTTCTCCAGTGCAAGGTCATCTGTGAACCGGAGTGTGGCCTGAGCATTCAGTTGCAAGTCACCAGATTGAGACAGTCCGAGGAACGCTCCGCGGAGGAGGTCCACATCCTGATTGAGCTCCAAAGCCGCCTTCAGTGTGTTTTTATCTTCTGCAAGAAGGAGGCTGGTGCTTATATAAATGAGATCCGAGCTTTCATTGAGTTCGACCGACCAACGACTTCCGTTTGCTTCTTCAATAAGAAATAGTCCAGTATCAGGCTGGGTGGCCATACCCAGACGTCGTGCGAAAGCAGTCATTAGCTGGTCGTAGTGGGCTCGTCTCTCGTGCATGTTTTCGTAGTTTTCCCAAAGTGGTGCGCTGGTATCAACATTTACTCAGGAAGTGCCTCTTAAATCTGTGCCTTTTAGCACTAGCTTATGTTTTGTGATTTTTCGTGATCGAAAAAACGTCGCGGCAGCTGGGTAATGATGAACCAATTTCTTAGGGATAATGGGTAATAAATTTCTCAGAGCCTGACGAATAGGGAAATGGAGAGCTTTATGCATGAGTTATTGACACCATTGCAGATGAAGAAGGCAGATCGCCTGACCATCGAGGGTGGCTTTCCCGGTATTGAGTTGATGCATAATGCAGGCAAGGCTGTGTTTGAGGTGATGCGCCAGATTCTGCATCCCTATTCGCGGGTTCTTGTGTTTTGCGGCCCGGGAAACAACGGCGGAGACGGCTTTGTTGTTGCGCAGCTAGCGGACAATGAGGGCTTTAATGTTTCTGTCGGGCTGGTGTGTGACCCGGAGACTCTCGAAGGCGATGCGGAGCTTGCCTATGATGAGATGGATCTTGATTTAACCTCAATGGATAACATGCGGGCCGCGCTGGAAGAGCTGGGTGAGGACGACGTTATTGTTGATGCCTTGTTTGGTGCGGGTCTCTCTCGTCCTTTAGATGATGAAGTTCTGGCGCTTGTGCAGCACATCAATGACAGTCCGGCGCAATGTGTCGCAGTTGATCTGCCCTCCGGTGTGAGTGGCCGCAGCGGCGCTGTGCTGGGTGAGGCAGTGCATGCAGATATGACAGTGACGTTCTTTCGTGCCAAGCCGGGGCACTACCTTTATCCGGGCCGGGGACATTGCGGTGAGATCGTTATTGAGCAGATCGGGCTGGAGGATGCTGTCTTAGAGAAGATTGGGCCAACCGCTTTTTACAACTGCGACAAGATTTGGGGAGATCTTCCCGATCAGCCAGCTGTGGCAGGGCATAAATATAACAGGGGGCACACTGTTGTTGTGAGTGGTCCCAAGTTTGCCACTGGTGCGAGCCGTCTTGCTGCGCTGGGCGCACAGCGGGCGGGCAGCGGGCTTGTGACTGTGGTGGCGCGGGAGCAGGCGGCTCTGGTCCATGCAGCGCATCTGACGAGTATCATGATCCGCCCGGCTGAGCGTATTGCCGACTTTGAACGTATTTTGGAAGATGAGCGGCTCAACTCCGTGGTGATCGGACCGGCAGCCGGTATTGGCCGCGAGACGCAGGAGCGGGTTGCTGAGTGTCTTTCCGGAGCGCGCGGTGTGGTTTTGGATGCGGATGCGCTTTCGTCCTTTGAGGAAAAGCCGGAGCACTTGTTTGCCTACATTGCGGATTCTGACTGCGCTGGGCGTGTTGTGCTCACACCTCATGAGGGTGAGTTCCGGCGTTTGTTTCCTGATTTGTATGATCCCACGTCCACAGATTGCAAAGTGGAGCGCACCAAGAAGGCCGCGAAACAGGCTGGTGCTGTGGTTGTGCTGAAGGGGGCGGATACGGTGATTGCAGACCCTGAGGGGCATGTGTCCATCAATGCCAGTGGCACACCCTGGCTTGCAACAGCTGGGTCTGGTGATGTGCTGGCGGGTGTGATTGCCGGATATCTGGCGCAAGGACTTGGTGGCTATGAGGCCGCTGCGAAAGGTGTTTGGGTGCATGGCCGGGCCGCTGAAATTGCCGGAGCCGGGCTTATTGCGGAAGATCTGGTTTCGCATATTCCGGATGTGCTCACCGAGCTGGTTCAATTTTTGGGTGATTTTTAAAGCTTCCCCGCCCAAGGGATGGGTTTAGCTGCTGAGATATCTGGTGGGAATCATCAATATTTGTGATAATTGATCTACGAAACGTCATGCGTATCATTTAGTGAGACAAGCAATGCGATAGGCAGACGAGAGAAGGGGGAGGGTTGCGCGTAAAACGTGTGATCGTCTTCGCCTTCGGGACGATATTACGGATATTCTTATGAGCAAGACGACACAGCACTCTGCAGCACTCCGCCAGATCATCGAGGCGCTGGCACCGTTTAAAGACCATGATGCTAAAATGCAGGTCTCGACGGTTTTGACATTGCTTGAAATTGCCGTTCATCAGGAGGAGGGGGTGACGATCCATCCTCATGGCCTTCAAAAGAAGATTGGTTACCAATCAGGAACTGCGACCCGCAACATCTATTACTGGTGCGAAGGGCACAAGGATGTGCGTGGCGGACATAACTATGCCCGTGTTGAGGCGGATAAAACGGATGGTCGCCGCCGGGAGTTGTATCTGACCGAAAAAGGCGCGGCTTTTATGCAGCGGGTTCTGACGCCACTTTGTGAGTGAGCGGAGTGGCTTGCTGGCTGGCAATGCACGAGCCAGAAAAGAAAAAGGATGTGATGCGATCTCCTCCGTGAGAAATAAGCCCCGGATTGTCGTAATGCACAGTTTCATAGGTAGAAATGGCGTGGAAAACCGAGAACTGGGCATAAACAGCGTATTAGGTGGTTGACTTCTCTTAGGTTCCCATTTAGCTACCCCTCCAACGCGGCTGTGGCGAAATTGGTAGACGCACTAGATTTAGGTTCTAGCGGGAGACCGTGGGGGTTCGAGTCCCTCCAGCCGCACCATATCCCCGGTGATACGGTGCATAAATAAACGACCGTAGCTTATCGGAAACGGAAAAGTTGAGGGCGTTGTCGAGGTTCGGTTTATGCTCACCTTTTCGTCAGGCGGATAAGAGCTGAGGGATTTTCTCCCGAAGCGTTTTCCCCCCTTCGAAATTGGTGTTATGTTTACCGTGCTGGGACAAACCATATTGGTTTGTCGGTACGCGTCCTAAATCAAGGACGAAGCAAAGACCATGCAGGTATCAGAAACCCTGGCCGAGGGCCTAAAGCGCGAACTCAAAGTCGTTATCCCGGCGACGGATCTGGCGACCCGCCTCGATGAATATCTTAATGACATGAAGTCAAAGGTAAACATTAACGGCTTCCGTCCGGGTAAAGTTCCAGTTTCTCATCTCAAGAAAGTTCATGGCCGTCAGGCAATGGGTGAGCTGATCGGTAACCTGATCAACGAAACCACTGCTAAGACCATTGAAGAGCGCAAAGAAAAGCCAGCTCTTCAGCCAGAAATCGATCTTTCTGACGATGATGCTGAGAAAGTTTTGGCTGGTGAAGCAGATCTCGCTTACACCATCTCCTATGAAGTTCTGCCACAGTTCGACATCGTAGATTTCTCTGCGATTGAACTTGAACGCCCAATCGTTGAAATTTCCGAAGACGAAGTTGACGAGCAGGTTAAGCAGATCGCAGAAAGCAACCGTCCATTTGAAGCGCGCGAAGAAGGTGCTGCTGCTGAAGACGGTGACCGCGTTACCATGCATTACCTCGGCAAGCTTGACGGCGAGCCATTTGAAGGTGGTGAAGATGAGAACGGTCAGCTGGTTCTGGGTTCTGGTCAGTTCATTCCTGGCTTTGAAGAGCAGATCGTTGGCATGAAAATCGGTGACAAAAAAGTCATCGACGTGACCTTCCCTGAAGAATACGGCGCCGCAAACCTTGCTGGTCGCGCAGTTACCTTCGACATCGACGTTAAAGGCATTGAAGCTGCTGGCGAAGTTTCCATTGATGATGAAATGGCAACCAAGCTGGGTCTTGAATCCCTTGAGAAGCTGAAAGAAATCGTTCGTGGCCAGATTGAAAGCCAGTTCGGTGCAGCTACCCGTCAGAAAGTAAAGCGCGCTCTGCTGGACAAGCTGGACGAAGAGTACTCCTTCGAGCTGCCTGAGAAACTTCTGGAAACAGAATTTGACGGTGTCTGGAAGCAGGTTGAAGCTGACATGCAGCAGTCCGGTAAAACCTTCGAAGACGAAGAAACAACCGAAGACGAAGCTAAAGCTGAATACCGCAAGATCTCTGAGCGTCGTGTACGCCTTGGTCTGGTTCTTTCTGAAGTTGGTGAGCAGAACAAAGTTCAGGTTACCGACGAAGAAGTTCAGAAGGCTCTGTTCGACCGCGTTCGTCAGTTCCCAGGTCAGGAACAGCAGGTGTTCGAATTCTACAAGAACAACGAACAGGCTCTCGCTTCCTTGCGTGCCCCAATCTACGAAGAGAAGGTTGTGGACTACATTCTGGAACTCGCGAAAGTTTCCGACAAAGTTGTGTCTAAAGAAGAGCTGATGGCTCAGGACGAAGACGAAGCATAATTGTTGGGATTACCCAAGAATTTCGGAAAGGGGGCCTTGTGCCCCCTTTTTCTTTTTTGACATCTTGAATTTTGAGGTGGAAAGCCGAAATATCTGAAGCCGTCTTAAGTGCATAGGCCCAATGTGGTCTTTAAGCTCCCTTATAATTGGGATAAGACTATCGGGTCTTATGGAAACACTCCATAAACCTTGTGGCTTTACCTTTTGGCAAGTGCCTTTAAGACAAGGGCGACATCCCGTGGGTGGGCGTGGCGCTTTTTTCGACATAAGTTTCTTGCAGGCTTACCGGAATGCCGGATAAGTTACCGAGCTTCACGAAGCTTTCTGCATATTTAAAATGGATGACGCATGACCGATCCTGTTGAGTATTTCACGAACAGCCTGGTGCCAATGGTTGTAGAGCAAACCAACCGGGGTGAGCGGGCCTATGATATCTTCTCAAGGTTGTTGAAGGAACGTATTATCTTCCTGACCGGTCCTGTGGAAGATACTGTGGCTACACTGGTGTGTTCCCAGTTGCTTTATCTGGAAGCGGAAAACCCGAACAAAGAAATTGCACTTTATATCAATTCCCCGGGTGGTGTTGTGACCAGTGGTCTTGCTATTTATGACACTATGCAGTTTATCCGTCCGAAGATTTCAACTCTTTGTATCGGTCAGGCTGCAAGCATGGGTTCCCTGCTTTTGGCTGCTGGTGAAAAGGGTATGCGCTTTTCTTTGCCAAACAGCCGCGTCATGGTTCACCAGCCTTCCGGCGGTTTCCGCGGGCAGGCGGCAGACATTATGCTGCATGCACAGGAAATTCTGAAGCTGAAGCGTCGCCTCAATGAGATCTATGTTTCTCATACAGGTCAGACTCTTGACGCTGTTGAAGAAGCGCTTGAACGTGATAACTTTATGAGTGCAGATGCGGCGAAAGAGTTCGGTCTGATTGATAACGTTATCGAAAATCGCGAGAGCTTGAACGTTATCGAACCAGCTTAAAGCCGGTTTTATAAAGTAACTCGCGCGCAAGTTTTTTTAACAGGGAATGAACTTTGCGTGCGAGGCTTAAAGGAATGTTGATTATTGCGAGCCAAATATCGCATAAGAGAATGGCTATTAGTGATTTCCAAAGCTTCCCTCTGGAAGCGGAACACAAAACGCGATAAGTCAGTAGAACGTCGCGGCGAAAGTATCGCTGTCGAACTAAGAATTCTAACAGGGGCTGTGTCCCTTGAAACGATGCGGGGTTATATCTCATGAGCAAAGCCAGCGGCAGCGACAGCAAGAATACGCTTTACTGCTCGTTTTGCGGAAAAAGCCAGCATGAGGTCCGTAAGCTGATTGCGGGTCCGACCGTATTCATCTGCGATGAGTGCGTCGAACTCTGCATGGACATTATTCGCGAAGAAAACAAATCTTCGCTTGTGAAGTCTCGTGATGGGATTCCGACACCTCAGGAAATTCGTGGTGTTCTTGATGATTACGTGATTGGTCAGGGCCGAGCCAAAAAGGTTCTGTCTGTAGCGGTTCATAACCACTACAAGCGCCTGAATCATGCTTCCAAGAACAACGATGTTGAACTTGCTAAGTCCAACATCCTTCTGGTTGGTCCTACCGGATGTGGTAAAACCCATCTGGCACAAACGCTCGCCCGAATTCTGGATGTTCCGTTTACGATGGCTGACGCAACCACGCTGACTGAAGCGGGTTACGTTGGTGAAGACGTTGAAAATATTATTCTGAAGCTGCTTCAGTCCGCAGACTACAATGTTGAGCGTGCGCAGCGCGGTATTGTCTACATCGATGAGGTGGACAAAATTACCCGTAAGGCAGAAAACCCATCCATCACCCGTGACGTTTCTGGTGAAGGTGTTCAGCAGGCACTGCTGAAGATCATGGAAGGGACTGTTGCCTCTGTTCCGCCGCAAGGTGGTCGTAAGCATCCGCAGCAGGAATTCCTGCAGGTGGATACAACAAACATTCTGTTTATCTGCGGTGGTGCATTTGCTGGTCTGGACAAGATCATTTCTGACCGTGGTCGCAAAACCTCTATCGGCTTTGCTGCTTCTGTGCTTGCACCTGAAGATCGCAAGACCGGTGAGTTGTTCTCTGAGCTTGAGCCAGAAGATCTGCTGAAGTTTGGTCTTATTCCTGAGTTTGTTGGCCGTTTGCCGGTTATTGCAACTCTTGAAGATCTGGATGAAGACGCTTTGGTGTCCATCTTGAGTGAACCTAAGAATGCGCTTGTTGCGCAGTACCAGCGTTTGTTCGAAATGGAAAACGTAGAGCTGACCTTCCATGAAGACGCTCTGAAGGCAGTTGCCCGACGTGCGATTGAACGTAAGACCGGTGCTCGCGGACTGCGTTCTATTCTGGAAGCAATTCTGCTGGAAACCATGTACGAGCTTCCTGGCCTTAAGGGTGTGAAGGAAGTTGTAATTTCCGGTGAGGTGGTCGACGGCGATGCGCGTCCTTTGTACATTTACGAGGATCGTGCGGAAAATTCAGCAACCAGCGCGTAAGGCGATGGGGACTGATGAGCCAGTAGGCTTCGCTCACGGGTATTGAGTTTAATTTGGGCGGTAACTTCTTGAAAAAAGTGCCGCCCATTTTTTGTCTCATGTGTCTAGCATGATGATGCGTATGAGTGTTCTGCGTAAACGCGAACCAAGACCGGGAAGGATGGTGTTCCAGCTTAAGTGTGAGGGCGACCAAACGGTGTTATACGCTCCTGATAACAGGAAAAAAGCTTATAATATCAACAGATCGCTGAAAGACTTGGAAGCGGAGTGCTTGACACTTGGAGGCGGTGTCTCCACCTAATAGGTCTAGTTCGCAGCTTGGCGAATTTGTTTGTGCCCGTTTTGGGGCGAGTGAATTCGGCCCTCGAAATTCTACGAATGCCCTAAGGGCCTTAGTCGATTTTTATGTTGCGCTTTTTCGTAGCTTTCGTTGGAAAGCTGCAATTTGAAAGGAATAGAGATGGCTGACAATGAAATGCGCCCGGAAGAAGAGACAGAAAACTCTGTTTTTCCTGTTCTCCCACTGCGCAACATCGTCGTATTCCCTCATATGATCGTGCCGCTGTTTGTAGGGCGCGAGAAATCGATCCGTGCTCTGGAAGAGGTGATGGAGTCTGATAAGCAGATTTTGCTTGCGACCCAGATGAACGAGGCGGATGACGATCCGGATACCGATCAGATTTACAAAGTCGGTACCCTTGCAACAGTTTTGCAGCTGCTGAAGCTGCCAGATAACACCGTAAAGGTTTTGGTTGAAGGTGGGGCTCGTGCTGAAATCGGCAAGTTCACTGATCGCGAAGACCTTTATGAAGCGGAAGCCGTTATTCTTGATGAAGCTGGCGGTGACGAAGTTGAGATCGAGGCTCTTGGCCGTTCAGTGATTTCCGAGTTCGAGAATTACGTGAAGCTGAACAAAAAGGTGTCTCCTGAGGTTCTCGGCGCCGTTAATCAGATTGACGACTTCTCGAAGCTTGCTGATACCATTGCATCCCACCTTGCTGTGAAGATCCAGGACAAGCAGGAACTGCTTGGCACTGTGGCTGTTACCGAGCGCCTTGAGAAGGTGCTGGGCATGATGGAGAGCGAGATCTCCGTTCTGCAAGTGGAAAAGCGCATCCGCTCCCGCGTGAAGCGCCAGATGGAGAAAACCCAGCGCGAGTACTATCTGAATGAGCAGATGAAGGCCATTCAGAAAGAACTCGGCGATGGTGAAGATGGTCGTGATGAACTTGCTGAGCTGGAAGAGCGCGTTGCGAAGACGAAGCTGTCCAAGGAAGCTCGCGAGAAGGCGAATGCTGAGCTGAAGAAGCTCAAGCAGATGAGCCCGATGTCTGCGGAAGCGACTGTGGTTCGCAACTACCTTGACTGGCTGATCGGCATTCCGTGGAGCAGGAAGTCCAAGGTCAAGCATGATCTGACGCTTGCTGAGAAGGTTCTGGATACCGACCACTTTGGCCTTGAGAAGGTCAAGGAACGCATTGTGGAGTACCTTGCAGTGCAGAAGCGCGCGAATAAGCTGCGCGGTCCTATCCTGTGTCTTGTTGGCCCTCCAGGCGTAGGTAAAACGTCTCTTGGTAAATCTATCGCGAAAGCAACCGGACGTGAGTTTGTGCGCATGTCTCTTGGCGGCGTGCGTGATGAGGCTGAAATTCGCGGTCACCGCCGCACTTACATCGGCTCTATGCCGGGTAAGGTCATTCAGTCAATGAAGAAAGCGAAGAAGTCCAACCCGCTGTTCCTGCTCGATGAGATCGACAAGATGGGTATGGATTTCCGTGGCGATCCGTCTTCTGCTCTGCTTGAGGTTCTTGACCCTGAGCAGAACGGTAGCTTCATGGATCACTACCTCGAAGTGGAATACGACCTATCCGACGTCATGTTTGTGACCACAGCCAATACGCTGAACATTCCGGGTCCACTGATGGACCGTATGGAGGTCATCCGTATTGCTGGTTACACTGAAGATGAGAAGATCGAGATCTGCCGTCGTCACCTGTTGCCAAAGGCTGTGAAGAACCACGGTCTGAAGGATGGTGAGTTCGAAGTGTCTGATGGCGCTTTGCAGAAGACCATCCGTCTTTACACCCGTGAAGCTGGTGTGCGTAACCTTGAGCGTGAGATGAGCACTCTGGCCCGTAAGGCTGTGAAGGACATTCTGGTCAACGACAAGAAGACCATCAAAGTGGATGAAGAGCTGATTGAGGAATACCTCGGTGTGCCTCGCTTCCGCTTCGGTCAGGTTGAAGACGAAGATCAGGTTGGTGTTGTCACCGGTCTGGCATGGACTGAGGTGGGCGGCGAGTTGCTGACCATTGAAGGTGTCATGATGCCAGGTAAGGGCAAGATGACCGTAACCGGCAACCTGCGTGATGTGATGAAAGAGTCCATCTCGGCTGCTGCCTCTTACGTTCGTTCCCGTTCAGAAGACTTCGGCATTGAGCCTCCGCTCTTCGAAAAGCGCGAACTGCATGTTCACGTTCCAGAAGGAGCTACTCCAAAGGATGGTCCATCTGCTGGTATCGCCATGGCGACAACTGTTATCTCCGTGATGACCGGTATTCCGGTTCGTCGTGATGTGGCGATGACAGGTGAGATCACACTGCGTGGCCGCGTGCTGCCAATCGGTGGTCTGAAAGAGAAGCTTCTGGCTGCTCTTCGTGGTGGCATCAAGAAGGTTCTGATCCCAGCGGATAACGCGAAGGATCTGGCTGATATTCCTGACAATGTGAAGAATGAATTGGAAATTATTCCAGTCGCTCGCATGGACGAAGTGCTTGAACATGCTCTTGTTCGTATGCCTGAAGCCATCGAATGGAGCGAAGAGGAAGAAAAGTCCAGCTCTGAAGCACTGGTCAAAGATGACAAGGGTTCAGGGGTCGTCGCACACTGAACCAGAGCGTCTGCTTGTGGATACAAAAGCCTCGGACAAGTTCCGGGGCTTTTTTTGGTTGATACTACACAGAAAATGGCCGTTTTCTGCGGTTCGCGGCTTGATTTGAACGCAATTTCGCACGAATGTCCGATTCAGGAGTGCAGCGCGAATCTAAAGCATTCCCCACGTTATTTTAGAAAGGGACTGTCATGAACAAGAATGATCTGATCGGGGCCGTTGCGGAAAAAACTGGCTTGACCAAAGCACAGGCAGGCGAAGCAGTAGAAGCATCTTTCGAAGCAATCACTGAAACCCTGAAGAGCGGCGATGAAGTTCGGATCATCGGATTTGGCAACTTTTCCGTTTCCGCTCGTGCGGCAACTGAAGGCCGTAATCCACGCACAGGCGAAACCATTCAGATTCCGGCTTCCAAGACGCCGAAATTTAAAGCTGGTAAAGGCCTGAAGGACGCGGTCAACGCCTAATTGGGCTTGTTCGTTTTGGGTTTAAAAGTCCCTGTTGTTCATTGGAGCGGCAGGGACTTTTTTTATGCGCTCATTTCTGATGGGTTGTCGGTTTTTTACTGTGACGACAAGCCTTTGTTTAATCAGGTAATTCACAGGATGGATGGCAGCTCCAAGTTTTTTGCTGGTAATGTCGTTTTTTTCAATCTCAGGCCTTGCCAAGGGTAGGGAGGGCGGCTAAATAGCTCCCCACGCCACACGGCGTACCACCCTGCGGGGGCGATTAGCTCAGTTGGTAGAGCGCTTCGTTTACACCGAAGATGTCGGGAGTTCGAGTCTCTCATCGCCCACCATTCCTCTTAGAGGATTTCAAGTCTCCCGGAGATCCGCGGAGGCTTTTTTGTTGTTTACTCTCCTGAAAATTACCGAGGACGGCGCTGTTAAGCTTAAGGCGGCGTTTCGGCAATTGGTTTCTCAAGGCTGTAGGGCAGGGTGCTAATCTGAGCGAAAACCAAAGGGTGATCTCAGGATCTTATAGCTAAGCTTGCTGCAATAGCCTGTGGAGCTTATTCGCTTAGCGTGCTCTCGTTTTGTCAACTTTTTGAGAGCCGCTTTGCCCTTAAATGAGTGAAGTCCTGGTGTTCGGTTGGAAACAATCGTGTAGGACCTGCTCAAGAGCCGTTATTGCGCTGCTAAGTGTGCCGTAGATAACAGCTTGTATGACTGAGATCGTTTTTAACTCCGCGTGGCAATCAAGTATAACTACGTGGAGGCATGCGCCGTATGAGTGGTTCAAGTCATAAGCACCCTATCTGTCCGCCACTTGTGTGGCACACTCTGGTCACCATCCTTCTGGCAGGCATCGTTGCAGATGTAAGCTGGGAGATCTGGGCGCGCTATATCACGCCGTTCTGGGTTGGTGGTCCACTACAGCCAGCTGCACTTGTGCAGTCGGTCTTTGGTTTCAGAAGCCTTTTCTGGGCTGAAGTCATCCACGCCGTCGTTGGCGTCGTCTTTTATCCTATCGGATACCTCTATATTGCTCGTCCGCTGGCACGTGTGATCATTCCGCCGCTGCCATGGTGGGTTGTTGGTCTTTGCTATGGCGTTGGTCTTTGGGTGTTCGCGCTTTACATCATGGCGCACATCTTTGCTGGTCTTCCACCGTTCCTCGGCTTCATTCAGCTGACATGGGCGTCTCTGGTTGGTCACATGATCTTTGGCTTCATGACCGCCCTGATCGTGCGCATTCGCCACGGCTGGTAACGGCAGTTTTAAGCTGAACTAAGAAAAGGCTCTGATATGAAAATATCAGAGCCTTTTTTGTGTCTAAGCCAGTTTTGGCTTCAAGGATGTTGTCAGAAGGTCAAGTCTTTGGTTTTTTCGGTCGTTGCACCGAAGATATCTGTCTTCTTATGGAGGGCGGACTGGATTGGTTTGGCTGAATAAAGCACAATATCCAATCTACTCGCCGGGTCTTTATCGTCAATCTCGATTGCATAGAGGTAAGAGCATGACTTTGCTGCGGCTAAAAGTTGCTGCACTTCCCGTGGTGTCTTCAGTGTTGACAGAGCCAGAGATGAAGGACTTTGCTGATAGTTTGTGAGACAGTGGGCTGAGCTTGCCTGGATCATGTTGTTTTGATTGATGAGATTTGGATAAGCAGAGGCTATTCTATGTTCAATTTCTTTCCGCGGAACAGGTTCAATAAAATGAACGGAACGCTGGATTGCATAGACAGATCCGTCAATTGAACCGACGGTGATCTGATCTTTCAAACTTTTTGTTGTGCGGGTACAGCTCACAGTGCCAGTTTTAATCTGGCAGTTGGAGTAGCCTTTCTTTGTCAGATTTTCCGCAGTTCCTGCAAATGGAGCGCCTGTGGTCATCCCGTGAATGCTTGGCATTTTTCCAGCGGTCTTCACAGGATCTTTTTTTCTTGCTTCCTTTGCTGGCTGGTCAGTTTTCTGAGGCTGTTTTTTCGAATTGAGGTTCGAAGTTTTTTCAACCAGAGCAGCAATCTCTACGTTAGTTAGTTTTCCTGTGGCGGGATGATTGAGGGAGGTTTGGAAGCGGGAGATCGCATTGCGTGTTTTTTTGCCAGGAATGCCATCGGGTTTCCCTGCGTTGTATCCAAGACTATTCAAACGAACCTGAATACCACGAGTTTGAGGTGAACCGACCTTGCGTTGGTTTTGGGATGGCTTGCGTGTTTGGGTCTGTGCGGGTTGGTGACGGGGAGTGGCCTGAGGGATTACAACGTGCGGCACTTCTATATAAACGTCCTCTACATAGATTTCGTCTACGTAGATATCCTCCTCATAGAAGTCATCGTAGTCGTCGACATAGATATCTCCGTTGTCATCAACATAGAGGTCTGGTTCGTCTATATAGACCTCTTCTATATAGACTTCCTCCACGTAGACGTCATCGCTGATCGCTTCATCTGCCACAATTGCGCCCGCAACGCCGAGGCCAAGACCGAGCAGAAAATCTTCCTCACTGGCGTTTGACTGTGTGGTCAGCAGGCACAAGCTTGTTGTCGTAGCCAGTAGAAATTTTGTGGCAGTTTTCATCGCAGAATCCCTCATTGTTCTTGGTAAAGCATGCCTTGCTTTGCAGCTGCATGATTTGGTTTTCAGTTTTTGTCTTAAGCGTTCGTGGCCGCGTTGGGTGTGCCGCAAGTGACTCGAATATTGGCAGAGCAGTGAATGCGTAGTGAGTGCTGCAGGAGGAGGGCCAATCCAAACGCAAGAAGCTCCCCGAAGGGCCGATTTGACACGCAATTGTGAAATCAGATCTTGAGGAGCTTCTAATGCTGTTGTGCAGAGGGTCGATTTTTCCTGTTTTTGGAACTTTTGAAAGGCCTACAAAAGGAGATGCTTGTTGGCTGCTCCTGGTTTGGTTTGGAACATGCTGGTCTTCCAGCGTTCTTTGGCTTCATGACCGCCCTGATCGTACGCATTCGCCATGACTGGTGAGCTTCTTAAAGCTTTGATGCAAAATAAAAGGCAGCTTCCCTGAGGAAGCTGCCTTTTTTGTTTGGCTTGTGTCGTATTGGTGCTCAGCTTAGATGGAGCATTAGAAGGTCAGGTCTTGTGCTGGCTTTGAGGAAATCTGGAACGCACCCTTGCGGTTTTCAATCGCATCCTTGATTGGCTTGCTGCTGTAAAACACGAGGCGTATGCCACTCACAGTGTCTTCTCCAAAGACTTCCAGGCTGTGGTAGTCATTACAGTTGTCTGACAGCTGGCGCAGCGCTTCTGCGTTGGATGGTTTCTCCAGAGCCTGCTTCAGGAGCTCGCCGCTGTTGTTGACGTAAGTAATGCGACAGGTTTTATCCTGTGTGGCAGTCATATTCTCAAAATGCGTGAGCACCGGGTAGGCGTCCAGCAGCTTGCCCATGATTGCAGCGCGGGGAGCCGGGTTTTTGAAGCTGACTTCACGTTGCAAGCCGTAGATGTTTTCATCCTGAGTAAGCACACTTACGGTTTCAGAGAGTGTGTCTTTCTCCAGTGAACACACAGTCTTCGTTTCATCCACTACGCACCCCTGGTATCCGACTTTTTCCAGCAGGCCTTGCACGTCATGCTCAAAGCGCTCAACGGTTAAGCCGTGAATTGACGGGAGATTGGCCGGATCAAGAGCGGGATGCTTCGAGGTGGTCACCGCGACTTGTGTCTCGTTTTTGGGAGACACGTTTGGAGTGACATTTACCACCTGAGCGTTGTTGGTTGCGTTTGAACCGGGGGTGACAGGTATTGTAATGTTGATTTGCTGCGATGGTGCGGCTGTTGCAACTGGTGCTACTACTGGCGTTGGTGCAACGATCGCCACAGGTATTGGGGCCGTGGCTGCAACCGGCGCTGGGGCAGAGGTTGCGACAGGTGTTGGCGCTGCTGGCTGTTGTGGTGTTGTCTGTTCATAGAGCTTGGCAATTTGTCTGTTATCGAGCTTACCATTTGCATAAGCGCCGATGGAAATTTGGAATTGGCGTATGGCGTTGCGTGTGCGGCGGCCTGAAACGCCGTCTGGTGTGCCCACATCAAAGCCCAGCATGCTCAGGCGTAGCTGGATGTCCTGTGTCTCAGCTGAAAAACTACTTCTTTTCCGTGTTGTTCGTTTCTGCGTCTGAGCTGGGGCGCTCTTTTTAGCACCGTTTACAATAGCGCTACCAATAATGCCTGCACCGAGGCCGAAGATGAAATCCTCAGAGCCTGCACGGGCGGCGGTGGTGCTGATTGCTAAAGAGAGGCAGAGAGCAGAAGTAAGCTTAGTCATTTTGCGCATTTTGTTGCCTTGCACACTTATAAAATCAAAAGAAAGACGGGAAAGATCCGCTTGCAGCAAATTTATCTCAAACTCTAAAAAATGTAAGTTGAAATAAATTAATTATTTCACTCCTAGGTTGAGATTTTTAAATGCTGATATTTTTGGGTATGCGGGTAAGTTCGATGCCTATCTGATGTTTCTTGTAAGCTTTCCGTGAATGTACTTCATGCGAGAAGGTTTGTTTCAGGCAATGATTTAAGGTGTTGGCACTCTGAAAAGGCACTGAAGCAAACCCCTGGAGACTTGTTGATGCACAAAAAAGCAGCTTCCCTGAAGAGGCTGCCTTCTTTGTCTGGTAGCTCTTGAATTGCCTTGATGGTTCAGGATTGAGCTACTTCACACCCCAGATGGTCAGTTTGACTTGTTCGTTTTCGCCGATGAGGGCTACGACGAAGTTTGCGTTGTAGTTCTGAATGGGGCGAAACTCAGCGATGGCGACGTCGTAGTATTTGCCGTTGATGCGGCCTGAGACGTCTTTGTCATAGGTGGTGCCAGCGTGATCCCATAAGTGGACCTCCATTCGCTGCTTGCCACGGTTTTTTGGGTTTCGTTTGCAGAAGGTGTCAAAGCCCAGGTGGCTGCTGACCAGATAGTTGCCATTGCCGATCACTTCTACGGCGACTTCCTTCGCGACGCCTCCGCTGCCCTGAAACTCACGCTCAGCCCTTCGGCGGAGGTACTGGGTGCCGTCGGTTCCGATATCCCATTCGATTAGCTTGCCACGCCCATGGGGTTCTTTGTGTATGGTCTGGCCCAAACATTTATGCCCTGTTTTGAACTCGCTGGGGCCTTTGCTTGTTGATAGGGTGATCCATCGGCCATTCGGAGTGCCATCGGCAGCAGTAATTGCGGCTTTCTGAATTTGGCCCATGCTTACAAGTGTTGGTCCGCGTTCAATTACGGATGCGTTCTGGCGTTTGCGAAGGCGGGTAACTCTCAGTTTTCCATCACCATCGCGGAAGGCGAGGAGATTTGCAGTTCCGTCACTTAAGGTGAGTTGGTCGGCTGCGCCTGCGAAGTTGTATGTTCCTTTTTCGTCTAGTACTTTTTCCGGCGAATTATTGGCGTTTTTCAACTTGTAGGCTCTGGCAAACAAAGTGCCATTTTTGCGTTGAGCAACAATCATGGCAGCCGAGCCGGAACTTGCAGAGGTGACTTCTGTCACCTCTGGCCCTAGAAGAAAACTACGATAAGTTATCGTGCCGTCTCCTGTGATCTTCCAGAGAATGACCCTGAGCTTGTTGCCTCCATCAATGACGGGCGTGATGAAGTGGGTGTCGTCGATCTTTGCGACGGAAACACTGCGCGCTTTGCCTCGATTGACCAGATCTACTGGTGTTGTGACATTGGACTGCCATGTAGAGATAACGAGATTATCTGCTGAGTCTGATGCGACGAGGATGTATCCAAGAGATCCGTTAGCATCATAGCTTGCCGCTTCAATTTCTTTGGCGAGAAACGGAAAGGTATAGGATGTCTTTTCATACGAGACGTGAGGTTTGAATTCTTCGAGTTTATGCAGTGAGGCTGAAGTGGCTGATGTTGCGCACAGACACAGTGCAGCCAGCAGGGCGAGCGCTTTTGCTTTGAACATTCTGGAGCTCCCAAAAGGACAAATTTGCGGGTGAACAGAAATGAATTTTTGAGGCTACTTTAACTGTGTATGTAGCAGGAATAATCTCTCACTTGTGGGGAGTGAATCCTGACGAGGTTGGAGGCATCTGCTGTATTGGCCCCAAATTATCTGAGGCCAATACAAAGGCATAGGCTGATCAGAACTTTAGCTCATCCGCGGCTTCGGATTTGGTTTGGAAAATGCCGGTTTGCTCTTCTTCTGCAAGTTGGATGGGGTGGCCGTCGTAGAGGGTGATGCGCATGGTCTTGAGGTTGCGGGTGCCTTCTAGCTCAATGGCGTAGAAGTTGCGGCAGTTTTCTGTAAGTGTCAGAAGCGTTTCAGGGTCGGATGGATTGGCCTCTGCAGGTGCTAATAAACTAGCCCCATCGCCAGTGTGGTGCTCCAAGCAGGTTTTGGAGCTGGACGTTGCCATCTTTTTGAAGCGGGTGAGGTTGGGGTAGGCCTCTGCCAGTTTGGTTAGGACTGCAGATCTTGGAGCGGCAGTCTTGAAGCTCACAGTGCGGCTCAGTCCGTAGATGATGTTTCCAACCTTATTGACGCTGACGGTTTCCTCAAGGTTCTTGGTTGCTTTCTTGCAGATGGTCAGTCCGGTTGTCTCTACGCATTCCTCATAGCCTTCTGTTTTTAGAAAGCCCGCAGTTTCGTCACTGCGCATGCCAGTGATCAGACCATAAATGTTAGGTGGATTTTTGGGGTCTAGCGCAAGCTTGTTTTCTTTTGGGATCCTGACTGTTGCTTTTTCCGCCTCCGAGTACCCGCCGGGATTGGATTGGGGGAGGGGCGGTTGAGCTGGTGTTGGTTGCGCCTGATCAATCTGGGTTTTCTGATAGCGTTTCTTTTGCGTGCGGGTGTAAAGCTCTTCCAGTTGAGACTGTGTAAGCCGCCCGGTTGCCACATAACCAAGGGTGCTTTGAAACCTGCCTATTGCGCGCAAGGTGCGTTTACCAGCTACACCATCTGGAAACCCGGCGTTGTAGCCGAGCAGGTTGAGGCGATACTGGACGTCCTTCAGCTGAATGCGACTGAGAGCCACTGTATGCTGAGTTGCGATGCGGGGAATGCTGCGCGCCTGCTGCGATTGTGCGGTGACGACATGTGGGGTCGGTTGTTGAGCTGCGGTGTGATCTATGATCGTGTTTCCGATCGCTCTTACACCGAGCCCGATGATGAAGTCCCCTGTATCAGCCCGAGTGGGTGAGGGGATTGCGACAGCTGTTGTTGCTACGAGAGCAAGCGCTTTGAAAAATGTGCCCATAAAACCGGTCCTTGAAATGAATTGGACTGTCGACTTTTTTGTATTTTGATTGAGATGATTGTTCCTGACTTTATCGCAGGAGCCGCCCCGCGCTAAGTAGAATTACGAGATTTGACTTTTTTGAGGCGGTTTTCGAATTTTCATTGATGGCGAATAAGATTTTTTTCAGGGCTAGCCAAAAAGTCCTTGAGTCCAGAAGGGGATAAAATGGGTGATATGCAGTCCTGTTTTCCACATCTGAACGCATTTCGAGGCCGATTTTCACAGTGAAAACAAGTTATTCAGGAAAAACTCGCAAAGTCGATCCAACTTCGCTTGACTTGGACCCGCCCCCGCCGTAAATCAGCGCCACCAACAACGACACAACGTTGCTGACCCAAGCGGGTGTAGCTCAGTTGGTTAGAGTGCCGGCCTGTCACGCCGGAGGTCGCGGGTTCGAGTCCCGTCACTCGCGCCACTTTTCCTTAGGAGAAGCGGCGCAGGAAAGCAAAGTGTTGTTGAAGGTAGTTTGGATTGAGCGGGTGTAGCTCAGTTGGTTAGAGTGCCGGCCTGTCACGCCGGAGGTCGCGGGTTCGAGTCCCGTCACTCGCGCCACTTCCCTTGGGAAGAGATGTTCAGTCCAAGCAAACTGTTATAGCTGCGGGTGTAGCTCAGTTGGTTAGAGTGCCGGCCTGTCACGCCGGAGGTCGCGGGTTCGAGTCCCGTCACTCGCGCCACTTCTCCTTGAGAAGTAGCTGCTATAACAAACACATAAATGAGAGTTGCGGGTGTAGCTCAGTTGGTTAGAGTGCCGGCCTGTCACGCCGGAGGTCGCGGGTTCGAGTCCCGTCACTCGCGCCACTTTCATTTACTACGAAAAGCACGGTGTTCGCTTTAAATAGCGCACCGTGCTTTCGTGTATTCTGGCTCATCTTCTCTGGGCTTTATTGCATTATCTGCCCATGTCTTTTGCCAAAGCTTTGCTGTCTTATAATTAGGGTAGGGGAGCTGTCTTAAATCGCGGATTTAGCGGACAAGTTTTTGCGGGCATGGACTTAAAATGTAGCAAGTAGTGCAGGCTCATGGGTATTGCCCCGCGACTCTTCAATTGAGACATTTTGACTATTTACGCAGAACTACGCAGGAAAATGCACCAATTTTATTGTCCGATTTTAAGTCTTGAGTAGTTTTCCCAAGCAATTGTTAGAAAACGTCATTTTTCTATTTTAATATGAGTATTTTACTCATAATATATATCTCTAGGTTTTTAGCGGCTTTTTAGTGCCCGCCTCTCGAGAATGTGACCTTCTCGCGGCGTAAGGCACTCTTTCCAACCCGATTTACTCCGTTGTAAGGTCTTGCGCAGATGGTGGGGCTAAGCTAATCGTGCGTTGCGGTGCGACTAGATACACCGGATCCTAGGGTGTCCTTCCAAATCTTACGCCCTACTTTCTGCCGTGTGTGCAGTGCACCAAGAGTTTTATTGGTCGCATGACCTGTTACGTCCAGGGACGGATATACAAATGGAAGACCTCCTCAGGGAGTACATCCCGATTGTCGTCTTTATCGGTGTTGCCCTCGTTATTGGCCTCGCGCTTCTCATTGCCCCGTTTATCGTAGCTTTCAAGAATCCAGATTCTGAGAAGCTCTCCGCTTACGAGTGCGGCTTTAATGCCTTTGATGACGCGCGTATGAAATTCGACATCCGGTTTTATCTGGTATCGATCCTCTTCATCATCTTTGATCTCGAAGTTGCTTTCCTCTTCCCGTGGGCTGTTGCTTATGGCGGACTGGGCTGGTTTGGCTTCGTTTCCATGATGATCTTCCTGGGCGTGCTCACGATTGGGTTCATCTATGAATGGAAGAAGGGAGCGCTAGAATGGGATTGATCTCTGACGGCTCCAAGCCTCTTGTCTCTGAAGCTCCAAAAGGGATCATTGATCCCAACACAGGTCGCCCGGTGGGCGAAAATGATCCGTTCTTCATGAATGTGAACAACGAGCTTTCTGATAAAGGTTTTCTGGTTACTTCCAGTGAAAGTCTGATTCAGTGGGCACGTACCGGTTCACTCATGTGGATGACGTTTGGTCTTGCCTGTTGTGCAGTGGAAATGATGCAGATGTCGATGCCGCGTTATGACGCAGAGCGTTTCGGCTTTGCTCCTCGTGGCTCCCCACGTCAGTCTGACGTGATGATTGTTGCAGGAACACTGACCAACAAAATGGCACCTGCGCTGCGTAAGGTTTACGACCAGATGCCAGAGCCTCGCTATGTGATCTCCATGGGATCATGTGCAAATGGCGGCGGTTACTACCACTATTCCTATTCTGTTGTACGCGGATGTGACCGGGTTGTTCCCGTTGACATCTATGTGCCGGGTTGTCCTCCAACTGCTGAAGCGCTGCTTTACGGTGTGCTGCTGCTGCAGAAGAAGATCCGCCGCACGGGTACGATTGAAAGATAAATTACAGGTCGTGCACTTTCGTGGTGCGCGGCCTTATCGACATTGCTGGCATGGGGTTCCTTGCCATTTGTGAGATGTCCAACCTATAGGAAACAAGGTAATGGACGAGACGCTTAGCGAACTCGGTGAATTTATCGAGCTAACGCTTGGAGACAAAGTTAAGAGCTGGTCGGTTGCTTATGGCGACCTGGCTCTTAATGTGTCCCATGATCAGATTATCAATGTTTTGCGTTTCCTGCGCGATGACGCGCGGTGCGGCTTTGTAGCATTGGTTGATATTTGCGGTGTGGACTGGCCAGCTCGGGAAAAACGTTTCGACGTTGTGTACCACCTGCTTTCCCCCGTTCAGAACTTGCGCGTTCGCGTGAAGGTTCAGACAGATGAATCCACTCCGATTCCTTCTGTTATCTCCATTTTCAAGGGTGCTGAATGGTTTGAACGTGAAGCCTACGATATGTACGGCATTCTGTTCACCGGTAACCCGGATCTGCGGCGCTTGCTGACTGACTACGGTTTTGACGGTTTCCCGCTTCGCAAGGATTTCCCTCTGACAGGTTATGTAGAGGTTCGTTACGACGACACCAAAAAGCGTGTTGTTTATGAGCCTGTGCAGCTTACTCAGGAATTCCGTAGTTTTGATTTCCTCTCACCATGGGAAGGTACTGACTATGTGCTTCCTGGTGATGAAAAAGCATCGAACTGAGGCACGGGTAGAGAATGGCTGAGGCTCAGGTACGAAACTTTAATATTAACTTTGGTCCGCAGCACCCTGCGGCGCACGGTGTGCTTCGTCTGGTTCTTGAACTGGACGGTGAGGTGGTCACGCGCGTTGACCCGCACATCGGTCTGCTGCACCGGGGTACTGAAAAACTGATCGAGCACAAGACCTATCTTCAGGCTGTGCCTTACTTCGACCGGTTGGACTATGTGGCACCAATGAATCAGGAGCATGCTTTTGCTCTTGCAGTTGAACGTTTGCTGGGCATTGAGGTGCCAAAGCGCGGTCAGCTGATCCGTGTGCTTTACTCTGAAATTGGACGTTTGCTGTCACACCTTTTGAACGTGACGACGCAGGCGATGGATGTTGGTGCGTTGACGCCGCCGCTGTGGGGCTTTGAGCCTCGCGAAGAGCTTATGGCGTTTTATGAGCGCGGTTGTGGTGCTCGTATGCACGCGGCTTATGTGCGTCCGGGCGGTGTGCATCAGGATCTTCCTGCTCAGTTGCTTGAGGACATGTGGAACTGGTGTGATCCGTTCCTCAAAACTCTTGACGACATTGAAGGCCTTCTGACTGACAACCGTATCTTCAAACAACGTAACGTTGATATCGGCGTTGTTGATCTTGATGAAGCCTGGGCTATGGGCTTTTCCGGTGTGATGGTTCGTGGTTCCGGTGCGAAGTGGGATTTGCGCAAGTCGCAGCCTTACGAGTGCTACGATGAGATGGAATTCGACATTGCAATCGGTAAGAACGGCGACTGTTACGACCGTTACCTGATCCGCATGTTTGAGATGCATCAGTCTGTTCGCATCATTAAGCAGTGTCTGGAGATGCTGGGTAAGGAAACTGGCCCTGTTTCTTCAACCGATGGTAAAGTGGTTCCACCAAAGCGCGGTGAAATGAAGCGCTCTATGGAAGCTCTGATCCATCACTTCAAGCTTTACACCGAGGGTTATAAAGTCCCTGAAGGCGAGATTTATGCAGCCGTTGAGGCGCCAAAAGGCGAATTCGGCGTGTATCTCGTTTCTGATGGAACCAATAAGCCTTACCGCTGCAAGATCAAGGCTCCTGGCTTTGCTCACCTGCAGGCGTTGGATTACCTGTGCCGCGGCCATATGTTGGCTGACGTTGCCGCTGTCATCGGTTCCATCGATATCGTATTTGGGGAGATTGACCGGTAATGTCAGTGCGTCGTCTTCATCACGAACAGCCAGAGTCTTTTGAGTTCTCTCCAGAAAATCTGGAATGGGCGAATAAAGTTATCGCGCGGTACCCAGAAGGGCGTCAGGCATCTGCTGTCGTACCAATTCTGTGGCGTGCGCAAGAGCAGGTTGGTTGGGTGACCGAGCCAGCGATCCGTGCGATCTCTGAAATGCTCGATATGCCTCGCATCCGTGTTCTGGAAGTGGCAACCTTCTACACCATGTTCCAGCTGCAGCCGGTCGGTAAAAAAGCACACATTCAGGTGTGTGGTACGACCCCTTGTCAGCTGCGTGGTTCTGAAGAGCTCATCAAAGTTTGTAAAAGCAAGATTTCCGAGACTCCTCATACTCTTTCCGAAGACGGAAACTTCTCCTGGGAAGAGGTTGAGTGCCTTGGTGCTTGTGTAAATGCGCCGATGGTGCAGATCTTCAAAGACTTCTATGAGGATCTGGATGTTGAGAAGTTTGAAAAGCTTCTTGATGACATTGCTGGCGGAAAGCCGGTTCTGCCGGGCCCTCAGGGTGTTGACCGCATCTTCGCGGCGCCAGAGGGTGGTCCAACCACATTGCTGAACATTGAGGACACCACAAAGGGTGCGCCTCAGGAAGCTATCGTTGTTGACGGTTCCGATGCAGCGTCACGGCACCATGCAGGTGCTGCTCTGAATACTGGCGGTGCTGGTTATACTGGTGTTCCTCGTCCAGCTGAGGCTGGTGTTGCGGAGTTCTTGGAGAGCCACCGCAAAGCTCAGGAAGCCAAAGCAAAGGGTGAGGGGTAAGCGATGCTGAACGATTCCGATCGTATCTTCACCAATATCTATGGTCTGCATGATTGGGGGCTCGAAGGAGCTCGTCAGCGCGGATCATGGTCTGGTACCAAAGACATTATTGAAAAAGGTCGCAGCTGGATCATCGACGAAATGAAGACTTCCGGTCTTCGTGGTCGTGGTGGTGCAGGCTTTCCGACTGGCCTGAAGTGGTCCTTCATGCCGAAGGAAAGCGATGGTCGTCCAGCCTATCTCGTGGTCAATGCAGATGAGTCCGAGCCGGGCACCTGTAAAGACCGTGAAATCATGCGTCATGATCCTCACCATCTGGTTGAGGGCTGCTTGCTTGCTGGTTTCGCGATGGGTGCTATTGCAGCGTACATTTACGTGCGCGGCGAGTTCATTCGTGAACGTGAGCGTCTGCAGGCTGCGATTGATCAGGCTTATGATGCTGGCCTGATCGGCAAGAACAACAAGAACGGCTACGACTTTGATATCTACGTGCACCACGGTGCAGGGGCTTACATCTGCGGTGAAGAAACTGCATTGCTGGAAAGTCTTGAAGGTAAAAAAGGTCAGCCGCGTCTGAAGCCTCCGTTCCCTGCGAACATGGGTATCTATGGCTGCCCAACCACAGTGAACAACGTGGAATCCATTGCTGTTGCCCCGAGTATTTTGCGTCGTGGTGGTGCATGGTTCTCCGGTATTGGCCGCGAAAACAACGCTGGTACAAAGCTGTTCTGTGTTTCCGGACACGTGAACAAACCTTGTACTGTTGAAGAGTCCATGGGGATTCCGTTCAAAGAGCTGATTGAAAAGCACTGCGGTGGCATCCGCGGCGGCTGGGACAATCTGCTGGCAGTTATTCCGGGTGGTTCTTCTGTTCCTTGTGTGAAGGGCGAAGAGATCCGCGACGCCAAGATGGACTTTGACGGTCTGCGCGAAGTTGGCTCTTCTCTGGGTACAGCTGCTGTGATCGTGATGGACAACTCCACGGACATCATCAAAGCGATTGCCCGTCTGTCCTACTTCTACAAACACGAGAGCTGCGGTCAGTGTACGCCGTGCCGTGAAGGTACGGGCTGGATGTGGCGCGTGATGGAGCGGATGGTCAAGGGCGAGAGCTCTTATGAAGAAATCGACATGCTGTTCAAAGTAACCAAGCAGGTGGAAGGTCATACGATCTGCGCGCTTGGTGATGCGGCTGCATGGCCTATTCAGGGTTTGATCAAAAACTTCCGCCCTGTGATTGAAGATCGGATCGATCAATACGTTGCTACGCAGCGCACAGCGACCGACAAGATTGCAGCGGAGTAGGGGATATGAAGATCAGCAATGAGAAAAAACGTCTGAATGTGAATGAGAGCGACCTTTCAGGTTCCGTGTTTGATGACTGTGTCCTTTCCGGATGCTCCTTTAATAACGTGAACATGTCTGGTGGCCGCATCAACGACGTTAATCTCTCAGGCTGGTCTATCCTTGATGCAAACCTTTCTGGTTGGTCAGTCGAGAAAGTCAATCTTTCTGGGCTGATCCTTGAAAATGCCAATCTGGCTGGCGCTAAACTCAAAAGCTGCCGGCTTGAGGGCATGACCATCGATGGAATTGAAGTGACTGAGCTTCTTGAAGCTTATCGGGCTAAAGAAGCTAAGGGTGAGGATGCCAACGCATGACCAAGCTTGTCGTCGACGGCAAAGAAATTGAAGTTCCTGCGGAATATACCGTTATGCAGGCCTGTGAAGAGGCCGGCGCGGAAATTCCTCGGTTCTGTTTTCATGACCGGCTGTCAGTAGCCGGCAACTGCCGCATGTGCCTTGTAGAAGTAAAAGGCGGACCGCCAAAACCGGTTGCCTCTTGTGCAATGGGCGTGCGCGATCTGCGTCCGGGACCAGAAGGCCAGCCACCAGAGATTTTTACAAAATCTCCTATGGTGAAAAAAGCGCGTGAAGGTGTGATGGAGTTTCTCCTGATCAATCACCCGCTGGACTGCCCTATCTGTGACCAAGGCGGTGAGTGTGATCTTCAGGATCAGGCCATGGCTTACGGTGTAGATAGTTCCCGTTATGCGGAAAACAAGCGCGCAGTTGAAAATAAATATGTCGGTCCGCTTGTGAAGACGATCATGACACGCTGCATTCACTGCACGCGCTGTGTTCGCTTTACGACCGAGGTTGCCGGTGTTTCTGAGCTGGGTCTGATTGGCCGCGGTGAAGATGCCGAGATTACCACTTATCTTGAAGAAGCGCTTTCCTCCGAGCTGCAGGGCAACGTGATTGACCTTTGCCCGGTTGGTGCTCTGACTTCCCGCCCATACGAGTTCAATGCTCGTCCATGGGAACTGGTGAAGACAGAAAGCGTTGATGTGATGGACGCTCTTGGTTCCGCTATCCGTGTTGATACACGCGGTAAAGAAGTCATGCGCATCATGCCTCGCCTCAACGAAGAGGTGAACGAGGAATGGATCTCCGATAAAACCCGCTTCATCTGGGACGGTCTGAAGACACAGCGTCTGGATCGCCCGTATGTGAAGCAGGGGGGTAAGCTGGCTCCTGCGAGCTGGACTGACGCTCTGAACGCGGTTGCGGCCAAGGTGAAAGCGGCTGGTGGTTCTAAAACTGCTGCGATCGCTGGTGACCTTGCAACTGTTGAAGAGATGTTTGCTCTGAAGGCTTTGATGGAGAGTGTTGGTTCCGCCAACATGGATTGCCGTCAGGATGGTGCACAGCTTGATCCATCGCTTGGTCGGACAACCTATCTGTTTAACTCTTCCGTGGAAGGTATTGAAGACGCTGACGTAATTCTTCTCGTGGGTGCTAATCCACGTGTTGAAGCGCCTGTTCTCAATGCTCGCATCCGCAAGGTGTGGCGTCATAGCGGTGCAAAAGTTGGTCTGATTGGCCAGCCTGCAGACCTGACTTATGATGTGGATTACCTCGGTGCTGGTCCGGACACTCTGGCGGATCTTGCTTCTGGCAAGAATGCATTTGCAGACGTCCTGAAGAACGCGAAGAATCCAATGATTATCGTTGGTGAAGGCGCGATTGCCCGTGAAGACGGTGCTGCTGTGCTGGCTGCTGCTGCCAAACTTGCTGAAAGCGTTGGTGCTGTTAGCGATGAGTGGAACGGCTTTAACGTTCTGCACACTGCTGCCAGCCGCGTTGGTGGTCTGGATATCGGACTTGTTCCGGGTGAGGGCGGTCTGGATACTGGTGGTATTCAAGACGCAGCTGCCAAAGGCGACCTTGATGTTGTGTTCCTGCTTGGCGCAGATGAACTGGACATGTCTTCCTTCGGTGATGCGTTTGTTGTTTACATCGGTACCCACGGTGACCGCGGTGCACACCGCGCTGACGTTATTCTGCCAGGTGCTGCTTACACCGAAAAACCAGGGACCTTTGTGAACCTGGAAGGCCGTGTACAGCTGGCAAACCGTGCTGCATTCCCTCCTGGTGATGCTCGTGAGGACTGGGCGATCATTCGTGCGCTTTCCGGCGCACTTGGTAAGCCGCTTTCCTTCAACAGCTTTGCGCAGTTGCGCGGTGCTGTTGTTGAGGCAGTTCCTCATATGGCGAATGTAAATTGCATCGCGACCGGTGTTGCTTCGGATGTTTCCAAGCTTACCGCACGCGGTGGTGACATGAATGGTGCCGGTTTCGCACAGGCATTCAATGATTTTTATCTAACCAACCCGATTGCCCGAGCTTCAGCGGTGATGGCCGAGTGTTCCGCACTTGCCATGCAGCGCCGAGCTGAGGCGGCGGAATAAGGGGACGGTGAGCATGGAAGCTTTTTTCTGGGATTATGGCTGGCCGCTGATCATCATGCTCTTCCAGAGCGTGTTGTTGATGGTCGTGCTGCTGCTGATCGTTGCTTACATTCTATACGCTGACCGTAAGATCTGGGCTGCTGTCCAGATCCGTCGTGGTCCTAACGTTGTTGGCCCCTGGGGCTTGCTGCAGAGTTTTGCGGATCTTTTGAAATTTGTTTTGAAAGAGCCAGTGATCCCATCGGGATCTGATAAGTTCCTGTTTTTGTTTGCGCCGCTGATTACAGTGGTTCTCTCTCTCGCTGCATGGGTGGTTATGCCTGTTGCGGATGGCTGGGTGATTGCAAACATCAACGTCGGTATTTTGTATGTGTTCGCGATCAGCTCCCTTGGAGTTTACGGCGTGATCATCGGCGGTTGGGCTTCCAACTCCAAATACCCGTTCCTGTCAGCTCTGCGTTCTGCAGCTCAGATGGTTTCTTACGAAGTGTCTATCGGCTTCGTGATCGTGACTGTTCTGCTTTGCGTTGGTTCGTTGAACCTGACCGAGATCGTTTATGCGCAGCAGGCTCGCGGGCTTGCTCACGTGCTGGGCGTTCCATGGTTGTCCATCTTGAACTGGTATTGGTTGCCGCTGTTCCCGATGTTCGTGGTGTTCTTTGTTTCCGCACTTGCTGAAACAAACCGTCCGCCATTCGATCTGGCAGAAGCAGAATCTGAACTGGTTGCAGGCTTCATGGTTGAGTACGGCTCTACCCCTTACATGATGTTCATGTTGGGTGAGTATGTGGCGATCTCCTTGATGTGTGGTCTGATGACCATCCTGTTCATGGGTGGCTGGTTGCCTCCATTGGATATCGCACCATTCACATGGGTGCCTGGTATCGTCTGGTTCCTGCTCAAGTGTCTGTTGGTGTTCTTCTTCATCTCCATGGCCAAAGCAATGGTCCCACGGTATCGCTATGACCAGCTGATGCGCCTGGGTTGGAAAGTCTTCCTGCCGCTGTCACTGGCAATGGTGTTCATCGTGGCCTTCGTGCTGATGTTCATGGGCTGGACCCCGCCAGTGGGTGGGTTCGGAGCATGATTTCCATCGCCGGGTTAATCGGCGGTGTCATGGGAATTTACCTTGGATGGCTGAATTACCGTCTCCTTCTTGGATTTATGGAGGCAGCCATCAACAAAGGAAAAGAGCGCAACCCAGCTGAAAAAGGTTGGGTTGAGCTGGCGGAACCGACGATCCGCAAAGTCATTTTTACCCTGACGATAATCGGGATTCCGATTATCGGATATCTCGCCGGAGCTAGCATTGCTCCTTAATTCGAGAGGAAAGGGTAACGAGAACCTAGTATGACTTCTTGGAAGTGCTCCTACGTTCTCTTGGATTGTAATCGATCTTTCATGCCGGTGGTATGTTCGATCAAGAAAGGGCTGTAAAGGCTATGGGACTGGGACAGGCCGCAAAGTCGTTGCTTTTGAAGGAGTTCGTATCGGCGTTTTTTCTTGCCATGCGTTATTTCTTCAAGCCAAAGCCGACGATTAACTATCCCTTTGAGAAGGGTGCTGTAAGCCCGCGTTTTCGCGGTGAACACGCCTTGCGCCGGTATCCGAATGGAGAAGAGCGCTGCATTGCTTGTAAGCTGTGTGAAGCGATCTGCCCTGCGCAGGCCATTACGATTGAAGCTGGACCTCGTCGTAATGACGGGACACGCCGTACCACTCGCTACGACATTGACATGACCAAATGCATTTACTGCGGGTTCTGTCAGGAAGCGTGTCCGGTGGATGCGATCGTGGAAGGCCCGAACTTTGAATTTGCGACCGAGACGCGGGAAGAGCTGTTCTACGACAAGGACAAGCTGCTTGCGAATGGGGAGCGTTGGGAGCGTGAGATCGCTCACAATATCGAATTGGATGCTCCGTACCGTTAAGGTAACGGGAGTGGATTGTGTCCGGTTGGGGCTTTGCACTGACCGGGCGAGACAATAGGACAAAGGCAACCTAAAAATGGTTTTGCAGGCCCTGTTTTTCTATCTGTTTGCCGCACTTGCGGTGGCCTCTGCCTTCATGGTGATTGCTTCTCGCAATCCGGTTCACTCAGTGCTGTTCCTCATCCTGTGCTTCTTTAATGCAGCCGGGTTGTTTGTACTGATTGGTGCCGAGTATCTGGCGATGCTTCTGGTTGTTGTCTACGTGGGTGCGGTCATGGTGCTGTTCCTGTTCGTGGTCATGATGCTGGATGTTGACTTTGCCGAAATGCGTCAGGGGTTCTTGCAGTATTTGCCAATCGGCGCGCTGATTGGTGCAATTCTGCTGGCTGAACTTTTGATGGTTGCCAGTGGCTGGTACATCGCTCCTGGCATGTTAGGTGAAGGGTCCGCCCCGACACCTCCTGTTGAGCAGACACAAAATATCGCCGCTATCGGTGAATTGCTTTACACCCGCTACATTTACTGGTTCCAGGTTTCTGGTCTGGTGCTGCTGGTTGCAATGATCGGTGCGATTGTATTGACCCTCCGCCATAAGCCGGGCGTACGCCGTCAGAACATCTCTGAGCAGGTTGCCCGTCGTCCTGAAACTTCGATCGAAGTGGTCAAAGTTGAAAGAGGCAAGGGGTTGTAAGACGCGTTTGTAACGGGTCTTCATCACTAATTCGTGCCGGAGAAAAGGCCTTCCTCCTGAAGGTTCCTTCTCCGGAATTTGAATAGAACACGGGGAGCACTGAGAGGCGCCCATGGAAATTGGCATAGCGCACTATCTCGGGGTCGCAGCGATCCTATTCACCATCGGGATCTTTGGCATCTTTCTCAACCGAAAGAACGTCATCGTGATCCTGATGTCTATCGAGCTCTTATTGCTCGCAGTTAATATCAACCTGGTGGCATTTTCCTACTTCATGCAGGACATGGTTGGTCAGATCTTTGCGCTCCTGGTCCTTACCGTTGCAGCAGCAGAGGCGGCCATTGGTCTTGCTATTCTGGTTGTTTACTTCCGTAACCGCGGCTCTATTGCCGTGGAAGACATCAATATGATGAAAGGCTGAGGGGCGGATGTTTTCAGCAATCGTTTTTCTGCCGTTGCTTGGCTTCCTGATTGTCGGAATGTTCGGCAATCGGCTTGGGGTCAAAGCCAGCGAGTACATCACCAGCGGCTTCATGATTGTCGCAGCCCTTTTGTCATGGGTGGTGTTTTTTCAATACGGCCTTGGGTCGGAGAGCACGCAGATTGTGACAATTTTCCGCTGGATCACCTCTGGGGATCTATCGGTTAACTGGACAATTCGTGTTGATACACTCACCGCAGTGATGCTGGTGGTTGTGAACTCCGTTTCCTGTCTGGTTCACATTTACTCTATCGGGTACATGCACCACGATCCGCATCGTCCGCGGTTCTTTGCATACCTTTCCTTCTTTACCTTCTCAATGTTGGCACTGGTCACCTCTGATGACTTGCTGCAAATGTTCTTTGGTTGGGAAGGCGTTGGTCTGGCATCCTATCTGTTGATCGGGTTCTGGTACAAGAAACCTTCTGCCAATGCGGCTGCGATGAAAGCATTCATCGTCAACCGTGTGGGTGATTTTGGTTTCGCTCTGGGTATCTTCGGTGTTTTCTACCTGTACGGTTCCATCGACTTCGCAACGATTTTCAGCAGCGGTCCTTCTCTTCTTGAGAATAAAGAGCCAGTCCTGAACTTCCTTGGTTATGAGTTGATGCCTGAAGCGGCGCTGACAGTTGTCTGTCTGCTGCTCTTCATGGGTGCCATGGGTAAATCAGCTCAGTTCCTGCTTCACACCTGGTTGCCGGATGCGATGGAAGGCCCAACGCCTGTTTCCGCGCTAATCCACGCTGCGACCATGGTGACGGCTGGTGTGTTCATGGTTGCGCGTCTTGCGCCAATCTTTGAACTTGCGCCAACGGCCCTGACTGTTGTGACCTTCTTTGGTGCGACGACTGCCTTCTTTGCAGCGACCATTGGCTGTGTGCAGAACGATATCAAGCGCGTGATTGCCTATTCCACCTGTTCTCAGTTGGGGTACATGTTCGTGGCGCTGGGTGTTGGTGCATTCGGTGTTGGTATCTTCCACCTGTTCACACACGCGTTCTTTAAAGCGCTGCTGTTCTTATGCGCTGGCTCCGTTATTCACTCTGTGTCTGACGAGCAGGACATGCGTAAAATGGGTGGTCTGCGTAAGCACATTCCATGGACCTACTGGACCATGATGATTGGTACGCTGGCACTGACTGGTTTCGGTATTCCGTTTACCTACATCGGTACAGCTGGCTTCATCTCCAAAGATGCGATCATTGAAGCTGCTTATGTTGGTCACAACATGTTTGCGTCCTATGCCTTCTGGGCAACGGTGCTTGCAGCTGCGCTGACCAGTTTCTACAGCTGGCGTTTGGTGTTCATGACCTTCCACGGCAAGACTCGAGCTTCTGTTGATGTGATGAAACACATCCATGAGAGCCCATGGGTTATGCTTGTACCGCTGCTGTTGCTTGCACTTGGTGCTGCTTTTGCCGGTATGGTGTTCAAGGATGCCTTTATTGGTGCTGACTATCTCAGCTTCTGGAAGAATGTCTTTGGCGGTACGAACAGTGAGCTCGCAGTCATTGAAGAAATGCATCACGTCCATTGGCTCGTGAAGCTTTCCCCATGGCTCGCAATGGCTGGCGGTTTCATCATCGCTTACCTCTTCTACATCGCTAAACCAGACATGCCGAAGGCTCTGGCAGAGCGTCATAAGCCTCTGTACCTATTCCTCCTGAACAAGTGGTACTTCGATGAGCTTTATGACTTCCTGTTCGTAAAACCTTCCCTGGCTCTTGGCCGCTTCCTGTGGAAGCGCGGTGACGGCACTGTGATTGACGGACTTGGTCCTGACGGTGTTGCTTCACGCGTTCAGCAGGTTACCGGTTGGGTTGTTCGCCTGCAGTCTGGCTACATCTATCACTACGCATTCGCCATGTTGATCGGGGTTGCCTTCTTCGTGACCCTGGCCATGTTCTCCGGTGGGGGAGTTCATTAATGAACGACTGGTCCATCCTTTCCATCACAACATTTCTCCCACTGGTCGGTGTGTTCTTCATCCTGCTGGTGCGGGGAGATGACCCAGATGCGAAAACGAATATTCGGCGTGTTGCGCTGATTACGACGAGTTTCACATTTATCGTCTCCTTGTTCATCTGGGGCGGGTTCACCAATGAGAACCCTGGCTTTCAGATGGTGGAGAAGCACAACTGGTTTGGTGACACCTTCACCTACCACATGGGCGTTGACGGCATTTCCATGCTGTTCGTGATCCTGACTACTTTCCTTATGCCGCTGTGTATTCTGGCGAGCTGGGAAAGCATTCAAACCCGCGTCAAGGAATACATGATCGCTTTCCTCGTACTGGAAACACTGATGATCGGTGTGTTCTGTTCGCTGGATCTGGTTCTGTTCTACGTGTTCTTTGAAGCTGGCCTTATTCCGATGTTCCTGATCATCGGTGTTTGGGGTGGTCCGCGCCGCGTTTATGCAAGCTACAAGTTCTTCCTGTACACCTTGCTCGGCTCCGTGCTGATGCTGGCGGCTATCATGGCCATGTACTGGCAGGCTGGTACGCTGGATATTCCAACTCTGCTTAATGAGAGCGAATTCCCGGCTGCGATGCAGACGTGGTTGTGGCTGGCCTTCTTCGCAAGCTTTGCAGTGAAGATGCCAATGTGGCCTGTTCACACCTGGTTGCCAGATGCTCACGTGGAAGCGCCGACGGCTGGTTCTGTTGTTCTGGCTGCGATCCTGCTGAAGATGGGTGGTTATGGGTTCCTTCGGTTCTCATTGCCAATGTTCCCAATCGCCAGTGATATGTTCGCACCGTTCATCTTTACACTGTCTGTCGTTGCGATCATCTACACCTCACTGGTGGCGCTGGCACAGGAAGACATCAAGAAGCTGATTGCCTACTCATCCGTTGCTCATATGGGCTTCGTGACCATGGGTATCTTCTCTGCCAACGCGCAGGGTATCGAAGGCGCGATCTTCATGATGTTGGCTCACGGTCTGATCTCTGGCGCACTGTTCCTGTGTGTTGGTGTGATTTATGACCGGATGCACACCCGTCAGATTACGGCTTATGGTGGTCTCGTGAACAACATGCCTCGTTATGCGGTGGCGTTCATGATCTTCACCATGGCAAACGTTGGTCTGCCAGGTACAGCTGGCTTTGTGGGTGAATTCCTGACTATGATTGGTGTGTTCCAGGTGAACACGTGGGTGGCGTTCTTCGCTGCGACTGGTGTGATCCTATCTGCTGCTTACGCTCTGTTCCTTTACCGCCGCGTCGTGTTTGGTGCGCTGGAGAAGGAAAGCCTCAAGTCCATGCTGGACCTGACAGGCCGTGAGAAGCTGATCCTCGCTCCGCTGATCATTTTGACTATCTTCTTCGGGTTCTACCCAGCAGCAGTGCTGGATGTGACGTCCGCGTCCGTTGGTGCCCTTATCGAAAACTACAATGCCGCGCTTGATGCAGGGGGTCTTGCCCATGCAGCCGCTGCAGTGTCTAGCCATTAACAGGGGACCGTGCACTCATGAATGCTGAGCTTCTAGCTATTCCTGATCTAATGCCGGTATTGCCCGAGATCCTTCTGGTTCTCGGCGCAATGGTCCTGCTGATGGTTGGAGCTTTTGGTGGAGAGAAATCCACTCCGCTGGTAACGGGTATCTGTGTTGCGTTGCTCACTGTTGCGGGTCTAATCCTGCTGGTGAGCCCGCATTACGGCACAACATTTGACGGCGCATTCGTACAGGACGCGTTCTCCCAGTATATGAAAATACTGGTGCTGATCGGGTCCGGCTTTGCGATTGCGATGTCCGTTGCTTATGCACGTTCTCAGAACTTTGACCGCTTTGAATACCCGATCCTCATCGTGATCGCGACCGTTGGTATGATGCTGATGCTTTCAGCCAACGATCTGATCTCCATGTATCTGGGTGTTGAGCTGCAGTCTCTGGCGCTTTACGTGGTGGCTGCGATTAACCGTGACTCTGTTCGCTCTACTGAGGCTGGCCTGAAGTACTTCGTCCTTGGTGCGTTGTCTTCCGGTATGCTGCTTTACGGTATGTCCTTCATCTACGGCTTTACCGGCCACACTGACTTTACTGGCATCGCGGCGGCTCTGACAGACGATCGTGCATCCCTTGGTCTGGTGTTCGGTATCGTGTTCATGCTGGCAGGTATTGCCTTCAAGATCTCTGCGGTTCCATTCCATATGTGGACCCCGGACGTTTATGAGGGTGCACCAACACCGGTTACTGCGTTCTTTGCAGCAGCGCCTAAAATTGCTGCGTTCGGTATGCTGATCCGTGTGCTGGTTGAGCCTTTGGGCAATGTGACCACGGACTGGCAGCAGATCGTTGTGTTCATTGCTATCGCGTCTATGGGTCTTGGTGCCTTTGCTGCGATTGGTCAGAAGAACATCAAACGTCTGATGGCATACTCTTCCATTGGTAACATGGGTTACGCTCTGGTTGGTCTGGCAGCTGGTACTGAAGCTGGTGTCCACGGTCTGATCGTGTTCATGACTGCTTACCTTGCGATGACACTGGGTGCGTTTGCATGCATTCTGTCGATGCGCCGCAAGGAAGGTATGGTTGAAGAGATCTCCGATCTTGCTGGTCTTTCCAAGACCAACCTGCCAATGGCAGTGTTGCTTGCAGTGATCATGTTCTCCCTGACCGGTCTGCCACCACTCATTGGCTTCTTTGGTAAGTTCTACGTGTTCATCGCTGCGATGGATGCAGGTCTTGCTCCATTGGTCGTGATTGGTCTGGTGACCAGCGTTGTGGCTGCTTACTATTACCTGCGTGTGATCAAGGTCATGTTCTTTGATGATGCAACTGGCGAGTTCCTGCCAATGTCTGGTGAAATGAAAATTGTGCTTGGTCTTTCCAGCGCAGTTGTCGGACTGTTCTTCATCATGCCGGAACCAATTATGAATGCGGCTGCCAATGCGGCTGGCGTTCTGTTCTAGTTTCCTATGATGAACCTTGGACAATTAAAAGACGAAGGCCCGGTGCGATCTGCACCGGGCTTTTGTTTTGAGTACTACGACCAGATCGGGTCCACCAACACCCACGGCCTGCACAAGGCACGGGAAGGGCATCCGGGTAATCTGTGGGTCCGCTCCGATATTCAACTGAGCGGGCGCGGACGTCGTGGACGGGCGTGGACTTCGGAGACCGGCAATCTGTTTGCCTCAGTGTTGCTGCGGGTGGGTGTACAGAACGAGAAGATCGTTCAGCTGCCCTTTGTAGCTGCTCTTGCTCTTGGAGAGGCCATTGAACGGGCAACAGGTGCGCACAATCTGGTGCAGCTGAAGTGGCCGAATGATGTGCTCATCGACGGACAAAAAGTCTCTGGCATATTGCTTGAGAGCGAAAGTGGGCCTAATGGTGAGCTGTGCCTTGTGTGCGGTTTTGGCGTCAACGTGTCTCATCACCCGGATCTGGGTGATTATGCTGTTACAGATTTACGCAGCATGGGATACATGTGTGAGCCGCAACAGGTCTTTGACGCTCTTGCGCAAAGTTTTGCACGATGGCTGGAAACGTGGAAAGCTGCCAGTGGGTTTGAAGAGATCAGATCTGCATGGCTGCGACGCGCCGTGGGGCGCGGGAAACCGATCCGTGTCCGCCTGAGCAATGAAGAGTTTTCCGGTGTCTTTATGGACATCGACCAAATGGGCCGCCTGATCGTCAAGATGGATCATGGTGGCGAGCGGCTGGTGACAGCCGGAGATGTTTTCTTTTCCTGAAGACGTGCAAAGCGTGTTCTGCTGGCTTTTTGAATACTAAGGCCACACGTCTGTCAGGACATAGAGCAAGTTGCGTTCATTAGCATTCACGCATCTCGCTTTTAGTTCTTTTGTTTGAGCTAGTTCTTGTCGCTTGATTGTTCCCAATCAAACGGAACGCGCTCTAGAGTTTATACGCATATTCTCATTCCGGGAACCGGAACCATTTATTGGGGATATGCTTTGAAGGAGTCTTAGATGTCGAGCACTCAAGAGCTCGTATTCCTGCCTTTGGGCGGTGTTGGCGAAATTGGAATGAATCTTGGTCTTTATGGATATGGACCTGAGGACGACCGTCGCTGGCTGATTGTTGATTTTGGTGTCTCATTTGCCGGACCGGAATTACCGGGTGTGGACCTTGTTCTGCCAGATATTCGTTTTCTGGAAGAAGAGCGTTCTCGCATTGATGGCATCGTCATCACGCATGCTCACGAAGATCATTACGGCGCATTGTCCTATCTGTGGAAGCGGCTGGAACTACCGGTTTACGCGACCGAGTTTACTGCTCGCCTTCTGGAAGCCAAGCTGATTGGCGATGGTGCGGATTATGAAATCCCGGTGACCGTTGTTAATCAGGGAGATCGTTTCAAAGCCGGTGTCTTTGATATTGAGATGGTGACTATGACCCACTCGATCCCGGAGCCGTGTGCTCTGGCTATTCGTATTGGCGGTCAGCTGGTGTTGCATTCCGGTGACTGGAAGATCGATCTGACACCGGGTATTGGTAAGGCGATCGACCTTCAGCGTTTGCGTGAACTGGGAGATGAAGGCGTGGATGTCTTTGTCTGTGACAGCACCAATGCAGTCCGTGACGGGGTCAGCCCGAGTGAAGCGGATGTTAAGGAAGAGCTGACACGGATTATCAAAGAGGCACCGAACCGCGTTGCTGTGACCACGTTTGCCTCCAACGTTGCGCGTATGCGCGCGGTTGCAGAAGCGGCAATGGCGGCAGAGCGTGAGATTGTTGTGATTGGCCGGAGCATGCAGCGCACCGTCGAGATTGCGCGTGATCTGGGCTATCTTGATGGATTGGCGCCATTTCGTGATGAAGAGACCTATGGATCTTTGCCGCGTGATAAGGTTGTTGCTCTTTGCACTGGTTCGCAAGGCGAAGCGCGCGCTGCGATGGCCCGTATTGCAGGTGATCAGCACCGTCAGGTCGCGCTGTCTGCTGGTGATATGGTTATCTTCTCCAGTCGTACTATTCCCGGTAATGAAAAGGCTGTTTCCAACATCATCAACCAGCTGACCCACGAAGGGTTGAAAGTGGTAACAGACCGTGATGCGCTGGTGCATGTATCCGGCCACCCGCGTCGTGGTGAGCTGGATCAGGTTTACAATCTTGTGCGCCCGAAGAAGGTTTTGCCTGTTCACGGTGAGCCGCTGCACCTGCAGTGTCATAAGGACTTTGCGATCAGTAAAGGCGTGAAGGACGTTAAGATCATCCGTGATGGCGACATGGTGCGCCTACATCCGGGTGGGCTTGAGGTTATTGATGAAGCACCTGCCGGTATTCTGGTTCGCGATGGCCATTTGATTGCAGCGCCTGAGGAAACTGGTGTTCAGGAACGCCGGAAGCTTTCTTATGGCGGCTGCGTGACGGTCTCTCTGATCGTGGATGGTCGCGGAGAGTTGCTTGGCGACATCGATGTGGTTCTGTTCGGGATGCCGGATGAAACTGAAAACGGGACACCGTTTGAGGATGCCGTTCGTGATGCCGTTTATGGTGCTGTGATTTCCATTCCAAAGAGCCGCCGCCGTGATGTGGAACTGGTGCGTGAAGCCGCCAGGCGGGCAGGGCGCTATGCTGTTGTAGAGCACTGGGGCAAGAAACCTCTTTGTAAGGCATTGGTGCAACGCGTCTGATCCTCAGACACATTTTTCGAGATAATCAAAGGCCGCAAATGAGCATATCATCTGCGGCCTTTGACTTTTGATCCAATGGACTTTGTGAATGAAATCTGTTCCTTAGAACTCATAGGCGTTCATCTGCAGATAGGTGCTGTGCTCTGACATTTTGTTTGGGCAGCTTCTTGTCATTTGATTGTGTGCAATCGAATGGAACGCGCTCTAGAACAAAGAGTTATTGGGAGGACCGTCATGATTGGACGATTGAACCACGTCGCGATTGCCGTTTTGGATATGGAAGAAGGCCTGAAGGTGTATCGTGATGCACTCGGCGGCATTGCCTCAGAAAAAGTGGCACAGCCGGATCATGGTGTTTCGACCGTGTTTATCGAGCTTCCAAACACGAAGATCGAACTGCTGGAGCCGCTTGGCGAGAATTCTCCGATCTCCAAGTTTCTGGAGCGTAACACGCAAGGTGGTATCCATCACATCTGTTATGAAGTTGATGACATTCTTGCAGCGCGCGATCAGCTGGTTGCTAACGGAGCCCGGATTCTGGGTGATGGTGAGCCGAAGATTGGTGCACATGGCAAGCCGGTACTGTTCTTGCACCCAAAAGACTTCCTTGGAACATTGACCGAGTTGGAACAGGCTTAAGTTTGACTTGAAAGACTTGTGGTTTGAGGAAACTGGAAGGCTTTCGGTCCGGGCCTAATTCTTGTAGGTAAAAACCTGTAGTGTGCTGGTTGCTTTGTGATACAACAGTAAGGTGACCAGCCGCAGAAAAACAAGAACGTTCCAGGAGCACATTTATGGCTACGCCGCTACTCGTTGCACTCTACTTTATGATGTGGTGGATTTTGTTCCTGGCCATTTTACCGTTTGGTGTTCGCACTCAGGCGGAAGAGGGCGAAGTGGTTCCGGGAACGACTGAAAGCGCGCCCAAAAATCCTCAGATGCTGAAGAAGGTGATCATCAACACGATTGTAACGACAATTGTGTTCGTTGCCTTCTATTGGTTCCTTGAGTCCGGCCTTGGCGCGCATCTGTTTCCACTTGTTGATCAATTAATGGGCAATGCTCCTTCCTGATTTTGGTTTTGCACATCAATTGTGTGGCGTAAAATCAGCGAGTTACAGAGCAAATCCATCAAGTGTCAAAAAAGCGATTCTCTGGAATCGCTTTTTTTTGCGTTTAGAGGGGGGTTGTTTGGGAGGCACTTGTCTCCGCTGTGTTCAGGTTCTGGTGAGTATGCCGATATGAGAAAACTGAATGCGGCATTCATAGAATTTCATGGAGTGAAACGGCAGAAAATGGCGAAAAAAAAGCAAGGCCGAAGCCTTGCTGTTAGAACGAGTTCCGCGTCTAAATGTTCTCTTTGCACTTGCGTAGAGTGCCGGCTGCAACCAAACGGGCGCCCGAGAACCTTCCTCCCAAGACTAAAGATCGCGATACCTTGCAACACCGCTTAAGGGTGTTGTTTTTGTTGTTGAACAGACACTAACGTAATCACATTAGTTTGTCATCATTTTGTATCAATTCGCCGCAATTTTTTGCTTGCCTAAAATTTTAGCTATAATTTTTCGGAGATTCCGTGAGTTGAACCCAAAGGTGTAGGCAAAAAGCTGCGTGTATGGGGAAATATGTCTTAGAAAATTGGCATATAGCCATGTTGGCAGTTACAACAGGCGTTCTGCTTGCTAAGAAGACGTAGAAATGATGTTTGGTGGTGAGCCAAAGCTTGCGTGCCTTTAAACCTGAAGAGTTAAACTAATGCGTTTGTCCCGATATTTCCTGCCTATTTTGAAGGAAACTCCGAAAGAAGCCGAGATCGTATCGCACCGCCTGATGTTGCGTGCGGGTATGGTCTGTCAGCAGTCAGCCGGGATTTATGCATGGCTGCCGCTTGGCCACCGTGTGCTCAACAAGATTCAGCGTATTGTTGAAGAAGAGCAGAACCGCTCCGGTGCTGTGCAGCTGCTTATGCCAACCATTCAGCCAGCTGACCTGTGGCGCGAAAGTGGCCGCTATGATGCATACGGCAAAGAAATGCTGCGCATTGAAGACCGTCATGAACGGGAAATGCTCTTTGGTCCAACCAATGAAGAGATGATCACTGACATCTTCCGCAGCTATGTGCGCTCCTACAAGGACCTGCCGCTGAACCTTTATCACATACAGTGGAAGTTCCGCGATGAAGTGCGTCCTCGTTTCGGCGTGATGCGCGGTCGTGAGTTCCTGATGAAGGATGCTTATTCCTTCGACCTGGACAAAGAGCGGGCAACAGAAGCCTACCGCCGCATGTTTGTCGCTTATTTGCGCACCTTCGCCCGCATGGGTCTGACTGCAATTCCTATGAAGGCGGACACTGGCCCAATCGGCGGCGACCTGTCTCACGAGTTCATCGTGCTGGCGTCTACCGGTGAGAGCGAAGTGTTCCTTGATAAGGATATTCTTGGCCTGCCAACTCCGGCGGAAGACATTGATTTCAATGGTGACCTTTCCGGCATTATTGAGCAGTGGACCACGCCTTATGCTGCAACTGATGAGATGCATGACGAAGCTGCCTTTGAGGCTGTTGCAGAAGACAAGAAAGTTTCTGCACGCGGTATTGAAGTTGGCCACATCTTCTACTTCGGCACCAAATACTCCGAGCCTATGGGCGCGAAAGTGATGACTGCTGAAGGCAAGGAACAGCCTGTTCACATGGGTTCCTACGGCATTGGTGTGTCCCGCCTGCTGGGTGCGATCATTGAAGCGTGCCATGATGATGATGGCATTGTCTGGCCAAAAGAAGTTGCGCCGTTCCATGTTGGTTTGATCAACATGAAGGTTGGTTCTGAGTGCGATGACGTTTGTGAGAGCGTTTACGCGGAGCTGGAAAAGGCGGGCGTTGAGGTTCTTTATGATGACCGCAAGACCAGTGCAGGCCAGAAATTTGCAAGCATGGATCTAATTGGTCTGCCGTATCAGCTGGTTGTTGGCCCACGTGGTCTGAAGACTGGTGAAGTGGAAGTCAAAGACCGTGCAACTGGTGATCGCGAAATGTTGACCCCGGAAGCGGCTGTCAACAAACTGATTTCTGCCTTAAAAGGCTGATATCAGCGAAGCTTGGGGTAACTCAGTAGCTTCAATGGTATGCTAGGTGCCGGCGGCCTTTCTGCTGCCGGGCCTTTTTGCCAGAGCTTATGGCACTTGCTCTTCATGCTCCCTATATTCCACGGGGTAGTTGAACAGGCGGAAACGGAGAATAGTCTAGTATGACGGCAGAGATTCAGGCGGCTCATCCCGGAAAGAACCGGTGGTTTGCACCCTTTGAGTGGATGCTGGCAGGGCGTTATCTGCGCTCCAGACGCAAAGAAACTTTCATTTCAATTATTGCCGGTCTGTCCTTTTTGGGCATCACTTTGGGCGTTGCAACTCTGATTATCGTTATGGCGGTGATGAACGGGTTCCGCACGGAGCTGCTGACCAAAATTCTTGGCATCAACGGACATGTACTTGTGCAGCCCATAGATAGCCCGCTCAATGACTATGAGGCGACCTCGGTCAAACTGGCTGGCATTGACGGTGTTGATTTTGCTATGCCGTTTGTTGAAGGGCAGGCGATGATCTCCGGACCAAGCGCTGATCTGGGCGCTTTGTTCCGCGGTGTTCATAAGGCTGATCTTGATAAGCTGGATCTGGTGTCCGGGAATGTTCTGCTTGGAACGCTGGATGGGTTTGATGATGGCGAAGGTGTTGCCATTGGCTCCCGTCTTGCGCGTCAGCTGGGTGTTACTGTTGGTGATACGGTTCGCGTGATTACCCCGCGTGGCAGCATCACGCCGATGGGGATGACCCCGCGCGTGAAGGGTTATCCGGTTTCCGCGATCTTCCAGATTGGCATGAGCGAATATGATGGCACGATTGCCTTCATGCCGTTTAATGAAGCACAGCTGTACTTCAATAAGGAAGGCCTAGCGACGGGCATTGAGGTCTATGCTGATGACCCGGATGCTGTTGGTCCGCTGCGACCTGTCATTGAAGAAGAGGCCGGACGGCCTGTGTTCGTTTCTGACTGGCGCCAGCGCAATATGACGTTCTTCTCAGCGCTTGAGGTTGAGCGTAACGTGATGTTCCTGATCCTCACGCTGATTGTTCTTGTGGCCGCTTTGAATATCATTTCCGGCATGACCATGCTTGTGAAAGATAAGGGCCGTGATATCGCCGTGTTGCGCACGATGGGTGCAACTCGCGGCGCGGTGATGCGGATCTTCATCATCACGGGAGCCAGCATTGGAACCATTGGTACGTTTGCCGGGTTTATTCTGGGTACTGTGGTGTGCTGGAACATTGAGAGCATTCGTCAGGGGATTTCCTGGTTGACCTCGACCGAGCTGTTCTCGCCTGAGCTTTACTTCCTTTCAAAGCTGCCGGCTGAAATGAATCCAAGTGAGACGACCAGTGTTGTTATTATGGCTTTGGTATTGAGCCTGCTTGCTACGATTTATCCTGCCTGGCGCGCAGCCCGGCTCGATCCTGTTGAGGCTTTGCGCTACGAATGATGAATAAACCAACAAAACCGGTTGCTGGTGTTTCGCTTAAGGGTGAGGAACGCGTTCCTGTTCTGAGTTTGAAGAATGTTGTCCGCGGTTATGTCGAGGGCAACAGCAAACTGGAAATTCTGAAGGGCGCTGACCTTAACCTCTATGAGGGGGAAATGGTTGCGCTCGTGGCTCCCTCTGGCGCAGGTAAGTCTACGCTGATGCATCTGGCTGGCCTTTTGGAAATGCCGCAGAGCGGTGAGGTGCTGATTGGCGGGCGGGAATGTTCCAAGCTCAATGATGATGCGCGCACAGCCATTCGGCGGACTGAGGTGGGCTTTGTCTACCAGTTCCATCAGTTGCTGCCAGAGTTTACTGCGCTGGAAAACATTGCGTTGCCGCAGATGATTTGCGGACTGAAACGTCAGGATGCGGAAGAACGCGCACGCCAGCTGCTTTCTTACATGCGTCTATCTGAGCGAGAAACTCATCGTCCGGCGGAGCTTTCCGGTGGTGAGCAGCAGCGTGTTGCGATTGCGCGTGCGGTTGCAAATGCACCGCGAGTTCTGTTGGCAGACGAGCCAACGGGGAACCTTGATCCGAACACCTCGCAGTATGTGTTTGAGGCGCTGACCGCGCTGGTTCGTGCCTCCGGTGTGGCGGCCTTGCTGGCAACCCACAATCTGGAAATTGCAAAACAGATGGACCGACGGATTACACTGCGCGAAGGCAAGGTGGTCGAGCTTCCTTAAGTTGGAAATGAGAGTGCGTTCCATTGAGAATCAAATGCCAGCGACCTGTTCGCTGGCATTTTTGTTTTGAGGGGATGTTCTTGTTTTGATGTCTGTTCTTCTCTCTGTCTGAGTGCTCAAGCAAGGCTGGTGTTCCGCGATACTTACCTGCGGCGTTAACGCTGATAGATTCAGCAACTTGTTGAGTTACTGAGGGAAATACCTTGCTGTGTTTGAGCGGTGATGTTGGAGGAGGAATGCGTATACCACTCATTAACTATGAGTTTGATCCAGCCAAATTAAGGGTTGAAACAATGAGAACATTGATAGAACATAACGGATACAAATAGGGTTCAAATTAAGGGTGTTTGTTATGTCATTTGTACTTCGTGAAGCAGCAGCATTCGGTTCTATCGTTCTTTTTGCAAGCAGCTGCCTGATGTGGGGTGATGCGCTGACCCGGATGCTTCCTTAGAAAATACTGAGGAAGAGAGGTTGGGAAACTCGGGATAACCGGTGGTGCGATTTGCCAGGCAATTGCATTTTGCTTTTGGGTCCTCCAAATGAGGTGCTACTGTCGCACATACCTTGCGAACCAAAAGGCTCCAGATGTCATCTCCAGGTTTCGTCCATCTCCGTGTTCACTCGGCTTACTCTTTGCTGGAAGGGGCTCTCCCAATTGGAAAGCTGCTTGATCTGGCTTCCAAGGATGAGCAACCGGCGCTGGCCATTACTGACAGCGGGAACTTGTTTGGTGCGCTTGAGTTTTCTGAAAAAGCTTTTGGCGCGGGTATACAGCCTGTCATTGGTTGTCAGATATCAGTGACCTTTGACGATCAACCTGACGCGGTGGGAGATGAAGCCGTTAGCGATCTGGTTTTTCTCGCCGTGAATAAAGGGGGCTATGAGAACCTCATGGATCTTGTATCAAGAGCCTTTCTTGATACAGAGCCGGGACTCAAAGCCAATGTTCCCCTTTCTCGTGTGTTGGATAAATCCGATGGCCTGATTGTTCTGAGCGGTGCAAGTGATGGTCCTATTAACTCGCAACTGCGAGAGGGGCATGTTGATCTTGCCAAGTCTCGCCTAGAGGTTTTGCAATCCACATTTGGCGATCGTCTATATGTGGAGTTGCAGCGCCACAATATGAAAGGCGAGGAAGATGTTGAGCCTGCGCTCCTGAACCTTGCCTATGATCTGAATATTCCAATTGTTGCGACCAACGAGGCTTATTTCCCTAATCCGGATGATTATGAAGCGCATGATGCCTTGATCGCGATTTCCGAAGGTCGTGTTCTTGTCGAGACGGATCGCCGTCAGCTGACGCCAGATCATTGCTTCAAAACCCGTGAGCAGATGATGGAGCTGTTCTCCGATCTTCCGGAGGCGCTTGAGAACTCCGTGGTGATTGCACGGCGCTGTCATTACCGGCCATTGAAGCGAGATCCTATTCTGCCGCGCTTTGCTGGTGCGGATGCTGATGCTGGCGAAGCGGAGCGTGCTGAGGCGGAAGAGCTGACGCGGCAGGCGAAGGAAGGCTTGCAGGCGCGTCTCGATCTGCATGGTCTGGCACCCGACCTTGAAGAGAAAGATTACTGGGACCGTCTGGATTATGAGCTTGGCATCATTATCCGTATGAAGTTTCCTGGATACTTCCTGATCGTTGCGGACTTTATCAAGTGGGCGAAGAACGAGGACATTCCTGTGGGGCCGGGGCGTGGTTCTGGTGCGGGGTCGCTTGTTGCCTGGTCACTGACCATCACCGATCTTGACCCAATGCGGTTCTCATTGCTGTTCGAGCGCTTCCTGAATCCGGACCGCGTGTCCATGCCGGATTTCGACATCGACTTTTGCCAGAACCGTCGTGAAGAAGTGATCCGGTATGTACAGCGCAAGTATGGCCGCGAGCAGGTGGCACAAATCATCACCTATGGAACGTTGCAGGCCAAGGCGGTGTTGCGTGATGTGGGCCGTGTTCTGCAGATGCCATACGGTCAGGTGGACCGCCTAAGTAAACTGGTTCCCGGCAACCCGGCCAATCCGTGCACACTGCCAGAGGCATTGGAGCAGGAGCCGCGGCTGCGTGAAGCAGCCAAGCAGGAAGAAGTTGTCGACCGCCTGCTGAAGATGGCGCAGAAGCTGGAAGGACTTTATCGTCACGCGTCTACCCACGCAGCGGGTGTGGTGATTGGGGACCGTCCGCTGGAGCAGCTGGTGCCGCTTTACCGAGATCCTCGTTCTGACATGCCTGTTGCTCAGTTCAACATGAAGTGGGTTGAAGCAGCCGGTCTGGTCAAGTTTGACTTTTTGGGTCTGAAAACGCTGACAGTGATTGATACTGCGGTTTCGCACATCAAGAAGCGTGGCATTGAAGTTAAGATCGATGAAATACCGATTGATGACCCCGCGACCTATAAGCTTCTGGCTGCTGGTGAGACGGTTGGCGTGTTCCAGCTGGAAAGTCAGGGCATGCGCCGCGCCATTGCTGGTATGCGGCCTGACCGGTTTGAGGATATCATTGCTCTGGTGGCGCTCTATCGCCCGGGCCCGATGGACAATATCCCGATCTACAACGCGGTAAAACATGGCGAGCAGGAGCCTGATTATCTCCACCCGTTGCTGGAGCCAATTCTGACCGAGACAAACGGCATTATCGTTTATCAGGAACAGGTGATGCAGATTGCTCAGGTGCTGTCTGGTTACTCTCTTGGTGAAGCGGATTTGCTGCGCCGTGCGATGGGTAAGAAGATTGCGGCTGAAATGGAGATCCAGCGCGCCCGCTTTGTTGAGGGGGCGGTTGAGCAGAAGGTCGATAAAAATCAGGCCGGGATGATCTACGATCTGGTGGCCAAGTTCGCGAACTACGGTTTTAACAAATCCCATGCGGCTGCGTATGCGCTTGTGGCCTATCAAACTGCGTGGCTGAAAGCGAACTATCCGGTTGAGTTCCTTGCCGGCATCATGACGCTTGATCTGGGTAATACGGACAAGTTGAGTGACTTCCGTCAGGAAGCGGTGCGTATGGGCATCGAGGTCGTGCCACCCTCCGTCAATAAATCCGGTGTGCATTTTGGCGTGCTTGACGGCAAGATCGTTTACGCCATGGGTGCGATCAAAGGTGTGGGCGAGCAGGCGGTTGAACACATTGTTGACGTGCGTGGAGATGAACCGTTTAAGGATCTGGGTGACTTTGCAACGCGCATCAGTCCGAAGGTTCTTAATAAGCGCACAATCGAGAATCTCATTGCCGCTGGAGCCTTTGATGAACTTAATCCAAACCGTGCGCAGTTGCTTGACGGTCTGGATCGCATCATCGGCATGGCACAGCGGACGGAAGAGAATAAGACATCTGGTCAAAATGATTTCTTTGGCGGAGATAATGCGCCTGAGCCTTTGATCCTTAATCCGACGGATCCGTGGCTGCCATCCGAGCGGCTGCAAAAAGAATATGCGGCGGTCGGCTTTTACATTTCAGCCCATCCGCTCGATGAGTATCGCGAGCTGTTCACCAAGTTGCGTGTGCAGCTTTGGAAGGATTTTGAGCGCTCTGTGAAAGCTGGGTCTTCCGCGGGGAGGCTTGCGGGAACTGTCACGGCAAAGCAGGAGCGCAAAACCCGTACCGGCAACCAGATGGGCATCGTTCGTATTTCTGATCCGACCGGGCAGTATGAAGCGGTGATGTTCTCTGAGACGCTGAACCAATGCCGCGATTTGCTGGAGCCAGGGCAATCTGTTGTGCTGCTGGTGCAGGCAGATATGCGCGATGAGGAAGTCAGTGTTCGCATTTCACAGGTAGAGCCGCTGGAGAAAGTGGCGGGCAGGGTGCATCGAACCCTGCGGATTTTCCTCGGGTCCAGTGAACCGATCCAGAGCCTGCAGCGCCAACTCCGCCGCGGCGGTGATGGTGAAGTGAGCTGCGTTGTGCTGCTGGATAACGGTCAGCGCGAAGTGGAGGTCAAACTCCCCGGCAATTATCAGCTTTCACCGCAACTGTCTGGTGCGTTGAAAACCCTACCGGGCGTGATGGACGTCCAGATGTCCTAGGATGCTTCGGTATATGCAAAAAAGAACCCCGCGGAAGATGTTCGGCGGGGTTTTCTATTTTAGAGCATGTTGCGTTTATTGGTGTTCATGCCAGCTGCTCCGATACTAAAAGATTTTCTGTATGACCTGTTCAGCGCAGGAGTAACCAAGGTTTCTGGCGAAGCGGTCTACGCTCTTTTGTCCTTTCTCAGCCAGATCAGTTAAATCGGCATGATCAGTAACGTTGCAGGTTGAGGCAGCGAGGATTTTGCCATCCTTGGCAGAAACCAGGAGTGCGCGTCCGCGGTAGCGGTAAGCGAGATTTGCGAACCAGCCTGCGCCCTGCATTTCTGACTGATAGGTGACTGTTGATACATCCAAGTAATAACCAGAGTAACCGGTTTCTCTGGCGAGCTTTGTGAGAGCTTTTGCGCGTTTCTCCTCGCTGATGGTCGGTTTGCTATATGGGCCCTTGATCGTGCCCTTAAAGCGGAACTTGTGGGTGCTCTGCAGATATTTGGTCAACCGGTCGCGCATGGCGGTTTGTGGATCGTGTTTCGCTGCGGGAATGGAGGCCATCTCGCCATAGGCGCCAGAGGCTGCATTCATGGCTGTGGTCACAACAATACCCAGCAGACCATGCTGGATGCCATGGGTGTTGATGTGGCCTTCTCTCACATGTCGGTTTTTGATGGGCTTTACTGAGGATTTGGAGATCGTCTTTGCATCAATGTCCGAGAGCTTGACGGTTTTGGCGCAGCCACCCAATGTCAAAGCCACAAGTGCTGCTACTATCAGTTTGTTTGGTGCCATTTTAAAATGTGTCCGAATTGAGTCATTTTGTTGATGTTTTGTTAACTATAACTTTTCGGAATTACTAATATGTAATGCGCATACCCACAGTTTGGTTTGGTGTCTGGTTGCTGTGGTAGAGATGATAAAATTTGGAGTTGTGCAAACAGGGCTGGAGAGCATCTGTTTTACTAATTCGGGCCTATGTGTTGATCTTAATCCTTGAGTGCTTGATCTTCTTGAAAAGGGGTTCTATAAGCGCCCCATCCCGCACGCAGGGCGGGGTTTGTCCTTGTGGCGAGCTCCATCCGGTTAGAGAGTTGCACGGTTGTGCTGCCCTGCGGAGGATTAAACCGGAAAACTAAGGAGAATAAAGGCATGGCTTTGCCTGATTTTACTATGCGTCAGCTTCTTGAAGCAGGCGTCCACTTTGGTCACCAGAAGCACCGCTGGAACCCAAAGATGAACAACTACATCTTCGGTGTTCGCAACAACATTCACATTCTTGATCTTGGTCAGACAGTTCCGCTTCTGCACCAGGCTCTTAAAGCTGTGTCTGACACTGTTGCTGCTGGTGGTCGCGTGCTTTTGGTTGGTACCAAGCGCCAGGCTCAGGAAGCTGTTGCAGAAGCTGCTCGCAACTCTGCTCAGTACTACGTAAACGCTCGTTGGCTCGGCGGCATGCTGACCAACTGGAAGACGATCTCTCAGTCCATCCAGCGTCTGCGTAAAGTTGAAGAACTGCTCGACGGTGGTGATGCAAACCGCATGACCAAAAAAGAGCGTCTGTTCCTTGACCGTGAGCGTCAGAAGCTTGAGCGCAACCTTGGTGGTATTAAAGACATGGGCGGTATTCCCGACCTGATCTTTGTTATCGACACCAACCGCGAAGCTAACGCAATTCAGGAAGCTCGTCGTCTGGGCATTCCGGTTGCTGCGATCCTGGATTCCAACTGTGATCCAGATGGCATTACTTACCCTGTACCGGGTAACGATGATGCTGGTCGTGCAATTACTCTTTACACAGACCTGATCGCACGCGCTGCTATTGACGGCATCGCACGCGCATCCGGTTCTATGGGTATCGATCTCGGCGAATCTGAAGAACTCCTTGAAGAGCCTGTTCTTGCTGAAGAAGCTACTCCTGCAGCTGAAGCTGACAAGAGCGAAGGCTAAGGTTTTCTCTCGGGAAGCGCATTTATGCGCTTCCCCTCCAGTTTCTATGTGATTTTTCGTCTGTTTTTACTGCGAAGGATCACGGTCGCTATGCGATAAATCGGATGAATCCGCAGGGAAGTCGGCTTCCTCTGATTTTTTTATGACACACTCCCGTCCATGAGGCGTACGATGAGCATTACCGCTGCTATGGTAAAAGAGCTCCGCGAAACAAGCGGTGCTGGCATGATGGATTGTAAAGCTGCCCTGAAAGAAACAGGCGGTGATATGGAAGCGGCTGTTGACTGGCTGCGTACCAAAGGCCTTGCAAAGGCTGCTAAGAAGGCTGGCCGTGTTGCGGCTGAAGGTCTTGTTGCAGTTGCTGCAGATGGCAACAAAGCTGTTGTTGTTGAGGTTAACTCCGAAACAGACTTCGTTGCTCGTAACGAAAACTTCCAGAAGCTGGTTCGCGATATCGCTGCAACCGCGCTTACTGTTGATGGTGACGTTGAGAAGCTTGCTGCAGCACCTTACCCAGGTTCTGACAAGAGCGTTGAAGGCGAACTGAAGGAAGCTGTTGGCACCATCGGTGAAAACATGACCCTTCGTCGTTCTGCTGGTCTGTCTGTTTCCGAAGGTGTTGTTGCTTCTTACATGCACAACGCTGCTGGCGACGGCCTTGGCAAAATCGGTGTTCTAGTTGCTCTTGAATCTGCAGGTGATGCAGACAAGCTGGCAGCTTTGGGTAAACAGATTGCAATGCACGTTGCAGCGACCAACCCAATGGCACTGAACACTGACGAGCTGGACGCAGACGCTGTTGAACGTGAGCGCACTGTTTACATGGAACAGGCTCGTGAGTCTGGTAAGCCTGAAAGCATCATCGAGAAGATGGTTGAAGGTCGCCTGCGTAAGTTCTATGAAGAAGTTACGCTGGTTAAGCAGTCTTTCGTTATCAACCCTGATCTGACTGTAGAGAAGGCCGTTGAAGAAACAGCTAAAGAAATCGGTTCTCCAATCAAACTCACCGGCTTTGTTCGCATCGCCCTTGGTGAAGGTATTGAAAAAGAAGAATCAGACTTCGCAGCTGAAGTTGCTGCTGCTGCTGGTAACTAATTTATTGAGGGCGTCGACTCAGTCGACGCCCTCTTTGTATCTGGATGCATAAAAAGAGGTTTACTATGTCTGAGGGTGTTCGCTGGAAACGAGTTCTTCTGAAACTTTCAGGGGAAGCGCTGATGGGCGACCAGGACTTTGGTATCGATCCAAAGGTGGTTGAACGGGTAGCAGCGGAAATTTCAGAGGCTGTAAATCTGGGTGCCCAGTTCGGCATCGTTGTTGGTGGCGGTAACATCTTCCGCGGTGTGGCTCTGGCAGCCAAAGGCGCTAACCGTGTGACCGGCGACCATATGGGTATGCTGGCAACCATTATGAATTCGCTCACGCTTGCCGATGCGCTTCGTCAGCGCGGTATTCAGGCGCGTGTGCTTTCCGCTGTTCCTGTGCCGTCGATTTGTGAGAGCTTTACTCAGCGCGGCGCAGAGCGTTACATGGAAGACGGGGACGTTATTCTGTTTGCCGGTGGTACGGGCAATCCGTTCTTTACCACTGATTCTGGTGCGGCACTGCGTGCGGCAGAGATGCAGTGTGATGTGTTCCTCAAGGGTACCAGTGTTGATGGCGTTTATGACGCTGATCCTAAGCTTAAGCCTGATGCAAAGCGTTTTGACACGCTTACACCGGGGGAAGTTCTTGAAAAGAACCTTAAAGTCATGGATGCGACCGCGATTGCACTTGCCCGGGACAACTCTATTCCTGTAGTTGTCTTTTCCATCAAGACCTCCAGCGCGCTTGTTAATGTGCTGCGCGGGCAGGGGCTGTTTACGGTCATTGAAGACTAACGGGCATCAGCTGGTGTCTTAACTGTCGGATTTTGACCCGGGCCGGTTTTTGTTTTGGAATGCCGGTCCGTTAAAATGATAGGTGAAAGAGGAAATTATGTCAGAGCTGGACTATGACGATCTTGACCGCCGCATGAATGGTGCGATCACAGCTTTGAAGCATGAATTTGCTGGTCTTCGTACTGGTCGTGCTTCTGCAAGTATGCTGGACACAATCACTGTGGAGGCTTATGGCGCTCCAATGCCGATCAACCAGGTCGCGACAGTCAGTGTTCCAGAGCCGCGCATGATTTCTGTTCAGGTCTGGGATCGTTCCATGATGCAGGCCACTGAAAAAGCTATCCGTGAATCCAGCCTTGGTCTAAACCCGGTTGTGGATGGCATGGTGCTGCGTTTGCCAATTCCTGAGCTTAATGAAGAGCGTCGTCAAGAACTTGTCAAAGTTGCGCATAAATTTGCCGAGCAAGCGAAGATCGCTGCACGTCATGTTCGCCGCGATGGCATGGAAACCATCAAAAAGCTCGAAAAAGCTGGTGAGATGGGGGAAGACGATGCGCGGTCAGCTTCTGACAGGGTTCAGAAGATGACTGACGACATTATTGGTGAAGTTGATTCTGTACTTGCCAAAAAAGAACAGGAAATCAAGCAGGTTTAATCCTGTTTGCAAGCGGGGGCTATATGGCGGCGAGCGTTGAATTTGAGGCAGTTGATGCAAATTCCGAAATCGGACTTTTGAGTGTGCCTCGTCACGTCGCCATCATTATGGATGGTAATGGCCGTTGGGCAACTCGCCGGGGCCTTCCGCGCACTGAAGGGCATCGGCGCGGTGTGAAAACACTGCGCGAAGCCGTTAAACACGCACAAAAGCGCGGGATCTCCTACCTGACGCTTTTTAGCTTTTCTTCTGAGAACTGGGCGCGCCCGCAACAGGAAGTTTCTTTCCTGTTGGCCTTGCTGCGCCGGTTTGTACGCGATGACATTAAGGAACTCACTAAGACTAATGTGAGGGTTCGTGTCATCGGGTCCAAAGAAAATCTCGATAAATCCATGCTGACCCTGCTTAATGATGCGGAACGAGAGACCGCTCATTGTACCGGGCTGGTGCTGGTTATTGCTTTTAACTACGGAGCGCGGGACGAGTTCGTCCGAGCTGCACGGCAACTGGCGCAGCGCGTGGAAGCTGGTGAGTTGAGAGCTGCTGACATTGGGGAGGATGATGTCAGTACTTGTCTGGATACCCGTGATATTCCGGATCCAGACCTCATAGTCCGCACAGGGGGAGAGCAGCGACTTTCCAACTTCCTGTTGTGGCAGGCTGCTTATGCCGAATTTTATTTTGCTCCTACGCCCTGGCCTGAGTTTAACTCAGATGCTTTTGATGATGCTTTGCTGGCGTTCTCTAACCGTGACCGGCGGTATGGGGGTTTGAGCTCTGACGCGACTGGGACGTAATGCCTGACAAAAACAATCAGAACAATTCTGAAGGCGCTTCCGGAGGAATTATCCGGCGCGTGCTAAATGCAAATCCTGATTTGCTGGTACGCGCTCTTTCTGCAGTTATTCTTGCTCCTGTCGCGCTGGCGCTGACATGGGCAGGTGGTTTCTGGTTTGCTGGCCTCGTGCTTGTTGGCATGCTGATTGTTTACTGGGAATGGTACAAGATCATTTTGCAAAATGCTCAGCGACCTGTTGTGCTGCTGGGCTACCTGTTTCTTCTCTTCATTGGCTTTAGTTACTTTCAGGCGCAGCCGCTCTGGATTGCCGGAGCGCTGATTGCTGGTGCTGTGGTACTTTACGGTGCTGGTGGCTTTGACCGGACGGCGCGCTGGGTGAGTGAGGGCTACGTTTACGCTGGCCTGACATTTGTTTCATTGCTGGCGCTGCGGGAAGGGGATGAAGGGCTGTTCTTCATCATCTATCTCTTCCTTGTGGTCTGGGGGACCGATATTGCGGCCTATGTGTGTGGTCGCAGCTTTGGCGGACCTAAGCTTTGGCCTGCTGTTTCTCCAAACAAAACCTGGAGCGGTGCTATTGGCGGCGTGGTCTTTTCTTCGCTTTTAGGAATGGGCTTTGTTGCTGTTGCGGGTGGTTCTCAGCTGGTCTGGGCTTTTGGGCTTGCTGTTGTTCTTTCTGCAGTCTCTCAGCTTGGAGACCTGTTTGAAAGCTCCATGAAGCGCCGCTTTAAGGTGAAAGACTCCAGTCGCCTTATTCCCGGGCATGGTGGGCTGCTTGATCGCGTTGATGGCCTTGTCGCTGCCGCTGTGTTTGCCTATGTGGTTGGTGTAGTGTTTGGCGGTCAGCTGTTTGATCCAAATGCAGGGTTGATGCTGTTTGCATCCTGATACTGCTGATTTTTGTGCTTCGCCCACGGTTCTGTTGATTTGCAAGGGTTGTTGATATGACAAAATCTCTCACTGTGTTGGGAGCAACCGGATCGGTTGGAGCCAGTACGCTCAAAGTTATTGCGCACAGCCCTGAGCGTTATGAAGTCAATGTACTTGTTGCAGGCCGCAATGTTGATGCGCTTGCGAAGGCGTGCCGGGAGACTGGCGCAAAGCATGCGGTCATTGGTGATGCCTCTAAATACGAAGATCTTAAAGCAGCACTCGCCGGTACTGGCGTTGAGGTTTCTGCAGGTCGTGAGGCTGTGCTGGAGGCGGCTAGCCAGAAGGTAGATGTGCTGGTTTCTGCTATGGTGGGAGCCGCAGGGCTGGAGCCGACCATTGAGGGGATCAAGGCAGGCAGCAATATCGCTCTTGCCAATAAAGAAACCATGGTGTGTGCAGGTACGATTGTGTGTGAGCTGGCTGAAAAGCATGGCTCCAAACTGCTGCCGATGGATTCAGAGCATAACGCTATTTTTCAGGTGTTTGAGCAGGATGACCCCAAAGCTGTCGACAAAGTGATTGTCACAGCTTCCGGTGGACCGTTTCGGACATCGACACTGGATGAGATGCGTGTTGCCACGCCTGAGGTGGCGCTGAAGCATCCAAACTGGTCCATGGGGCGGCGGATTACCATTGATAGTGCTTCTATGGTGAACAAAGGTCTTGAGCTGATTGAAGCCTATCATCTGTTCCCTATTACCGCTGATCAGCTGGATGTGGTTGTCCATCCACAATCAATTGTCCATGGCATGGTTAGATATTGTGATGGGTCATTATTGGCCCATATGGCGGTTCCGGACATGTGCGGGCCAATTGCTCATTGTCTGGCATACCCAACCCGAAAGACGGCTCCGGTTGCGGATCTTGATCTGGGGATGATTGGGCGTCTGGACTTTGAAAAGCCTGATTTTGAGCGTTTTCCTGCGCTGTCACTTGCACGTAAAGTGATGGAACTTGGCGATGGGGCAGGGACGATTTTTAACGCAGCTGACGAAGTGGCGGTGGAAGCCTTCCTTGGACGGAAGATCGGCTTCCTCCAGATCCCAGAGCTTCTTGAGGATGTTCTGAATCGGCTTCATACGCAAAATATGCTAGATTGTTCAGATCAGCTGGAGGAGATTCTTCAGTTGGATCAGGTAGCGCGTCGAGTTGCAAACGAAGTTATTGGGAAGATGGCCGCCTAATCCGGCGCTTCCTTTAAAAAATAAGGTAAGGCTGTTCGCATGGACGTTCTGAGTTCAGTTCTTGGTGGTTCGCTCGGAGTCATCATTCCCTTCTTGGCTGTGCTTACTGTGGTTGTTTTCTTCCATGAGCTAGGGCATTTCCTCGTCGCGCGTTGGTGCGGGGTGAAGGTTCTTGCATTCTCAGTCGGGTTTGGACCGGAACTGTTGGGTCGCAATGACAAGCATGGGACGCGCTGGAAGGTCTGTGCCATTCCGCTGGGTGGCTATGTGAAGTTCTCAGGTGATGAGAATGCTGCAAGCGTGCCAGACCGTGATGAGCAAGCCAAAATGGATGAGGAGATGCGCCGGACTGCGTTCTTTGCGAAGAACCCGTGGCAGCGCTCCGCAATTGTGGCCGCAGGGCCTATTGCCAATTTTATCCTCGCTATTCTTATCTTTGCAGGAATGTTTGGATTTTTAGGAAAATTCGAAACATTGCCGCGTGTGGATCAGGTGCGACCTGGTAGTGCGGCTGAAATGGCCGGCATTTTGCCAGGGGATTTGATCCTCTCGATTGATGGCAATCCAGTAGAAAGTTTCAATGATGTGCAGCGGGTCGTGACGGCGAGTGCGGGCGTTCCGATGCAGATCGATGTGGAGCGCGGGGATGCTGTCGAGCGCCTTACTGCAACGCCAGAACTACAGGAAATCAGTGATGGTTTTGGGAATACGCAGAAGGTTGGAATTCTTGGAATTCAGCGAAATACTTCTCAGGAAGATATCATAGTCAAGCGTTTTGGCCCGGTGGAAGCTGTGGGTGAAGGGGTAAAAGAGACATGGTACATTCTTGATAGGACATTAGGTTATATTGGCGGTCTTTTCCTCGGTAAAGAAGATCCGGACCAACTAGGTGGTCCGATTCGCGTAGCGCAAATTTCTGGGCAAGTTGCGACCCATGGTATTTTACCGCTAATTAACCTTACCGCAGTTTTGTCAATTTCTATTGGTTTACTCAACCTTATGCCTGTTCCCATGCTGGATGGCGGGCATCTGCTATACTACATCATCGAGATCGTAAGGGGTAAGCCGTTGAGTGAAAAACTGCAGGATTTCGGGTTCCGGATAGGAATCACTCTGGTTCTGCTTCTAATGGTTTTTGCGACCTGGAATGATCTGCGGTCGATAATCGGCTCTTAGGTAAGTTGCGTAACCAAAGGTTGGGCAAAGGATTGGGCAAATTGCATTAAATCCAGTTGTGTCGCCTTGCTTTACTCTGAAAACCTTGTACAAAGTTCCTAGGTGTTTCAGATTCTATCCATTACCCTGAGGCGCATTAGTGATCTGAGGATCAGGGGACTAATGCAACTTTAGGCTGAAAATAAAAGGCATAGCAGTTCTATGCAGTCATTTAAGAACCTGTCACGTGTGTCGCTTTTGGCAATGGCCGTTGCAGCTACTAGTACAGTTGCTCCGGTTGGTGTTCCGTTTATCGGAGCAGGGGTTGCCGAGGCCGCGGTGGTTAACAAGATTGTCGTTAACGGTGCAACGCGCATCGAAAGCGAAACAGTTCGCAACTACCTGACTATCCGTCCAGGGAAATCGTTTTCTGCAATTGATATCGACGAGAGCCTGACCACGCTTTATGCGACCGGTCTGTTTGCTGATGTTTCCATCGAGCAACGCGGCGGCACTCTTGTTGTTGATGTTAAAGAAAATCCAGTTATCGGCAAAATCTCCTTTGAGGGTAACAAGCGACTGAAAGACGAAGCTCTGCAATCAGTCGTTCGTTCTTCTGAACGGTCCATGCTGACACGTGCGCGTGTTCAGTCTGATGCTCAGAACCTTCTGGAAGCTTATCGTCGCTCCGGTCGCTATCGTGCGTCTGTTGAGCCGAAGATTATTGAGCGCGCTAATAACCGTGTGGATCTGGTTTTTGAAATCGAAGAAGGGGATAAGACGGGTGTTGCCCGTATTTCCTTCATCGGTAACCAAGCCTTCTCCGACGGCTACCTGCGTGAGCAGATCCAGACCCGCGAAAGTGGCTTCCTCGGCTGGTTGCGTACAACTGATGTTTATGATCCTGACCGTCTCGATGTAGATGAAGAATCTTTGCGTCAGTTCTACTACCAGAAGGGTTACGCTGACTTCCGCGTTGTTTCTGCTGTTGCAGATCTGGACCGTGAGCAAAACATCTTCTACGTGACGTTCACTGTTGATGAAGGTGAGCAGTACGAGTTCGGCGATATCGAAATCGATACATCGTTGTCTGCTGTTGACCCAGAGGCGATGCGCCAGTATCTGCGCACTCAGTCTGGTGATACCTACAACTCTTTAGAAGTTGAAAAGACGCTTGAAGCTCTGACGCTGGAAGTTTCCAAGGCAGGCTATGCGTTTGCTCAGGTTCGCCCTCGTGGTGAGCGTGATTATGAGAACAAGACAGTCTCGATCACTTATTTGATCGAAGAAGGTCCACGCGTTTATGTCGAGCGTATCAACGTTCGTGGTAATGACCGTACACGTGAGTACGTGATCCGCCGCGAATTCGATCTCGCTGAAGGTGATGCTTACAACCGTATCCTTCTGGATAAGGCTGAGCGTCGTCTGCGCAACACGCGTTACTTCCAAAATGTGCGTATTACGCGTCAGCAGGGCAGTGCGCCTGACCGTGTGATCATCAACGTGGATGTTGAAGAGCAGCCAACCGGTGAAGTTTCATTCGGTGTGGGTTACTCCACCTCTGACGGTGTGATTGGTGATATCTCCATCACCGAGCGCAACTTCCTTGGTCGTGGTCAGTACGTTAAAGCTGCTGTTGGTGGTGGTACCGACAACCAGAAGTATGAGTTCAAATTCGTTGAGCCGTTCTTCATGGGGCGCCGTATCTCTGCAGGTCTGGATGTGTACCGCCGCGTATACGATCAGAACAGCTCCCGTGCTTATGAAGAGCAGACAACTGGTGGTGCTGTTAACTTCGGTCTTCCACTTCGCGAAGATGAGCTGACGCTTAACCTGTTCTACAAGCTCTACCAGCGTGATCTGACCCGTAGCGATTCTACTGGCATTAGTAATTGTGCAGATGGTGTTTCGCTGGGTGTTTGTGACTCTCTTGGTGAGTACACAACATCTCTTGCCGGCTTCTCACTGGTCTACAATACTCTGGACAACAATCTGAACCCACGTGATGGTTATGTTGCATCCTACGAGCAGGAAATTGCTGGTTTGGGTGGTCAGTCGCAGTATCTGCGTGGTCAGTTTAAGGGTAGTGCGTTTGAAGAGCTCTACGCTGAATGGGGTCTTGTTGGCTTTGTGAAGGGTTCTGCCGGTTACATCGAATCTATCGGTAACCGTTTGCGTGTAACTGATCAGTTCCAGGGTTCACCTGACAGAATTCGTGGTTTTGCGACCAATGGTTATGGCCCTCGTGATGAAAACGGTGGCGATGCTTTGGGTGGTAAATACTACGTTGCAGGTACTGTTGAAGGCCAGTTCCCATTCCCAGTCTTCCCTGAAGAACTTGGATTGTCGGGCGCAGTCTTCGCTGATGCGGGTTCTCTCTGGGGTGTGGATAGTGAACTGTCTTCTGTAATCGGAAGCGGTATCCAGTCTGAAGACTTCGATCTTCGTGCCTCTGTTGGTGTTGGTGTGTTGTGGCAGTCGCCGTTTGGGCCGCTGCGTGCTGACTTTGCTTGGCCTGTGCTCAAAAACGATGTTGATGAAACGCAGGTATTCAAGCTCAGTGGTGGTACACGCTTCTGATCTAGCGAAAATTTGATTATAATCGGTCGTCGATACCCTCGGCGGCCGTTTTTTTGTAGGATCCTATGACAGAACCATCAAATCAATCTGAAGTTAGCCCGGTTTTCTTCCCTGAAGCTCGATCAATAACAGTGAAACAAGTAGCTGAATGGGCTGGGGCGGAGATTGTTCGTGGTGATAGTGAGCTTGCCATTACTGGTGTTGCTCCTCTGGATGAAGGCGTTCCCGGAACGCTTGTGTTTATCGATAATCCAAAATATCTGGATCAGCTTGAGAGCACGAAGGCAACAGCTTGTCTCGTGAGCAAAAAGCATGTCGACAAGGTGCCTGACGGCGTTGTGCCTTTGCTCGCCAAGGAACCGTACCGCTCACTGGCGAAAGTTCTGGCAGAGCTTTACCCAACCGCAATGCGGCCACTTCCGGTAACCAGCGAGACGTCTGTCAGTCCGCGTGCTTTTGTTGATGAGAGCGCGCAGCTGGGTGAAGGTGTTGTTGTTGAAGTTGGTGCTGTCATTGGCGCGCATGTGGTGATTGGGGCTGGATCTCGTGTTGGTCCCAATGCAGTGATCGCTGCCAATTGTCAGCTGGGCGAGAACTGCTCCATTGGAGCAAATTCCAGTTTGCAGCACGCAGTGCTTGGTGACCGTGTCATTATTCACCCAAACGTTAGCATAGGGCAGGATGGTTTTGGGTTTGCGATGGGGCCAGGTGGACATATCAAGGTTCCCCAGCTGGGCCGAGTTGTGCTAGGAAATGATGTTGAAATTGGCGCTGGCTCCTGTATAGACCGCGGTGCAAACCGTGATACGACTGTGGGTGATGGAACCAAGATTGATAATCAGGTTCAGGTTGGTCACAACGTTAATATCGGAAAGCATTGCGTCATTGTTTCTCAGGTAGGGATTTCTGGAAGTTCCAGCCTTGAGGATTATGTGGTTCTTGGCGGACAGACCGGTGTTTCCGGGCACGTTCGCATTGGAATGGGCGCGCAAGTTGCTGGCGTAAGTGCTGTACACGACGATCTGGCGCCAGGTGGGCGTTATGGTGGTGTACCGGCACGGCCGATCCGTGAGTGGTTCAAGGAAATGACGGCGCTTCGCCGCCTGACCGCTCAAGGCGGCAAGAAATAACAGATTAGACCCGGGATCTGATCCCGATAGTTAACTAGATTGGCTGGTGAATGAGGAGGGCGTGTCCTCAGATGCTCCAAGTGAGACATATGCCAGTCAAACCGATATTGCTGAGGCATTATTATGAGTGATGTAGAGACCAGAACACTTGAAAGCGCTGATATCATGCGGGTTATGGAGCTTTTGCCCCATCGTTATCCGTTTTTGATGATTGACCGTATCGTTGATATGGACGGCGACAACTCAGGTGTTGGTATTAAGAATGTAACCATCAATGAGCCACATTTTCAGGGGCATTTTCCAAGCCAGCCTGTAATGCCAGGTGTGTTGCTTATCGAAGCGATGGCTCAGACTGCTGGTGCGCTTTGCGTCCATGGTCGTGAAAAGAAAGATGTGCCTTCTCTGGTTTACTTCATGACCATTGATAAGTGTAAGTTCCGCAAGCCTGTGGTTCCTGGTGACCAGGTGCACTTTCATGTGAAAAAAGTCCGCAACCGCGCGACCATCTGGAAGTTTGAAGGTGTTGCAATGGTAGACGGGCAGAAGGTTGCTGAAGCGGAAATCAGCGCAATGCTTGTCGATTCTGACGAGGCGAATTGAGGTCATTGATGCAACAGATTCATCCCACCGCGATTATCGAGGATGGGGCCGTACTTGGAGAGAATGTCAAGATCGGTCCTTACTGCATGGTGGGTCCCAAGGTAACACTTGGCGATGATGTAGAGCTTGTTTCCCATGTGGTGATCGCTGGACGGACAACGATCGGCGCCCGGTCGAAGGTCTACCCGTTTGCCAGCTTGGGGCATCAGCCGCAGGATCTGAAGTTTTCCGGCGAAGACACGCTACTGGAAATCGGCGAAGACAATCAGATCCGCGAGCACTCCACCATGAACCCTGGCACTGCCGGCGGTGGTGGTGTGACGCGCGTTGGGAATGGTGGCCTGTTCATGATGGGTACTCATGTCGGGCATGATTGCATTGTGGGCAACAACGTTATTCTGGCCAACAACGCAACGCTTGCCGGGCATGTTGAGGTTGAAGATCACGTGATCTTTGGCGGACTGTCTGCTGTGCGTCAGTGGTGCCGTGTGGGTGCTCATTCCATCATTGGTGGTCTGACTGGTGTTGAGTTTGACGTGATCCCTTATGGATCTGTGATTGGTGATCGTGCGCGTCTTGCAGGGCTGAATCTAATTGGTTTGAAGCGCCGCAACTTTTCTCGCGAAGAAATCCACGCCCTGCGCGGTGCGTATAAGGAAGTCTTCAACAGTGAAGAGGGTACGTTGCGTGCTCGTGCGGACATTGCGCGGACAAAGTACGCTGAATTTGAAGGTGTGCAGACGATGACGTCGTTCATGCTGGAAGATGAAAAGCGCCGGTTCTGTACGCCGCGCAACACCGGTGAATAAGGGTCTGTTTTGAATTCATGGTGAAACAGGCACCTATTGCTGTGATTGCTGGCGGCGGCGATCTGCCCGGTCTGGTTATTCGGTCCGCTATGGAACAAGGTCGCGATGTGGTGACCATCGCAATCAAGGGGGAGGCAGATGCCTCCCTTTCTGCGTTTAATCCCGTTGAACTTGGCTGGGGGCAGATCGGCAAACTGTTCTCAACGCTGAAATCTAACGGTGTTCAGGATGTGGTGTTGATCGGCGCTGTGCGGAAGCGGCCAGATTTCACATCAATCCTCGGTGATTTTGGAACGATTTGGCGTTTGCCGCGTATCATCAAGGCTGTTGTTGGTGGTGATGATCATTTGCTGGTGAAAGTAGCCGGGATATTTGAACGAGAGGGTTTGCACGTGGTTGGTGCTCATGAAGTTGCTCCGGGGCTGGTCGCCAGCCCAGGCCACGTGGCAGGGCCGAAGCCGGATGCTAAGGCTCTGAGTGATATGAAGCTTGCCATTGAGGCTGTCGATGCTGTGGGCCGATTGGATATCGGGCAGGGTGCTGTTGCTGTTGGCGCGCGTGTTGTGGCTGTTGAGGGGGCTGAAGGCACGGATGCCATGCTTGAGCGAGTTGCTGGCTTGCGTGCAAATGGCCGTGTCCGGTCCAAGGGGGCTGCGGGTGTGCTTGTAAAGTGTTCTAAGCCGCAACAGGATCTGCGCCTTGATATGCCGACCGTTGGGCCAGAAACCATACAGAAAGCTTCTGTCGCACAGTTAAAAGGCGTGTGTGTTGAGGCTGGGCGTGTGCTGGTTGCTCATCGTGATGAGGTTGAGCGCCTTTGCGATGAACTTGGTGTTTTCCTTTATGGCTGCGCACGTGATGAAGATTTTGAATCTGGTGAGCGCTAAGGTATGAGCGATTTGGAAGCTGTCAAACCCTTCAAGGTTTTCTTTGTTGTTGGCGAGGAATCAGGTGATCAGCTCGGCGCGGAAGTCATAAAAGCTCTGCGGGCTTCGATTGGTGATCGTCTACAAGCCTGTGGTCTGGGCGGTGAGCGCATGGCGGCTCAAGGTGTGCAGTCGATCTTTCCGCTGCATGATATTGCTGTGATGGGCATTACGGCGGTGCTGGAACGTTTGCCGACAATTATTCGACGTGTACATCAAACCGTTGATGCGGTTATTGCCGAGCAACCTGATTTGCTGCTGATCATCGACTCTCCGGATTTCACTCACAATGTGGCAAAGCGCGTGCGCAAAAAAGCGCCTCATATCCGAGTGGTGGACTATGTGAGCCCGTCTGTGTGGGCGTGGCGTCCGGGACGTGCGAAGAAGATGGCGGCATATGTGGATCAGCTGCTTGCTCTGTTGCCGTTTGAGCCTGAGGCCCACAAGCGCCTTGGTGGGCCGCCTTGTGACTATGTAGGGCATCCGTTGATTGAACGGCTTGCGGATTTGCGGCCTGCTCCGGGGGAGCGCGCAGAGCTCGGGACAGGCAGAAAGCAGTTGGTGGTGCTTCCGGGCTCCCGAACCAGCGAGGTTTCGCGGTTGCTGGAGCCGTTTGGTGAAGCAGTCGCTTTGATTTGTGCGCAAGACCCGGATGTGGATGTGATCATTCCAGCAGTGCCTCATCAGGAACAGCGCATTCGCGATGGTGTGGCTTCCTGGAAGGTGCAGCCGCGTATTGTGACGGGTGAAGCGGAAAAGTTTGCGGCTTTGCGACAGGCAAATGCAGCGCTTGCGGCCAGCGGTACTGTGTCTTTGGAGCTGGCGATTGCTGGGGTGCCTATGGTTATAGCTTACAAGCTGGACTGGTTCTTCCGCCGTTTGAAGCAGATCAACCGGTTCGTCAAGATTGTTGCGGTGGACACCATTGTGCTGCCCAACCTTGTGCTTGGGGATCACAGCATCAAGGAATATATTGAAGACGAAGCGGACCCTGAAGTGCTCAGTCAGGCTGTACTTGCGCTGCTGTCTGACAGTCCAGAGCGGCGGGCGCAGCTGGACGCGTTCTCTCGTATTGATGAAAAGATGCGTTTGCCTGAAGGCGAAAGTCAGGCAGGCAAGGCTGCCCGGATCATTTTGGAAACGGCTGGAGTTTCAGCTTAGGTGCTTTTGAAAGTGATTCATTAAATGGGTGTAGCTCTTTGAAAACCAAGAGTCATTTGGTGTTGTGCTTAAAGTGATGCTTTAAGCGCAGGGTGTTCTCCTCAGTGCTTGTTTAATGCAGTGAAAGAGTACACCTCGAACGGCTTATCTAGTTTTTCTCGAGTGTATTAATCAATTTATTTATTTTTGACCTTGATGGCCCCTCTGCAGGTGCCATCTGAGAACAGTCCAGTCGCTTCTTTGTCTCCGATCAGTCCGGTCGTCGTTATGGTTAGGTGAACGGGTGTTTGGCTGTCGTCATCTGGAAAGAGAACTTCATATCGGCTTTCGATGGAAAAGATGCCTTCGGTCACATTGATGCTTCGTGAAGCTACTGTGATGTCATGGCCTTTGTCGGTCATACGTTTGATGGAAAACTTTGTAGAGTCGGGGTGATCTCTTGTTGCTAACTCCTCACCGTATCGTTTCAAACAGATGTCGTCTGGCGCGCTTCCATTGATCATAGAGACATTGGAGAAGGTGATTATGTTGTCATTGAAATGCAGCTTCTCGATTATCGCTTGTGCAGAGGTGCTTGCGATGATCAGCGCCAGTGCGTTGAAAGTGGCCAGGAAGAGTATTTTCAACGTTCGCTCCATTACGTCATTATTGGTGAGTTGAGATGGCCCGTATCATTACACTTATGGTTCCAATACCTTGATGTGCAGTGTTCCGCGGCAGGTGCCGTCGGAGAAAACGCCGGACGCTTCCTGAGTGCCGACCAGACCTGTTGCAGCGAGTTCCACGTCAACAGGTGTTTTGGTTTCATCTCCCGGGAAAATGATCTCGTACTCGTTCTCGATTGAGAAGATGCCCCCGCTGACGCTGCCACCAATGGCGATGACCAGAATGTCGTGGCCTTTGTCCGTGCCGCGTTTAAGCGTGTCATTGGTGGAGTCCGGATGGTCCTTGGTTGTGAAGCCTTCACCGTAGCGCTTTTCGCAGGTTCCATCATCTGGACTGCCGTCTGTCATCGAGAGATTGGAGAAGGTGATTGTTTTATCGCCGGGCCCCAGCCTTTGTGCGACGGCCAGAGCAGCAGTGCTGGTGATGGCCAGTGCCGTGAAGGCGATTGTGGTCAGGAGCAGTGTTTTCATTGTTCTATCCGTCCCGTATCGTTGGGTGGTATGACGCGGTGTTGTATCATTGCAGTTGTGTTTTCTTCAGCAGTGTCATCACTGTTGAGCCGCGACACGTCCCGTCAGAGAAGACCCCAGTCGCTTGCGTTTCGCCTGTGATCCCTGTTGCCATCAGCTGAAAGTTGACAGGTTTGCTTTGTATGTCCTGCGGGAAGGTGATGATGTATTCATTCTCCTCTGAGTACAGGCCATTTTCCAAGCTGCCGCCTATATGGATCATTTTGATCTCATGCCCCTCATAGGTGATGAAATTGCGGAGCTCTGCGAGGGAGCCTGGATGTTTCTTAACCGTGAAGCCATTGGCATATCTTTTCGCGCAGATCCCGTTGTCCGGACTTCCGTCCATCAGTGACGGGTCGGTGAATGCGGAAAACTTGTCGCCGCGCCCCAATCGCAGGCTCATCGCGTCTGCGCTGATGCTTGTGAGCGTCAGGGCTGTCAGGGATATGGCTGTGCAAAGGGCGGCTTTCATCGGGCTCGGGTCCTACTGCTGGGCCGATTGAATGGTGACCTTGCCGCGGCACGTGCCATCCGAGAACACGCCTGAGGCTGTTCCGCTGCCAATCAGACCGGTTGCGAACATCTTCACATCAATTGTTTCTTTGTGTTCGTCATTGGGGAAGATGATCTCGTATTCATTTTCGATGGACAGGATGCCATCCCCAATGGTGCCTCCGGTGGAGGAGATGATGATGTCGTGGCCTTCTGTCGTCGTCTTTTGAGCGTTTGGTGAAGATGTGTCGGGATGGTCTGCGGTTTTGTAACCTGTTCCGTAGCGTTTTGCGCAGGTGCCGTCGTCAGGCGTGCCGTCTGCCAATGTCAGCTCGGAGAATGTGACGGATTCATTGTCACTGCCCAGACTGTGATCGTCTGCCAGAGCCGTGCTGCTGACATAGGCAATTGCGCCAAGGCTTGCTGCTGCACAGAGATATTTCTTCATGGGTGCCACCACTTGTTATTTTCAGGCTTAAAACCGCGCAAAGAGTAGTCCTGCTGCGTTAACGTAGATGTTTTTGCTGAGCTTCGATTTTCTTTAGGATGAAGAATGGGTTTTGGGGATACTGCTGGATTTAGCCAGTTTCTAATGCACTACGCATAAACATCCGTGAAAACTGAAGATTTACGCAGTGTAGGGGCTGGAAAATCCAGGGCTTATGATAGGCTATGCTCTTCATTGCATTGATGCATCGTGGGTTTTCGCCTGTCGTGTTTGTTTTGAGAATGAGTGTGCAGGTCAGCTACAGATTTTGAGGTTTTTATGAAAGTCAGAGACGCGGTTCTGGCCGATGTTGAAGAAATCAGCAGTTTTTTGCAGGAACTTGCTGCGTTGGGAAAGCGCAGTTTGCCGAGTGATGAGACCTATGTGATCTCTCAGTACATTGCTCATGCAGATAATATCCGCTGTTCTGTGGTTGAAGATGTGGACGGGACCCTGCTTGGGCTGCAGGTCCTGAAGCGGGCATCAGAGGGCAACACTTATGGTGTGACGCCGGGTTGGGGCATGATCGGCACCCATGTGCGCCCGAGTGCAGGGCGCCGCGGTGTCGGGCGGGCCTTGTTTGCTGCAACGCTTGATGCTGCAAGACAAGCCGGGCTTGAGAAGATTGATGCCACGATTGGTGCCTCCAACCCGGAGGGGCTGGGTTATTATGAGGCGGTTGGCTTTCGCACCTATAAGACCAACGAGAGTTCTGTCAGTAAATGCTTTGATCTGACTGAGGCAACTGCGCCTGTCCAGAAATGATCATTTGGCGCCGACGACAGAGAACCTTCCGGAGCAGATGCCATCTGAGAAGACGCCGGTGAAGATTTTTGAGTTCACGAAGCCGGTTATGAACTGGGTGTTCTCGACTTCTTCATCCGGATCATTGGGGAACGTGATGAGGACTTGCGAGTGTTCGGCATAAATGCCGTCACCGCGCAGTTCACTGCGGGCGTAGAGGGAGAATTTGTGTCCTTTGTCGCTGACAAACTGCCCGCGCCGTCCGTTTGGATCGGGGTAGACAGTGTATCCGTTGCCATAGCGCTCTTTACAGAACTCGACCCCAACTGCATCGGTCAGGACTGTCAGGTTCTGGATGGCGATCTGCCGTGATACAGAAAGGCGTTTCAGGTCTGTGAAGGGATTGCCCCGGTTGTCGCGGTGGGTGATCTGAGCGTTGGCTTGCCCCAGCATTCCAATGGTGAGGATGAGAGCTACACCGGACTGTTTCAGTTTTGTAAGGCGCATGTCTACTCCCATTTCAAACCTGCTGTGCCTGACCTCTCGTCCCGGATCTGTCGACGACAGGACTGAGGCTTGTTGCTGCACAGAAAATCTTCTTCATGGGGAGCTTCCACTCGTTGCTGTTCAGGCCTCACGACCCGCAAAGAATAGTCCTGCTGCGTTAATGTAAATGCTCTGGGTTCAATTTGATTTTCTTTAGGATGAAGAATGTGTTTCGCGTGACTGTCCGGATTTAGTCAATTTCTCGAAGCAGCGTTTTGCGGGATCACTTAGCTTCGACGACGGAAAAGTGTCCGGTGCAGATGCCATCAGAGAAGACGCCGCTGAACGGCTTGGAGTCGATGAAGCCGGTGATGAAGATCGTGACCTCGACCTCTACGTCCGGGTCGTAGTGGAAGGTGATGAGCAGTTTTGAGTGTTCTGTATATATGCCGTCTTGGCGCCACTCACTTCGGTCGTAGAGGGAGATTTTGTCGTTCCTGTCGCTGATAAACTGCCCTTGTTTCCCGTTTTGGTCGGGATAAAAGGTGGTTCCGCTGCCATAACGTTCTTTGCAAAACTCAACTCCCACGGCATCAGTCTGGACTGTCAGATTGTCAACTATGACTTGCCGTGACGGGAGCACGCGTTTCATGTCGGAGAACGGATTGGCTATATTCTCGCGATTGATGACATGACTGCTGGCTGCCCCCAGCATTGCGAATGTGATGAGGAGAACCACACCGGGGTGTCTCAGTTTTGTAAGGCGCATGTGCACTCCTGTTTCAGGCCTGTTGTCCCACCTCTTGTACCTGAACTCCTAGCGTTGGCGCTGATGCCAAAGGCGTTGGATGATAAGCTTGGCATGCTGCGTTTGTTGTTGTACCGAACCTTTACAGGTTTGAGAAACATCTCCGGCGGTGTGGTTCAGGGTGTTCAGTTCAACTGTGGTGAATGGTTTTTATTTGTATTCCAATGGGCCAACAGAAACCTTTCCGGTGCATGTGCCGTCTGTGAATACGCCACTGTAGTTGTCGCCGCCAATCAGGCCGGTTACGAACTGAGTGACCTCGATCTCTTCCTCTTTATTGCCGGGGAATGTCATCATGAACCTGTCGTGCTCTGCAAAAATGCCGTGTCCCAGGATCTCGTTTGTATCTACCAGCGTTACCGTGTGCCCCTTATCGCTGATGTAGGTGCGCTTGGGGGCTTCCTTGGAGGGGGAGACTGTGTACCCGTCACCATAACGCTCAACGCAGATGGAATTGTCTGATGTGCCGTCCTGCATGCTCAGGTTTGAAAAGACAACGTCCCTGGAGGCTTGTGTGGTGTCGGTGTTTGCTAAGGAATAGCTTGCCAGACCAGCAAAGAGGAGCGTGAAAGCTGCAAAAACAGGGAGGGGGACGAGGCGCATCAATACATCCTTTTCTGATGCCGGTGGCAGTGCCGGGCACTTGGTCAAACATCAAGGATAGGGATGTGGTGAGGCATGAACAGGATTAAGCCGCCTCATGGTTTGCGTGTGTTGAACGCAATGGGCGCTATTCAAATAAAAAAGGAGGCAAAATGCCTCCTTTTTCTAAAGTCTGTCTATCAGCTCAATCAGCTTTGCTACACTTCCCGAAAACCGGTATCCGTTTTTCGGAGAATGTTCTTAGCGGCGCTGGTCGATTGGCTGATAATCACGCTCGGAATAGCCGGTGTACAGCTGGCGTGGACGACCGATACGCTGGGAAGGATCTTCAATCATTTCCTTCCACTGTGCGATCCAACCTACTGTACGAGCCAGTGCGAAGAGCACGGTGAACATGGTGGTTGGGAAGCCCAGAGCACGCAGGGTGATGCCGGAGTAGAAGTCAATGTTTGGATAAAGCTTCTTCTCAACGAAGTAAGGATCGGTGAGAGCAACTTTTTCCAGTTCCATTGCCACTTCAAGAAGCGGATCGTCCTGGTGGCCCAGCTCTGCAAGCACTTCATGACAGGTTTTCTGCATGATGCGCGCGCGTGGGTCGTAGTTTTTGTAGACGCGGTGACCGAAGCCCATGAGGCGGAACGGATCATTCTTGTCTTTTGCACGTGCTACATACTCAGGAATACGGTCAACAGAACCGATTTCGGAGAGCATGTTCAGAGCTGCCTCATTCGCACCGCCATGAGATGGACCCCACAGACATGCAATACCAGCTGCAATACATGCAAATGGGTTTGCGCCTGAAGAACCAGCAAGACGTACGGTGGACGTGGAAGCGTTCTGCTCGTGATCAGCGTGCAGGATGAAGATACGGTCCATGGCACGTGCCAGAACCGGATTTACTTTATATTCCTCACATGGAACTGCAAAGCACATGTGCAGGAAGTTGGATGCGTAGTCCAGATCGTTTCTTGGGTAAACGAATGGCTGGCCAACGTGATATTTGTAGGCCATTGCAGCAATGGTCGGCATCTTTGCGATCATGCGCAGGGATGCAACCATGCGCAGGTGTGGATCAGAGATGTCGGTGCTGTCATGATAGAAGGAAGAGAGAGCTCCAACGGTACCGGTCATGACTGCCATTGGGTGGGCGTCACGACGATAACCCTTGAAGAAAGAGCTCATCTGATCATGGATCATGGTGTGATAAGTTACACGATGAACAAAATCGTCCTTCTCTGCGCGTGTTGGCAGTTCGCCGTACAGCAGCAGATAGCAGCTTTCCAAAAAGTCGCCGTGTTCGGCGAGCTGTTCAATCGGGTAACCGCGGTAAAGCAGAACGCCTGCGTCACCGTCGATGTAAGTGATCTTGGATTCGCATGAGGCAGTTGATGTGAAACCAGGGTCCAGTGTGAAGTGATCAGTTTGCTTATAAAGCGAACCGATGTCCAGAACATCAGGGCCCATGGAGCCAGAGTGGACGTTAAAGTCCCAGCTGTTGTCTCCAATAGTCAGTTTCGCTGTTTTGTCGCTCATATCAGGCAACCCCCATTTTGTATCTCCTCATGCGACTTGCTTCATTTGTGTACAAATGAATACACTGCATGATCTGACGTTTCCGCCCGGAGGAGAGTGTTGTCGTGGAACTGCCTATATCATTTGCCGCGATGGGGCAAGCGCCCGCAACCAATGCTTTTAGCTATAAGTGTAACTACCGCTACGAATGACTAGTATTTGCAGCGGTAGTTTCTTTTAGAATTCAGCGAATTAAGCTGAAAGATCACGAATGCGTGCGCAAGATTCGTCTTTTCCGAGCACTTTGAGCACGTCAAAGATGCCTGGGGATGTGCCACGACCAGTGAGTGCAGCGCGCAATGGCTGAGCAACTTTGCCGAGTTTCAGCTCTTCTGCTTCAGCAACTGCCTTAACGGCAGTCTCGGTGCTTTCCACGGTCCACTCGTCCAGTGCTTCCAGAGCAACCAGAACCTTGCCAAGAACAGCACGTGCCTCGTCAGAGAGGATCTTTTCAGCCTTTGCATCCAGATCCAGCGGACGCTGAACCCAGAGGTAACGAGCAGATTCCTGCAGTTCGACAAGGGTCTTTGCACGCTCTTTCAGGCCAGGCAGAGCTTCAACCAGTTTGTCCTGGTTTCCATCGCCTGCAATCCACGCCATGACGTCTGCGCCGCCTTCCACGTCCATCAGATAGGTGAGGAAGTGACCGAGCAGCTCCTCATCGCTTTCTGAGCGCATGTAGTGAGCGTTCAGGTTTTCCAGCTTCTTGAAGTCGAAACGGGACGGGGATTTGCCTACAGCGTCCAGACCGAACCACTCGATCATCTGATCGGTAGAAAAGATCTCGTCATCGCCGTGGGACCAGCCGAGGCGTGCCAGATAGTTGCGCATGGCGGATGGCAAGTAGCCCATAGCCCGGTACGCTTCTGCACCTACTGCGCCGTGGCGCTTGGAGAGCTTTGCGCCATCTGGTCCGTAGATCAGCGGAATGTGCGCCATGACCGGGACATCCCAGTTCAGAGCCTTGTAGATCAGGGACTGGCGTGCTGCGTTGGTCAGGTGGTCATCGCCACGAACGATGTGGGTGACGCCCATGTCGTGATCGTCTACCACAACGGCCAGCATGTAGGTTGGGTTGCCATCAGAACGCACGAGGATCAGGTCGTCCAGATCCTTGTTGGCGAACTTGACGGTGCCCTGAACCTGATCTTCCACGATGGTGTCACCTTCAAGCGGTGCTTTCAGGCGAATGGCAGGGGCGATGCCTTCTGGTGCTTCAGATGGGTCACGATCACGCCAGGTGCCGTCATAGCGCGGCGGGCGACCTTCTGCGCGGGCCTTCTCGCGCATCTCGTTCACTTCTTCCGGGGAGCAGTAGCAGTAGTACGCAGTGCCGTCCTTGACCATCTGCTCAGCAACTTCGCGGTGGCGGTCAACGCGGCCATACTGGGAGATCGGCTCGCCGTCCCAGTCCATGCCCAGCCAGGACAGACCGTCCAGCAGCGCATCTACGGCTTCCTCAGTGGAGCGGGAGCGATCGGTGTCTTCAATGCGCAGCAGCATTTTACCGCCGCTGTGTTTTGCCAGAAGCCAGTTGAACAGGGCTGTACGGGCGCCGCCAATATGCAGGTAGCCAGTAGGAGAAGGCGCAAAGCGCGTCACAACAGGTTTAGTCATAGGTGTTCCGGAAAAGTTTCAAGTTACTTCGAATAGTTTGGGGTAATTACGGCGGGGCGCCGTACCTCTGCGGGCTGTGTACCATAGCATTGAAAAGTTCCCAAGTGGCAGAAAGGGACTTAAGGGTGCGCGAGGGGCAATCATCCTCAGACAAGACGCAATCTGGTGGCTGTGCTCCCAGAATAGGTGAGCTTTGCCTTGAGGAGGATAAGTTTTCTTCTGTGCTGTTTGAGACCGATACGGCGCTTGCTGGACGAGCCACACAGCAACGCACAAAAACGCAAACCAATGCAAAAAACGCACATAGCAACGCAAGCACGCGTTTTGTTGAAGAGAAACAGCGCCTTAGGCTTCGTGATGTGGTCCAAAAGATACGTGAGCTGCTGGGTTTCGTGCTGAGGCCGGATTGGCCAGCTGTCATGAGTTATGCCCGCTCTGCTCTCGTGCAGGATTGGAACAAGGGGCATGGCATCCTCTGGTATGCGCTCTGCCATTTAGCTGGTGTGCTGGTTTATTTCTCACTCCCCGCCGAGCCTTACAGTGTTTTAAGCGGAACTCCTTTTATCTTATTGGGATTATTTGTTTTTCACCGTTGGAGAGGTGGGCGATTGACGGTTGGGCTGACCGCGCTTTTGTTCTTTACTGCCGGGTTCTTCCTTGCTGATTTGCGCGTGGAGTATGCGCGCGGTGACCCGCTGGAGCGCCCGGTTACACGCAAAGTGGAGGGTGTGGTTGCTGGAGTGAAGCATTCTGGCAAAGGGGCTTACTCCGTCATTTTTGCAGATGTGACAACACTTTCGCAGAAGGGCGTAACTCTTCTTTCTTATCGCATCCGGATTAGCATCAAGGGGATGAAAGAGGCACCCGTGATGGGGGACAGGATGCAGCTGAAGGCTCGGTTGTTGCCGCCGGGAGGTGCGGTGCGCCCCGGTGGGTATGACTTTGCCCGAACTGCGTTTTTCAGTGGGATTGGTGCGGTCGGCTATGCGCTTTCCAAACCGGTTGTTGTGGCACAGGTAGAGGGCACAAGTTTTCTGCAAGGGATAGAGCGTGTGCGCAGTGGGATAGCACAGCGGATCCGGCGGGTGTTGGATAACAGCCCGGAAAGTGCGTTTGCTGTTGCACTTCTGGTGGGCAAGCGAGACTATCTTGCCACCGCTGACAAGGATGCCTTGCGCAATGCAGGGCTTGCTCATGTGCTCGCTATCTCCGGCATGCATATGGGACTTGTGACCTCTCTGGTCTTCCTTGGTGCCCGCCTGATCCTATCCCTCAGCCAGTCGCTTGCGCTGAAAGGACATATTCACGTTTATGCCAGCGTGGCAGCACTGATTGCGGCGATTGTTTATCTTGGTTTGTCAGGAGCTTCTGTGGCAACGCAGCGGGCTTTTTTGATGGCGGCGATGATTTTATGCGCGGGTCTGCTTGGTCGGCGGGCCTTCAGTCTGCGTGGTCTGGCGCTGGCTTGCCTTGTGCTTTTAAGCCTGAGGCCGGAGGAGGTTCTGGCTCCCGGGTTTCAGATGTCCTTCATTGCAGTGCTCGCCTTGCTCTCAGCCTATATGCTTGGGAAGGATTGGTTGCTCGGTAATCGAGATAGTTCGCGAAGACGGAATACCTCATGGTTTCATAGGATTAGTCGTGTAATCTTAAAGTGGATTCTAGCTTGTGCGTTGACCTCGTTGATTGCAGGTGCTGCCACGGGGCCAGTTGCGGCGATGCATTTTGAGCAGGTTGCGCCTTATGGAGTTCTGGGGAATATTCTTGCTATGCCATTGGTGACTTTTGTGGTTATGCCCCTTGGGTTATTGAGTCTGTTGGCGATCCCGTTTGGTGCGGATGCGTTCTTTCTGCAAGGGATGGAGGCTGGGTTGGCGCTGGTGCTGAAAGCTGCTTACTGGGTGAGCTCACTCAGTGAGGGGCTGACCAGTCTCGGGGTTTCCAGTGCTCCAGGGTATCTGCTCGTGATCCTAGCGATTGTCGTACTGTGTGTGATGCCGCTGCGCCTGAAATGGCTTTCACTTCCGGCATTTACGGTGAGTGTCCTGATGTTTGCCGGTGGCAAGGCGCCTGATCTGATGATTGCGGATGCGGGCAAGCACATTGCTTATTATGGGCAGGATGGTGCGTTTCGACTGACGTCCTCACGTATGTCGTTTGCTGCTGACAGCCTGTTGCGCGCTGGTGGAGTTTCGGCGGGTTCGTTCAAGCAACACAAGGTGAGGGCTTCAGATCGGTCCTGTGATGATCGCGGCTGTGTGATTGAGATATTCCCTCAGCAGCCTGCAGAGGGAGGGAGGATAAGCTCTGCGCCGATCCTGTTGGCACAGTCCAAAGTGGCTGATGTTTTGGAGGCTGACTGCCATCTTGCCACCATCGTCATCACGCAGGTTCAGGCGCCTCCGGCTTGCCGGGCTGAGCTGGTTATTGACCAGAAGGTTTTCGGAGAGCGCGGTTCAGCTTACATCTGGCTTTCTGTTGGTGCTGAGGGCGGGGAAAGAATAAAAAAAGTGCGCTGGGCATATGATGCTCAGCGCAGGCCTTGGAATCCGAAATTGCCTCAGGCAACCAATGATTTAATAGCGGCGGAAGAGCGCAATCATCTTGCCTTGCACGTGGACGCGGCCCGGGCCGAAGATGCGAGTTTCGTAGGCGGGGTTGGCCGCTTCCAGCGCGACTGAGGCGCCTTTTTTGCGCAGGCGCTTCAAGGTTGCTTCTTCTTCATCAATCAGCGCCACAACAATCTCGCCGTTATCAGCCGTGTCACCACGTTTGATCAACACGGTATCTCCATCGAAGATACCGGCATCGATCATGGAATCGCCTTTGACTTCCAGCGCATAATGCTCGCCGCGACCCATCAGATCAGCAGGCATTGCGATGGTATGGCTTTGTGTCTGGATTGCTTCGATTGGGACGCCTGCAGCAATGCGGCCCATGACCGGGATTTCCAGCGTTGGCACTTCGTCTGGTGATGTGGCGCGTGGAGGTGGCGGCGTTGCTACTTTCTTGCTCAGGGAGCCCTCAATCACCTCAGGTGCAAAGCCTTTTTCCTTGGCGGCAGGCTTCAGGCCCGGAGAAATGGAGTCTGGCAGTTTGAGGATTTCAAGTGCACGAGCTCTGTTCGGCAAGCGGCGAATGAAGCCGCGCTCTTCCAGAGCTGTGATCAGCCGGTGAATGCCGGATTTGGAACGGAGGTCCAGCGCGTCCTTCATCTCATCGAAGGAGGGCGGAACACCGGCTTCCTTCAAGCGTTGATGGATGAACATCAAAAGCTCGTGTTGCTTCTGTGTAAGCATCTTTTATCCCCGTTCGCTCCTAAGGCGCTGATTGAAAGTGAGCGGCCATTCCTGACCAATCGCGGTTTTGTAATTCCAAGAAGCTGAAAGACTTCAACTTCTGCGATTGGAAGGACAAAACACGAACGTACTCTACCTGTTCTCATTGTGTTCTGCAATGGGTTTGTTGAGGTTAAGCCCTGCTAGAACTGGGGGATTTGGTTTCTGGTGGGTGAGTGGGCAGGGGTTGCCCACTCCTGATGACTGGATTTAGCGTAGCTTGAGCAGCTCCACTTTTTCACCTGCCTTTGCAGCTGGTGCGTGTGGTGGGCGAATGATCAGGGCATCTGCTTTTGTCAGCAAGGCAAGCATGGAAGAGTCCTGTTTGCCAAACGGCGTTGCTATCAGATCTCCGTGTTCATCTGTACTCAGGCTAGCGCGCAGGTAGTCCTGGCGCATATCATTTGCAGGCAAATCAGTTGCCAATGTGGCTTTGGTAACGCCTTGATTTGTCACAGAGACCGTGCGGCCTAGCATCTTATCCAGAAGCGGGCCAAGGAAGAGGAGTGCGCATACAAGGCTGGAGACTGGATTGCCAGGAAGGCCGAGGACTTTCATGGGGCCAAGGGCTCCGGCCATGAGGGGCTTGCCCGGGCGCATGGCGATGCGCCAGAAGCCTAGCTCCATGCCTTCAGCGCCCAGTACGTCCTGAATGAGATCGTGGTCGCCCACAGAGGCACCGCCGAGTGTCACCAGTACATCGGCTTTTGCTTCAATAGCCTGTTTCACGCGTGCCGTGATTTCCTCAGGCTGGTCTGGTGCAATGCCCAGCATCATTGGCGTTCCGCCACAGTTTCTGACGAATTCTGCGATGCCGACCTGATTGGACGCTATGATTTGATTCGGACCTGGTATCTGACCTGGCTCGACGAGTTCATCACCATTTGCGAGGATCGCAACGACTGGCTTTTTGCGCACTGGCAAGGTTGCGTGGTTCATGGCGCCTGCAAGAGACAATTCACGGAAGCCGAGTGGTGCGCCCGCCTTCAGGAGGGTCTGGCCTTCTTTGAAGTCGAGGCCTGCTGGGCGGATGAACTTACCAATAGAAACGGCTTCCTCGCAAAACAGGTTATCCCCGTCACGGCGAGCGTTTTCCTGCATCAAAATTGCGTCGACGCCTGCTGGAACAGGTGCACCTGTAAAGATGCGCAGAGCTTCTCCGGCTTGCAGCGTGCCATCGAAGTTATGCCCGGCAGCAATTTCTCCAATAACTTTCAAGGCAGTCTCTGGATCGACCGTATCAGCAGCTTTGACGGCATATCCATCCATCGCTGAGGCGGAAAATGGAGGCTGCGTTCGTGTTGCGGCAACATCTTCTGCCAGAATGCGTTTTCCAGCTTCAAGTAGTGGAAGCTGCTCGGTGTTGGTTGGCTTCACATCTTTCAGGAGGCGGTCCAGCGCTTCTTCAATACTGATCAAGCTCATTGGGAGTTATCCTCCTCAGCCAGATAGTGACCGGACTTGCCGCCCTTCTTCTCCAGCAACCGGATTTCACCGATCTCCATAGAACGGTCAACGGCTTTTGCCATGTCGTAAATTGTCAGGCAGGCAACGGAGGCGGCTGTAAGTGCTTCCATCTCGATGCCAGTCTGGCCGGATACCTTTGCGAAGACTTCGATCTCAATTCCCGGCAGTTCAGGATTGGGTGTGAAGTCCACCTGAACCTTGGAAAGCGCCAGAGGATGGCACAACGGGATCAGCTCGTGAGTTCTCTTGGCCGCCATGATGCCAGCAATGCGCGCCGTTGCGAGCACGTCGCCTTTCTTGGCGTTGCCTGAAAGGATCATGTCCAGAGTTTCAGGCTGCATTTTTACCTGACCGCCTGCACGGGCAATGCGTGAGGTAACCTCTTTCTCCGAAATGTCGACCATATGAGCCGCACCGCTGTCATCTAAGTGAGTGAGTTTTGGAGAAAGTTCTGACATTTTCTTGCCTCTGGACACAGTTTGTTCAGGTGTCTGCTTTTGCCAAGCAGTTGATTTTTAGCGTTTAAGCAAAGCTTTGGTTGCGGTTTCCACATCTTCCTGACGCATCAGGCTTTCGCCGATGAGGAAGGTGGAGATGCCGGAGTTTTCCATTCGGGAGAGGTCTTCCGGAGTGAACAGGCCGCTCTCGCCAACGATGATCCGATCTTGCGGGATCAGTGGTGCGAGCCGCTCGCTGGTTTCCAGAGATGTCTCGAAGGTTTTTAAATTGCGATTGTTGATGCCAACAAGCGGAGAGGAGAGCTTCAGTGCGCGTTCCAACTCAGCTTCGTCATGAACTTCGATAAGCGCATCCATGCCCAGTTCAAATGCGGCGTCTTCCAACTCTTTGGCCAGTTGGTCGTCAACAGCTGCCATAATGATCAAAATACAGTCAGCGCCCCATGCACGTGCTTCATGAACCTGATAGGTGTCATAAAGGAAGTCCTTGCGCAGAACAGGCAGAGAGACTTCAGCGCGAGCTGCGACGAGATATTCTGGTTTGCCCTGAAAGGATGGTGTGTCTGTCAATACGGACAAACATGCTGCGCCACCGTTTTCATAGGCTTTGGCGAGTGCGGGCGGGTTGAAGTCAGCACGGATCAACCCTTTGGATGGACTTGCTTTTTTTACCTCTGCAATCAGGGCGTACTCACCGTTCGCATGCTTGGCTTTCAAAGCATCTGCAAAGCCGCGTGTTGGTGTTGCTGCTTTAATCGCCTCATTCAGATCAGCCAATGAAGTTTGCGCTTTAGCAGCAGCAATTTCTTCACGTTTGTAAGCTTCGATTTTCTTAAGGATATCTGACATGGGATCCGTGGTCTTAGAGTTTCATATTGGCAGCTGTTGCAGCGTCGGAGGCTTCAACAAGTTTGTCCAGTCGGGAAAGGGCTGCACCTTGGTCAATCGCCTGCGCAGCCATCTGGACACCCTCAGTGAGGGTGGAGACCTTATCTGCGACGATAAGGGAGGCAGCTGAGTTGAGCAGGACGATATCCCTGTAAGCGTTTTTTGCTCCTTGTAGCACTTCGCGTAATGCCTGAGCGTTTTCTTTTGGATCGCCGCCTTTCAGATCTTCTGTTTTTGCAAGCGGCAGGCCCGCCTCTTCAGGAGACACTGTGAAGGTGTTGATGTTTCCGTTCTTCAGTTCGGCGACAAAGGTGGTTCCGGTGGTGGTGATTTCGTCCATTCCATCGGAGCCGTTGACGATCCAGGCTTTTTCGGTGCCCATTTCCTGAAGGGTGTTGGCGAGTGGTTCAACCCATTGCTGTGCGAATACGCCTGTCATCTGGCGCTTTGCGCCTGCCGGGTTGGCGAGCGGGCCTAGCAGGTTGAAGATTGTTCTGGTGCCCAGCTCAATGCGGGCCGGGCCGACATGGCGCATGGCCTTGTGGTGATTTGGCGCAAACATGAAGCCGATACCGGCCTCATGAATGCAATGGCTGATGCCGTTCGCATCCAGATCCAGATTGATGCCAAGCTCGGCAAGCGCTTCTGCAGAACCGGATTTGGAGGACAGGGACCGGTTGCCATGTTTAGCAACAGTCACGCCACAGCCTGCCACAACAATGGCTGTGCAGGTTGAAATGTTATAGGAGCCGGATGCGTCGCCACCTGTGCCAACAATGTCGATGGCGTGATCTGGTGCTTTCACCGGGATCATCTTGGCGCGCATGGTTTCTACAGCTGCGGAAATTTCGTCGATGGTTTCGCCGCGCAAGCGCAAGGCCATGAGGAAGCCGCCGATCTGTGCGGGAGTTGCAGCGCCTGACATGATGATCTCGAAGGCCTCACGGGCCTGAGATCGGTCCAACGTGTTTCCGTCAGCGACAATTCCAATGAGATTTTTCAAATTGCTCACGGCGAAAACCCCCTCAATCTCTCAGGTAATTCCTTAGCATACACAAGGGCTAACTATTAGATAGCTTTCGGAGGGCTGTCTAGGAGATAAACAAAAGCCCGCCACACTTATAAGTGTGGCGGGCTTTTTTTCGACAAGGATTTGTCTACTGGCGATCCAGTCCGGTCAGCTGGTTGAAGACTGCCTGATTTACTCGGACACCTTCTGTTTGCTCCAGCTGAGAGATGAACTGGTTGAGCAAGGAACTTTCCAGTGCGCCTGTTAGCTGAGTGTCAATGCGCTGCACGTTTTCAGATTCTGTCATGAAGGCTGGAGACGTCGTGTCGGTGAGGACAAGAAGAATGCGGTCTTCGTTGTTGCCAGGAACCTGAGAGGCGGTGCCTTTTGGTCCGGAAAATGCTGCTGTCACAGCAGAGCCGGAAAGCTCCGCAATGCCGCCGTTGCGGGTGAACGGTGCAGATGTGGCTGTTGTCAGGCCTTCGGCAGTTGCGACTTCGGAAAGAGGCTTTCCTGCTTCGACTTCTGCGATCAAAGCTTGAGCTTTTTCTTCCAGCAGTTCCGCTGTGCGGTTAGCAGTCCAGTCAGCAGTCACGGCTTCTTTCACTTCAGAGAGTTCTCTGTCGCGGGAAGGGGTGACATTTTTCACTTCGTACCAAAGGTGACCCGTGCGGCCGATCTCCAGCGGATCATTTTCAACGCCAACATCGGTTGAAAAGACTGCCGTGGTCAGTGCGCTTGCTTGTGGAAGATCAACAGTTTCACCCGCTTCGTTTTTGCCAGAAGCGTCAAATGAAGGTGTGTTGATCAAAGCCAGATCGAAACGCTCAGCGATTTCTTCAAAGGTGCTGCCGCCTGCGCGTGCGTCTTCGACTTCGTTGAAGAGGTCTTCTACTTCATCGGCTGCGTTTGCCTGAGCAACGATACCGCGTAGTTCGTCTTTAACGTCTTCCAGTGGCTGTACCGCAGCTGCCTTGACTTCTTTGGCAAAGAGAACCGCGTTGGTGAATTGGCCTTCAACGACGTTGCTTGCCTGACCTTCTTTGAGGGCAAAGGCTGCATCTGCAATTTTCTGGTCAAGGAAGCCGGATTTGTTCATGAGACCGAGATCGACGTCTTTTTCTGTCAGATCACGTTCATTCATCAGGTCTTCAAAGGTTTTGCCGGACTCCATCTCAACAACAGCAGCTTCTGCTTCTTGCTTGGTTGGGAAGGAGATCTGGAAGATGCGGCGCTGTTCCTGAGACTGATAACGGTTCTTGGTGCGCTCATATTCCTGAGCGAGTTCCGCTTCTGTCACATTTTCCGGTTTCGCGATCTTGTCTGCTGTCAGCTCGATCAAGGTAGCACTGCGGTATTCAGGCGCTTTGTAATTGCCTTTGTTTTCTTCAAAGAACTTAGCGAGCTCTTCGTCGGTTGGGGCAGGAACGTTTGTCAGGGAGCTTTGCGGCAGGACGAGGTACTCAACAGTGCGCTCTTCCATTGCGTATTTGTCGAAGGCTTCGAGCATTGTCTTTGGGACAACAATGCCGCCAATGATTGCTTCTGCAAGCTGTTGACGCTCTGCGACGAACTGCTGCTGCATCACGAATTCATCTTCGCTTATGCCCAGATTATAAAGTACCTGGCTCAGGCGGTTACGATCGTAGCCGTTTACACCCTGAAATGCAGGTGTTTCCTGAATGGTTTTGACGATAGCTTCATCAGATACACCGATGCGCAGCTGAGATGCTTCATAATCAAGCGCAGCTTCGGCGATGAGGCGGCCCAGAACCTGAGCGGGTACGCCAAATGCAGCGGCCTGTTCCTGAGTGACAGGCTGGCCGACGCGGCGTGACAGCTGGTCGAGCTCGCGTGAATAAGCTCGTTGGAAATCCTGAGCCGAAATTTCTTTGTCGCCAACTGAGGCAACAGATGTGGAGCCGATTCCAGTAAAGACGTCAGCGATCCCCCAAACTGCAAAGCTGAGGACCAGAAGGCCGATCAGCAGTTTTGCAAACCAGGAACCTACGCTATTACGCAGCGCGTCGAGCATAATTTTATCCGTTCTCTTGTTGAAGGCGAGGGACAGTCTCCCCGCGCACACATGCAAGGCCGCCGGATAATAGTGTTCCTTTCGCCCTGGGGCAAGTTTACACGCCATAAAGGCTGTGAGATTCGACAGGAGATACGAAGTTCATCGTACTAGCGGTAATCCGCTATGGGACTTAAGTGTTTTTTCTGCTAGTGAGCACACATTCCATTTGGGAATTTGGAATTCATATTTGGGGAACGGATCATATGACTAATCGGCCACTTGTTGCTGGTAACTGGAAAATGAATGGTACCAAGGCTTCAGCTGCAGAGCTGGAAGCTATGGGCGCGGGATACGACTCAGCACTTGCCGAAAATGTAGAGCTTCTGATTTGTCCACCTGCATTGCTGGTTGCGCAGCTGGCTTCCCAAGACAAAATCGCAATTGGCGCACAGAACTGCCACGCAAATGAGAGCGGTGCGCATACTGGCGATATTTCTGCGGAAATGATCCGTGATGCTGGCGGCAAGTTTGTGATTGTTGGTCACTCCGAGCGCCGCGAAGATCATGGCGAATCTGATGCGGATGTTTGTGAGAAGGCTGAAGCTGCTTACCGCGCTGACCTTGTTGCTATTGTTTGTGTTGGTGAAGTTGAGAGCGAGCGCCGCGCAGGCACAACACTTGACGTGGTTACCAAACAGGTTCTGGGTTCCGTACCAGCAGGCGCAACTGCCGAAAACACTGTAATTGCTTATGAGCCTGTTTGGGCGATTGGCACTGGATTGACGCCAACTCCAGCAGACGTTGCTGAGGTTCATGCTTCTATTCGCGCGACTCTCATCAAGCAGTTTGGTGGTGATGTTGGCGGTAAAATGCGCATCCTTTATGGTGGCTCTGTTAAGCCTACCAATGCAAAAGAGCTGCTTGCGGTTGAAAACGTTGACGGTGCTCTGGTTGGCGGCGCAAGCCTGAAAGCTACGGATTTCCTTGGAATTGCCGAAGCTTATCGCGGCTAATAATAGCCGGTTTTTTATAATATTCTTAGCAGTCCACCAATTTGCTGCGCCTTTAGGGTAGAAAGGCGCAGCAAATTCGGTTAGAAGGCCGACTAACGAATTCATTAAACCTACGGATACCTATGGAAACCGTTCTGATTGTTATCCACCTGATGGTCGTCGTGGCGCTGGTAGCACTGGTTCTACTACAGCGCTCTGAAGGCGGCGCATTGGGTATTGGCGGCGGTGGCGGCGGTGGTGTGATGAGCAGCCGCGGCACAGCTAATGTGCTGACTCGCGGTACTGCGATTCTTGCTGTCTGCTTCTTTGCTACTTCACTCGCTCTTTCTCTGTTGGCTCGTTATGACGAGCGTCCAGGCTCTCTGCTTGATCAGGTTCCTGCCGGTTCAGCAACGCAGGGTACAGAAGGGGGCGCTGGCAATGGTCTTCTTGACCAGCTTCAGCAGCAAAGTCAGCCAACTGGCCCGCAGGTTCCACCTGCTCAGTAATCTGCTGTAAAGCAGAAACAGTTGAAATATACGTCTGACGGCACCGCACACTTGTGCAGTGTCCGTCATTCGTGCGTTCAGACATAACTCAATTATCCAGGGTATTGGATTATCAGGCACCCACCACGGCGTGCTTCCCTATTTGATAAATTCCACCCTTTCAAACGTGGTAGCGATCCATGGCACGGTACATATTCATCACCGGTGGTGTTGTTTCTTCTCTTGGGAAGGGACTTGCCTCCGCAGCTCTTGGTGCGGCTTTACAGGCGCGCGGATATAAGGTTCGGCTCCGTAAACTCGATCCTTATTTGAACGTTGATCCGGGTACCATGAGCCCTTACCAGCATGGTGAGTGTTATGTGACCGATGATGGCGCAGAGACCGATCTGGATCTTGGCCACTACGAGCGTTTCACGGGGCGTCCGGCAAATAAGCAGGACAACATTACCACTGGTCGCATCTATCAGGATATTATTGCGAAGGAACGTCGCGGTGATTACCTTGGCGGTACCGTGCAGGTGATTCCTCACGTGACTGACGCGATCAAGAACTTCGTGCTGGATGGCAACGAAGGGTATGACTTCGTGCTGTGTGAGATTGGTGGCACCGTTGGTGACATTGAAGGTCTGCCGTTCTTTGAAGCTATTCGTCAGCTGGGCAATGATTTGCCACGCGGACAGGCTGTTTACATCCACCTGACACTGCTGCCTTACATTGCAAGTGCTGGTGAAATGAAAACCAAGCCGACACAGCACTCTGTTAAAGAGCTGCGTTCTATCGGTATTCAGCCAGACATTCTTATGGTGCGCTGTGATCGTCAGATCCCTGAGAATGAGCGCCGTAAGCTTTCCCAGTTCTGTAATGTACGCGAAGAAGCTGTTATTCCGGCATATGATGCGAAGAGCATTTATGAAGTGCCGCTGGCCTACCACAAGGAAGGTCTTGATGAGCAGGTTCTGGATGCATTTGGCATCACGGGTGCTCCGGCTCCAGATCTTTCCCGTTGGGAAAGCATTGTAAACTCTCTGTTCAATCCAGAGGGTGAAGTCACCATTGCGATTGTTGGCAAGTACACCGTTCTCAAAGACGCATATAAGTCCTTGATTGAAGCGCTTGTGCATGGCGGAATTTCGAATGGTGTGAAGGTCAATCTTGAGTGGATTGAATCTGAAACATTTGAAAAAGAAGACCCAAGCGAGTTCCTTGCCAATGTGAATGGTATTCTCGTTCCTGGTGGTTTTGGTGAGCGCGGCTCTGAAGGCAAGATTGCTGCTGCACATTATGCGCGTGTGAACAACATTCCTTACTTCGGTATCTGTTTTGGTATGCAGATGGCTGTTGTTGAAGCTGCGCGTAACCTTGCGGGTATTGCTGATGCGAGCTCCACCGAGTTTGGCCCAGCCAAAGAGCCAGTTGTTGGCTTGATGACTGAGTGGACACGCGGTAACGAAAAAGAACAGCGTCAGGCAGAAGGTGATCTGGGCGGTACCATGCGTCTTGGTGCGTATGATGCAGTTTTGAAAGCTGACAGTAAGATTGCTGCGATCTACGATTCCACTGAGATCTCCGAGCGTCACCGTCACCGATATGAAGTGAACATCGGGTACCGTGATAAGCTTGAAGAAGCTGGTCTGATCTTTGCTGGCACCTCTCCTGATGGTGTTCTGCCTGAAACGGTAGAAATTGATAACCATCCTTGGTTCATCGGTGTTCAGTACCATCCAGAACTTAAATCACGCCCGTTTGAACCGCATCCGCTGTTCTCCTCCTTTGTAGGTGCTGCGCGCGATAATAGCCGTCTGGTTTAATCTGCTGTTTTGGGGGAAACACTTTGACCAAGGGAATCGACCACATTGTACTTGCTGTAAACTCTTTGCAGGATGCAGCAGGGCTTTGGGAACAGCTCGGATTTAAGGTGACGCCAATTGCGCGTCATCCTTGGGGCACGGAAAATCGCCTCGTTCAGCTGAACGGCAGTTTTCTTGAGGTTTTGGCGATTGGCGAAGGTGCTGAGCTGTCAGAACCAAGTGAAGGTGTTTTCTCCTTTGGCGCGTTCAATCGCGACTTCCTGCTGAAGGGAGAAGGTGCTTCCATGTTCGTCATGGACAGCACGAGCGCGGCGGACGACCGTAAAGCATACACTGCTGCCGGTCTTCCTGAGTATGCGCCATTTTCCTTTGAGCGGATTGCTGTTTCTCCAGAAGGCGATGAGCGTCAGGTTGCCTTTGATTTGACGTTCACGACAGATCCACTCAGTGCGGAACTTGGCTTTTTTACCTGCCATAACAAATTTCCGGAAAACTTCTGGAAGTCAGAGTATCAATCCCATCCGAACACTGTACGCGATCTGAGTGAAGTTATTTTTGTTGCAGATGACCCTGCAGATCATCATGAATTCCTGAAGGCGTTTATTGGTGAGCGTACTGCACGGCTTTCCAGTCTTGGTGTTGAGATTGAAACGTCTCGCGGGGTGGTCAAAGTTCTTTCCCCAAGCGCCTATGAGAGCCTTTATGGGGTTAAAGCTCCAGCTAACCGGGCAGGCCTTAAACTGGCTGCCTTTGGCTTTTCTGCTGCAAATCTTGAGAGCTTTGGGGAATATGCTGAAGCGCTTGGCGGACGCAAATACGGTGATTTCTGGGTGATTGAGCCAGAACGAATGGCCGGTGTTGCCGTGATCTGCAGCTGATCCTTTTAAACCCCGGGGCTATCGCTTTCGGGGTTTTTCTTTGCGTTGAGCCTGATGAGTTATGCAGTGACAACGAGTGGTGCCTGATTTTCATCCACGATCAGCTCCAGTTGAGCTGGTGGAGATGAAAACTCCATGACCTGCACCATGTTGTGGTTTGTTCCAGCTCCATCCTGATCAAAACTTAGAACGCCTCCTGATAGCTGGAAGTAGTCTCCCACATTTTGCTGCGTGACTTGTTCTGATCCAATCAATTCTGTCACATCCAACCGATCAGCGTCATCTCCAGATGAATCATAGTCCGTGATGAGATCTGCAATTGTGAGATTGGAGAGATCGAGCACAAATGTATCGCTGTCTGCTCCACCTTCAAGTGTGTCCCTGCCAGCCATTCCTGCAATCTTGTCTCGCCCTTCCATGCCGAATATATGATCGTCACCATCGAGCCCTTTGATGAGCTCGCTGGTTTGAGTTCCCGTAAGCACATCATTCCCAGATGTGCCGAGGATAGGTGGTGCTGCCTGCTTGATGGAAATGAGATGGCTATCCGTATCTGTATCGCCATCACCATCTTCAACTGAAATGAAAAACTGCAATGTTTGGTTTTGGGGAAAGTCCAGCCCTGTGTTGGCGGTAAACTCCCATGTGCCATCTGAATGGATGGTGAGTTCACCTTGCTGCGTATAGAGCGTGGTTTGTGTGTTTGGAGCCAGATTGACGATGTGTTGATCGTTTACGTCTGTGTAGACGGTCACTTGCGCGTACCCATCCGCGCCAGAGCTGAGGGAGAATGTATCGCTGATTGTCTCTCCCTCAGTTACGACGTTCTGTGTGTCTGAGATGTCGATGTCTGGATTGTCATCTTTGATTGAGATGTTGGTGATGCCTAGAGCAGTGCTGCCATCTGTATCCGTTGCGACAATAGAGACACCTAATATTGTGAAATCGCTGGTTCCGTTGGTCACATGCGGAAAATCTGCAAGCAGTGTGGCAGTTACTTGAACTGAACCCGTGGATCCAGCTGCAATGGATGAGCCTGTCAGGGCCAACTGAATAATGTTTTGGCCATTAATTGAGCCTGTGAGTGTCTGTTTATCAGCTGAAAGGGCCCAGTTGATGGAATTGACGACTGCGCCACTGTCATCACGGACCTCAATATTGGATGTGTCTCCAATCGTGAAGCTGACAATATTGTCAGAGCCAGCTGTGAAACTCAGGGTATCGCTTTGTGTTTCTGCCGTGCTTGCTGGGTTTGAGCCAATCACATCACCCGTCGGCTCATTGTTGCTGATCTGATCTCCCAAAGCGCTCTCATCAAGACTTAAAGCGATAATGTCGCCACCAAAGGGATTTGTGCCATCGGTGATGGTGATGGTCTGTGTGTCTGAGGTGGTGTCGCCATCAGCATCTGTTGCGGTGATGGTGAAGGTTTGCTGCTGCGGATCATCGTTGTCGAGATTGGTCGCAGCTTCAAAGGAGTAGGTACCATCCGGATTGACGGTGAGCGTCCCTTTAGGCAGCGTGAACGTGGCAGATGTGTTGGTGGAAAGGGAGATGGACTGGTCGGCTTCTCCGGGTACTGAGACAGTGATCTGTGTGACGCCATCAGCTCCGGGGCTAAGCGACCACGTGCCGTTGAGTGTGTTGCCTTCTGCGACTGAGGCTGGTGTGTCTGTGATGTCCAGTTGTGGTGCGTCGTCAATGATGTTGACCTGAATGTCAGCGTTGACTGTGTCTCCGTCATGATCTGAAGCGTTTATGGTGATGCCGTTGATCTTGATGGGATTTCCGCTTGCATCATGGGGAAAGGCATCCGTCAGTGTGGCTGTGACCTGAACCGAGCCTTGTTGACCTGCTGGGATGGCTGAAGCATCCAGTGCCAGAATGATTGCAGGCGTGCCGTTGATTGAGCCGATAAGTTGACCATTTGAGACTGCCCAACTGATATCGAGAGCCGCATCTCCATTGGTGATTGTAATGCCTGAAGGATCACCAAAAGCGAATGTGGTGAGCTCATCAGAGCCTGCTGTGAAGGTGAGGGTACTGGAGATGTCTGTCTCAGTTGTGCTGGTTGGATCAGAGCCTGTGGTGCTGCCAACAGCCAGATCATTTTGATCCTGTGTTGTATCAAGGGCTGCTTCATTGACCGTGAGGATCAGATCTACCGCTTCACCGGGCAAGTTGTCTGGCGGTGTCGGTGAGGCTCCGTCGGTGATCGTGATGGTCTGTGTGTCTGACGTGGTGTCTCCATCAGCATCTGTTGCGGTGATGGTGAAGGTTTGCTCTTGTGGATCATCGTTGTCCAGATTGGTAGCAGCCTCAAAGGAGTAGGTACCATCCGGATTGACGGTGAGCGTACCTTTGGGCAGCGTGAAGGTGGCAGTTGTGCTGCCCGAAAGAGAGATGGTCTGGTCGGCTTCTCCAGACACTGAGACAGTGATGTGTGTGACGCCATCGGCACCAGGGCTAAGCGACCACGTGCCGTTGAGTGTGTTGCCTTCTGCGACTGAGGCTGGTGTGTCTGTGATGTCCAGTTGTGGTGCGTCGTCAATGATGTTGACCTGAATGTCAGCGTTGACTGTGTCTCCGTCATGATCTGAAGCGTTTATGGTGATGCCGTTGATCTTGATGGGATTTCCGCTTGCATCATGGGGAAAGGCATCCGTCAGTGTGGCTGTGACCTGAACCGAGCCTTGTTGACCTGCTGGGATGGCTGAAGCATCCAGTGCCAGAATGATTGCAGGCGTGCCGTTGATTGAGCCGATAAGTTGACCATTTGAGACTGCCCAACTGATATCGAGAGCCGCATCTCCATTGGTGATTGTAATGCCTGAAGGATCACCAAAAGCGAATGTGGTGAGCTCATCAGAGCCTGCTGTGAAGGTGAGGGTACTGGAGATGTCTGTCTCAGTTGTGCTGGTTGGATCAGAGCCTGTGGTGCTGCCAACAGCCAGATCATTTTGATCCTGTGTTGTATCAAGGGCTGCTTCATTGACCGTGAGGATCAGATCTACCGCTTCACCGGGCAAGTTGTCTGGCGGTGTCGGTGAGGCTCCGTCGGTGATCGTGATGGTCTGTGTGTCTGACGTGGTGTCTCCATCAGCATCTGTTGCGGTGATGGTGAAGGTTTGCTCTTGTGGATCATCGTTGTCCAGATTGGTCGCAGCTTCAAAGGAGTAAGTACCATCCGGATTGACGGTGAGCGTACCTTTAGGCAGCGTGAATATGGCAGATGTGTTGCCGGAAAGAGAAATAGTCTGGTCGACTTCTCCAGGGACTGAGACAGTGATCTGTGTGACGCCATCAGCACCGGGGTTGAGCGACCACGTTCCGTATAAGGTGTTGCCCTCTGCGACTGAGGCTGGTGTGTCTGTGATGTCGATCAAAGGTGCGTCATCGATGATGTTAATGGTGATGTCACCAGTTGCCTGATTGCCTTCTTCATTGGTCACGCGGACTTTCAGCAGATCCTGCGGTGTGCTGTTGCTGTGATCACCTGATGCGTTGAGCGTGTAGGCCCAGCTGTAGGTTCCGTCTGGATTAATTGTGATTGTGTAGGTGCCGTGGGGCGTGGTGATCTGACCGCCGCTGGTGACATCTATCCAGATATTTTGTGAGGGATCGCAAACCTCGAGTGTCTGGAGCGGGGAAGAGCCACTCTGGATATTCATCGGTCCGGCAGTTTGAGTGATGGTCTGTCCAGCTTCGGTGCCAGACGCGAGGCCGGATTCGTATACATCATCAGTGTTGCCTGCGAAAAAAGCAGGTGTCACTTGCGGATCGGATAGGTCTGGCGTGGATGTGGTTTGTTGGTCAGGTTCGAATGCGCCATCTCCTAAATCACGTTCTAAAACCTCTTTATCGCGCTCTGAGGGCAACAGGAGTGGTGTGATTGGGAAAGCCGGCTGGACGACGATTGAGATTGGTTCGAAATCATTTCCGCTGCCAATGAGCTCATCGTTGGCAGGTAATGGAGACTGAGGCTCATTGTTGCCGCTTGAGGGCTCAGAGGCGCTTGATGTACCTGATGAGGTCTCTGGACCTGCACTTGGTTCTGCGTTTCGCGCAGCTGCAAATGCTGTTTGAATTTCCTGAGCGGTGAGGAGTTGATTTTCAATCTCAATAGAAGGTGGATTGTTGCTGTGACCTTCAATGATCAGACGTGTGCCATCTGACAAGGTGATTTCGGTGGTGCCATTGGCGGTCTGGATGTCTGCAAGCTCCAGGCCTGATGGCAGCAGCAGAATTTCTCTGACAGGATCCCATTCTATCTCATTAAGAAGCAGGTTCATGCCACGTGGTTGACCATCTAACGGCGTTTCTGACGTTGTTTCAATGTTATCAGGAAGTTCGATGATAAGCTGGCTGATGTTTGGCGCTGCTGAGCTGGCCTGTTGTTGAGGCCTACTCTCCGGCTCGGGGACCTGTTCAGGTGTTGGTTGATTGGTTGGAAGCGCTTGAGGTTCACCGGTTCTGGTATTCGGCATGCAAGACTCCCTTTGCAAACTGGAACAGGGCGTAAGCGCACCTTTTCTGAATGAGAAGACAACGTCTCGCTGAAATTGTGCTGCTTAATTCTAAATCAAATGGAGTTCAAATTTATATATACATTATACAATACGCATAACTGACAATATTAGAGGTCGTGTCTGTTGAGTCGATGTTGCTATTACTTTTTGAGTTATTGATATTTATTACACTTAATTGCGTGAGGAATGACATTATATTAAAATAAAGTAAATTAAAGCTTCAGTTGCCCGGTTGTCTCAAGTATTGCGTAGAGGGCGTGTGTATGAAGTTGTTTGCGCCACTTATTCTTGGCGTTGCTGCCGTTGGCTTGTTGAGCGGAGCAGGCCACGCGATGTCTCTCAGAGATGCAGTTAACCTTACTGTCTATAGCAATCCTGAAATTGGAGAAGCGGTTTTTGACCGCAATGCGATTGGCTTTGAGCTGAAACAAGCTAAAGGCGAATGGTTGCCGCGTCTTGATCTTGAATTTCGCGGGGGCGCAGAATGGGCTGATCGCAGTTTTACCCGTCAGCGGGATCAGTTTTTTTATGGTCCTTATGAAGTGAGAGCGACAGGTCGGCAAAAACTTTTTGATGGATTTGCGACGACCTATGAGATTGAACGTCAGAGAGCTCGTCTGGATGCCACGTCTTTCCGAGTTTGGGAGCGTTCTGAGTTCATCGGCCTGAGTGCAGTGCGTGCCTATGTGGAAGTTTCCCGTCTTTTTGAAGTGAAACAGTCTGCTCAACGCAATATTGCTTATCACTCCAAAGTTGCCTCGGATATGCGGGCAGGTTTGTCTCGCGGGGTTGTCTCCGTTGCAGACGTTCAACAGGCAAGTGAACGGGTGTTTGCTGCACGGCTTGCATTACAGGAGGTTGTTGAAGAGCTTGAGCTTGCTGAAGCCACATTTATTGAGGTGGTGGGCAAGCCTGTAGGACGCTTGGGGGGCGTCCCTAGTGTCTCTCGGCGTATTCCTGGCACGCTTCCGGATGTGTTGAATGTAGCACGGCGGAACAATCCGCTGATTGCGTTGCGCAAAGCCGATGTAGATGCTGCGAATGCGCAGATTAAGATTGCAGAGGCAGATTATTATCCAAGATTGGATTTGGAGCTTTCCTCGCGTGTAGGCGAAAACCTGAACGGATTTCCTGGCGTCAATAATCAGGCAACAGCACTGGTTGTCATGCGTTGGAACCTCTTTAATGGCAATATCACGAAGAACAGGCGAGCTGAGCAAGTTGAGCGGGCAGGTGAGGCACGGATGAGAACGGCGCGTGCTTTCCGTGAAGTTGAGCGGGAAACGCGTGCTTCCTGGATCCGGCGTGTTGAGCTTTCCAAGCAGCTTGCAATCATCAAAAAACAGCTTTCAGCATCACAACAGCTTCTCATTTCATATGAAGGCCAGTTCACCGTTGGACAACGAACTCTGCTGGATGTTTTGGATACACAAAATACAGTCTTTTTTACTGAAGTCTCCGAGATTTCTGCCCGCTATGCGCAAACCTTTGCCAACTACCGATTGCTGGCAGCAATGGGCGGTTTGCTGGAATCGTTTGATGTTCAACCTCCTGCCCAAGCCGAAGCGGGCTATCGCAAAGTACGGGATGATGAGGAAACAGAGGGCTGGCTGCCGGGCAAAGTGTTGCCAGGCGTTTCAGCTCAGTGGGCGCGTGGGACACCTGTTGCCATGCCTAAACCGAAACAATGAGGGAGAGGACTTTGGGCAGACTTAAATTTGCAACGGGCTTGAGCGGTCCTGCACTCCTCATCTGGGGGGCTGCCATGTCTCTTTCGGTTTGGGCTGGGGATGCTGTCAGCGCGGACCTTGCCGTTGCCACCTCTGATTATTATCGCGGTGGTGTGTGCTACAACTTCAATCTGCGACACCCTGAGGAGCTGCACAGCGAAATTTCTGTTCGGGTACGTGATTATTTTGAGGAGGCGAATACCGTTGTTGTCTCTGCGCAGCGCAGCTCAATCGTGCAGTTGCGATTTAATTGGGCGTTGGAAACAAGAGACTGGTGTGGAGTTGCCATTGGCTACATGAAAGATGCGGTTTGGGATGATGAAGCCGTCAATCGCTGTCTTTGTTTTCGCGAATACATGAGAGAGTACTAAGTCTTCAGGTCATCCAGTTCCTTTTGAAAGGATATGGATGACTTTTTCCTTTGGGCCATCAGCGAGAATACGGCCCTTATCCAGAATGATCAGCCTATCAACCAGAGAAAGTGGCGCGGTGCGGTGTGTGGCAATGACTAAAGTTTGCTGCGGGGTGACCGAGGATGAGAGGGCATTGATGAACTGCTGTTCGGTCTGGCCATCCATCATGCCTGTTGGTTCATCCAGATACAATAGTTTTGGGGTGCCTATGAATGCTCTGGCCAGGATGAGCTTTTGTCTTTGCCCGGATGATAGATCACGGCCACCTTCCTCAATCAATCTGGCAAATCCGTGCGGATGGGCATCGATAAACTCCAATGCTCCGGAAAGCTCACTTGCTTTGACCAGCGCTGCATCTGAGGCTTCAGGGCGACCTAATTTGATGTTGTCTCTGATGGATCCAGAGAAAAGGCTAGCATCCTGCCCGATGTAACATATGGATCTTCGCAGTTCCGTGGGTGCAAATTGCTGATGATCCAAATTGTCGATGGCGTAACTTCCTGACTCTGGAGAATAAAGACCGCTTAATATTCGGCCCAGAGTGGATTTGCCCGAACCGACAGGCCCGAGTATTGCGATGCGCTCTCCTGCAGAAATGGATAGGTTCAGGTTTTTCAATGTTGGTTCTGCAGCCTGCGGATAGGTGAAACTCATATTCTTTAGCGAAACCTGAGCGTGATCAATGGTTTTGCTCAGGTGCCTGGAGGCCCACGGTGTTTCTCGTGGTAACTGATTGATGGCGTCCAGTCTTTTGTAAGCGGCTTTGACCTGTTGGAACCGTGCGAGAAAGCTGGAAAGTGTTGCTAGTGGGGCAACAGCTCGTCCCCCAAGGATCACACAGGCGACAATGCCGCCCATGGAGATAAGCTTTTCTGAGAACAGATATGCGCCTGTGACCAGAAGTGCGACTGTGGTGAGTTGCTGCAAAAAGCCCGTTAGGTTTAAAGCCCAGGTAGAAAGCGATCTGACTTTGTTTTGCGCTGAGGCTGCTGCGGCTGTGGCACTCTCCCATTTGCCAAGAAGCTGTCCTTCTGCGCGTTGGAGTTTGATTGTCTCCAAGCCGTAGAGACTTTCTACCAGCAGTGCATTTCGCAGCGTAGCATCAGCAACTGTTGCTTCCACGGCTCTTTTGAGAGGGAACTGCATCAGCAGTCCAATTGTGACCACGCTCATGATTGCTGCAAGAAGCGGATAAACCATGGGGCCGCCGATATACCAGATCAGGCCAAGGAACATACCGAGGAAGGCAAGGTCCGTGATGGCAGCGATTGTTGCTGAGGTCATGAACTCGCGAATGGTTTCAAACTCACGCATTTCGTTGAGGAAGCCTGCAGTGCTCGCAGGGCGATGCGCCATTTTCAAGTGCATTGCCTGATCAAACAGTCTGGAGGAAATTATCAGATCAGCTCGTTTACCTGCAAAATAGATTAAGGACGCACGCAGTGACTTCAATAGTAGGTCAAATAGTAACGCGCCCGCTACGCCAAGAGTGAGAACCCAGAGTGTAGGGAAGGCCGAGTTGGGTAAGACACGGTCATATACGTTCATGGTGAAAAGCGGTGAGGCCAGCGCTAGCAAGTTGATGAAGGCAGCAGCAAGTGCAACGAAGGCGTAGTCTCGTGCAACGGCTCTAATGCCACTGAAAAACCAATGGGAATTGTCTTCCTTCGCTGTTTGCTCCTGTGAACCCTCTGGTTTGTAAAAGGGCTTTGCAACAATGATTTCTCCGCTGCAGAGCGCTTGAAGCTCATCCACCTTAGCCAGAACGGCGCCGCCATCTGCATGCGGGAGGGCGACAGCATAGGATTTCTCATCGTACTTTTCCAGAACAACCAATGCACCACCGGACTTGAGGAGTAAAATTGCAGGAAACAAAAGTGAGGAGAGATCTGTGACTTTATGATGGAGAGCCTTGGTCGAAAAGCCAGCGCGTTTGAGAGCTTTTTGTAGTAAGTCAGCAGTGAGTTTGCCCTTCTCCAGGGGAAGACCTGCGATGAGGTTTTCTGAATTTGCTGGCATGTTGTGTTGAACCAGCAGAATTTCGAGACATCCCCGCAGTGGATCAATCTCGATTAAATCTGACAGTTGAGCGTTTGATGTCGCGTCCTCTGCAGGTTTTGTGTTTTCAGGTTCCCGTTTTGCATCTTGATTTTTATCTGACGTAACAGTCGAAACTGAGGCTTCGATGACTGGGTCACTCTCTTCATGCGTGGAAGACATTTTAGTCGTTGTAGTGTCTTCCTCGTTTACGGGAGGTGGCGTCTTTTCTTTTCTTGTTTTCGGCTTGGCCGTTTTTGTCAGTTCCAACCTGCAATTCTCCGCAATAGATCCCCGTAGTATTCAGAAAAACCAAGGAGAGTTACCTTTGGTAAGGATAACTTGATTCCGGCTGGTCGCGTGCCTCTGGAACTTGTTGGGGAGTTTCTAGGGGGATTATCTTTGCGCCTATTGCATCTGATGGAACGGGTCACAAATTGGATGAGGCTTGGATCTGAAACCACACGGCTTCCGCGTGGTGCTGCGCAGGTGTCAATTGGTTTGGAAAATGCCGTTTTTGCACGCACGCGCTTATTGGTCCTGATGATTGGATTGCTTTTGATTTCGTTCGTCCTTTGGGCCGGTTGGGCACAGCTGGAAGAAGTTACCCGTGGAGACGGACGTATCATTCCATCTGCGAAGATACAGGTTATTCAAAGCCTTGAAGGTGGGATTGTTAAAGAAGTGCTCGTGAAAATGGGTGACCTCGTCAGTAAGGGAGATGTCCTGATCCGCTTAGATGATACGGGCTTTTCTTCCAACCTGGGTGAACTGGTGGCAAAGCAGCTAGCATTGGAGATAGCTCGTGAACGGTTGGATTTTCAGTCCGTCTGGCCTGAACGTGGGGAGGAGTTAGCTTATAGTGACCACTATCACGAGAATGCTCAGCAGATTGTTGCTTCGGAGTTGTCTCTTTTTCAAGCCAATCTGGAAGGATTGAAGGGCCAAGTTGCAATCAACCGTTCGCGCGTTGCACAGCGTATGGCGGAACTTGAAGCCTCTGAGAACCAGCGACGGAAGGTTCTTGATTTATTGCGTCTTGCAAATGAAGAAAAAGAGTTGAAAGCGCCGCTTGCTGAAAAGCAGATCATTCCGCGTACAGATATGCTCAAACTTCAGCGTGAGATTGGTGATCTGGAAGGGCAGGTCAATACGCTTCAGGTCACAGCAGGACGTTTGCAGGCGGCTGTTGAGGAGGCTGAACAGGAAATTGAAGGTGTTTACACCAAGTTCCGGCAGGCAGCCCGCGCAGAGCTGAGTGAGGTGCAGGCTCAGTTGGATATTATTGCAGAAGCTTCCAAAGGGGCTGGTGATAAAGTCGATCGCGCAGATATTCGCGCCCCCATGGATGGCATCGTCAACACGATTGATGTGAGCACAATTGGCGGCGTGGCTTCACCTTCTCAGCAGCTTATGACCATCGTGCCCGTTGAAGATGTTTTGCTTGTTGAGGCAAAGGTGAAACCTCAGGATATCGCCTTTATTCACCAAGGACAGCAGGCGCTTGTTAAACTCAGCGCTTATGATTTTTCCATTTATGGAGGACTGGATGGGCAAGTTGAGGGAATTTCTGCAGACACTGTTTACGACGAAAATACTCGTGAGCAGTTTTACTCCGTAATTATCAAAACGAAACAAACTGAGTTAGAAAGTCGCAACAAGAGTCTTCCCATCCTTCCGGGGATGGTCGCCTCCGTCGATATACTCACTGGAGAAAAGAGTGTGCTTTCTTACATTCTTAAGCCAGTTAATCGTGCACGTGAGGAGGCGCTAAGAGAACGGTAATGCGTTATGGCTCTTCCGGAATACCGGGGCAAGCACCGTAGAAAACGTGGTTTGTTACGACGAAGCTTTGTAGGGATGGTGGTCAAAGCCGCTTTTCTGACTGGCATTGTGGCCAGCATGTCCACTGCGCAAGCTCATAATCTGCGGTTTAGCTATCAGAGCAAAGTGCGCCGCCGCCGTCTGTTTTCCCTAATGAGGTTTACGGGGCCAAACGCTATAAAGAAGAGGGAAAGCTTTGGGTTGTTTGGTTCGGTTGAAATTAGTGGTGGCAACAGCCAAGCTTTCAGGAAATGGCAGGCCGTACTGCCTGAATGCGACCAACAACTGGCCTCCTTGAAAGAGTGCTTTGCCGGAAATCTGCGGTGTGCAGGCTCCGTTGATTATTGGTCACGCATTGTCCGGGGTGTCGGGAACAATAAATCACTGCGGCAGCTTTCGCTGCTCAACTCTTACATCAATGAAAGTGCCGGATACGATCCTCAAGCGGTTGCCGCTGGGCGGGCGGACGTCTGGCGCGCGCCATTGCAGTTTCTGGGCTTGCGCGGTGATTGTGAGGATTACGCGATTGCTAAGTATTTCAGTTTGTTAGCGCTGGGCTATGAAGAAACGGATCTGCGAGTTGTTGTGGTGAAGGATAGCATAAGACAAGTCATACATGCAGTGACCACGGTTCAGTTTCAAGGTGCGTGTTATGTGCTGGATAGTTTAAGGCCAGTTGCGACCAAGGAGATCGACCTGCTTCATTATCAGCCATTGGTGTCTATGCAGCGGGATCTGCACTTTACACACTTCAGGACAGCAGAGATGCGGCAACGGTTTTGGGCTCAGCACAGGAATGGATAACCGTGCTGAGCGAAGACTTATCTATGCGTTTAGCAACTCTTTTGAGTTCTCATAGGCAAGGATTGCTCCTGCCAAGTCCTCTAATGCAGCTCCAACTGATTTGAAGAACGTAATCTCGGTTTCACTTGTTCTGCCATTGTTGCTGCCTCTGGTGAGATCATAAAGATCAGCTTGAACATCCTCAGGCTTCAACGTGCCATTCGCAAGCGGGATGGTCAGGTCCCCGGCTTCTTTCATCGCACCTGCGCGGGTGTCGACAAAAATTCGTGAGCGGGAGATCACCGCATCATCAGCCTCGCGCATGTTTGGAGTGAACCCGCCCACAAGATCAAGATGACAGCCATCGGACAACCATTCACCTTGTATGAGGGGATCATTAGACAGTGTTGCAACGGAAACGATATCAGCCTGCTCAACAGCTCTGTGAAGGGATTGCTCAGCTACAACCTTGACGCCAAGTTTTGCGCTTAGTTCTTGCGCATTATCCCTGGCTTTTTCGAAGTTCCGGCCCCAGAGGGTTACAGTTTCAATCTGCCTTGTTGTGCAATGCGCCTCAATGAGGTTTGCCGAGAGACGGCCCGTGCCGACCATTGTCAGGGATGTTGCATTTTTGCGAGCAAGGTAATCAGCAGCAAGGGCAGAGGCTGCCGCTGTGCGACGCGCTGTAAGCTCGCCGCCATCAACCAACGCTAACGGTGCACCAGTCTTGCCGTCGGAGAGCAGATAAGTGGCGGAGACTGCAGGAAGACCGGCATCTGCATTACTTGGAAAAACGCTTGCGAGTTTTACGCCGAAATAGGCACCTGATTGCCAGGCAGGCATGAGCAGTAAGGTGGCATCTGCTTTATCCGGCACGCCCATGGTGTGATGGTGCCGAACCGGCATTTCGCAGCCTTCTTTGAACATTGTTCTCAAAGCCTCGACCAGTGGCCGGAAGGGCAGGGCGTTTTTAGTTTGGGTATCGGATAACTGTAACATACCCGTTTCTCCCTTATAATTTGCGAAAGGATGTTCTGATATCTCACAGGACTAGCGGGCGACGGATGTGTTTGTCACTTGAGTTTTCGCGAGAAACGGGTTGTATGCACAAAGAAGCCCGCCGTTTGTACGGCGGGCTGTCTTTTGGCTCAGCGTGCTGAGTACACGATGTCTTTGATCACATTCGGCGTGATCTTTCCATGCTCACCGATGGCTTTTAAAAAGTCGCGGCTTTCGATGATGTGCATGAGCGTGTCGATGTCGTTTTGATCCGTAATGTTGGCATCTGACAGACGAATTGGCATGGCCAGTTGTTGGTAAAACTCTTCGATCGCATCAATCGTCTTCTCAGCCAGATCTTCAGATGGAGGCAGTGAGAACACTGCTGTTCCCATTTGCTCCAGTTTTGCGCGCTTCAGTTCAATCTGACTGCGCAAGAGGCTTGGTTGAATGATGGACAGTGTTTGGGCGTGGTCAATGCCGAAACACGCTGTCAGTTCATGTCCAATCTGGTGTGTTGCCCAATCTTGCGGCACACCACATGAGATGAGGCCATTTAAGCCCTGGTTTGCTGTATACATCAGATTTGCGCGCCATTCATCAGTATCGCGCTCGGGATAGCTCTTGCCCAGTTGAACGAGCGTTCGCAGTAATGCTTCCGCATATCCATCCTGTACCAATGCGCCGGTCGGGAAGGTCAAATATTGCTCGCAGACATGCACGAAGGCATCGATCAACCCGTTCCTGAGTTGGCGTTCTGGCAGTGTTTTCATGGTGTCTGGATCGAGAACCGAGAATGCAGGGAAAACAAGAGGAGAGCCGAAAGCGAGTTTTTCACCTGTCGACTTGCGGGTGATGACTGAGTTGCCGTTGGATTCAGAGCCTGTTGCAGGAAGGGTCAATACAGACGCGAGCGGTGTTGCCTTTTGAATGCGATGTTTACCGCTTGGAATGTCCCAGTGATCTCCGTCATAGTGTGCAGCTGCTGCTACAAACTTACAGCCGTCGACAACAGATCCTCCCCCAACTGCGAGGATGAAGTCCAGATCTTGTTCTTTCACTAGCTCTACGGCTTTTTCTAGGGTTTCGAAGTGTGGGTTGGCTTCGATGCCAGAAAATTCAACCACGGTGAAACCTTCAAGCGCGCTTAACGCTTGCTCGTAAACACCGTTCGCTTTGATCGATCCACCACCATAGGCCAACAAAATGCGGCTTCCAGTCGGGATCTGATCCCTAATTTCCGATATTTTCCCTTGACCAAACAAAAGTTTAGTTGGGTTTTGATAATTGAATTTCATTTGATTGCCCGGACAATTGAATTGTGCATACCGAACTTAATGCACTTTTCTCGGGTTTGAAGGGCCGAAGTGAAACTAATTCACTTAAATAATTTGTTGAATGATGAAAGAGACTGGACAGGTTGTTGAGAGTTCCTTCCTGTGTTCCCTTATGCATGGAATGCCGCTCTTCGCCCTGTATTGTTTATAGGCAGTGCTCTTTAGGACTTAACGAATTGTTTCGGCTTTGAGAATGGTGAAATGTGCAAATAGTTAGAATATGCAGCGTAGTCACTATTCCATATAACTCTTTGATTTTTTGAATAATTATAAAACATGAATATTTAAATCATATTTGACTTTTGTCATTTGCGAAAGGTGTTCTGTTTTCTATTTCTCGGATTGCAAATCATTCTCAATTGCGAGAAGGCGCCAGTTTTGCCCTGGTGATCCTATTGCATTGGAGGGGGATAGGGGAGGTTTGCTCATGTTGGGCTATCCCCCTCAAAAGAGATTCCGAGTTTAAGCATGTTGAATAAAACGGTACTTCTATCATTCGCATCAGCAGTGGCAATCAGCTCTGCAGCTCTTGCAGGTTCTACTGAAGTTAAAGTCGAGGTTTTAGACAAAACTTTTGATCCAGCGGGTGGTTTCCTGGCTTACACAGAGTTTGAGCTTTCTGGCGAACCTTTAGCGGAAGGTCTGGGGCTGGATTTGGATGTTCTGGACCCAAATCTCGTCAATCAGCCAACCGCTTTTGATTACACAGCCGGCATCGAGAGTTATGAATACTCTGAGGAGGCTATGTATGCGGTCAATTATCAGTCCAAGATGGGCCCACATATCGTAAACGGTCCACTAAACAAAGCGCGTGGCGGTTCACTTGAAAGCCTTGGCAAACGCGTGATTGAACTGGCCGGATCTGTTGCCTTCCCAGTGGAAGAAATTCCGCTCAACATGTACCCGATCACCTTCCCATACATCTCAGCGCTTCCTGAATTTGGTCAGGCAATTGACAGTTCTGTCGTCTCCAGCGATGAGGCGGATATTCTGACTGCTCACGGAAAATCTAAAACAGTAAAAATCGATATTCCGGCGTACTTCCGAGATTATGCTTCGCTCTCCTGGAAAGAGGAAGGCATGGACAAGTCTTTCAATCCCGGAGCTGCGGCAGGCATCATGTTGAAGGATGTCATGTGGGCACAGGATTTCCTCGGCGGTATGCACATAATAGCAGAGGATCTGGAAGTTGAGGCTGAAAGTTCTGTCATGGATCTGGATGGCATACACGCGCTCGGAGTATCCACGGCAGATGGTTTCAACGGCGTTATTCTAACTGAAATGCTCAATGACCGTATGATAACACTTCGTGATCAGTTTGGTTATGACGGTAAGATGCTTGGCGCAAAGCTGACCGCGTCTTATGATCCTGCTCAGGGCCCAATCTGGTTCCCACGTAAGGTTGCTGTGACTGAAAAGACCGAGAATGCCGTGAAAGCCATCGGGTCTTTAGAAGTCATTGACGGAGCATCCACTCTGCGTGACACATGGTTGATGTTGTGGCCGCTTTCTGAGATTTACGCATATAGCGACCAACGTACTGCAAACACAAACCAGAACCCGGCTTTTATCGCCGTGTTTGACGGTGCACCATTTGCTGCAGCTGCTGACCTGAACAAAGACAATGATCTAGTGAATGACATTGCTTCTGATGATGTCTTCTCCGCTGCAAGTGTTCTCACAAACGCTACTTTCAAAAACCTTGATGCGCTGCACTTCAACAAAGAAGCGGGCACTCTGGTTGATCGTTATGATGGCAAGCAGGGCTCCAAAGTTACCACTTATGATGCGGCATACGCTCTTCAGGCCTTGAACATTTTTCAGCGTTCTCAGGATGCACTAGCCGTTGGTTATGACTCCGCTGATGCGGGTGAGAGCCTGGAAACTGCACGCGGCAAGCGGGCGCTCGAACTGATTAAAGCGCAGGCAGATTTTATTCTGAAGAATTTGATCTCTGAAAATGGCCTCGCAGTTGATGGGTTTGAGATTGGTAAAGGCGCGAGCACGGAGCAAAGCCTGGGTACGCAGTTCGCTGTTGTTCATGGGTTAACCTCGGCATTCCTTGCAACAAAGGATGAGAGCTACAAAGAAGCAGCACGTAAGCTGTTCCTGACCATTGAAGCGAAGATGTATGACAATACGATTGGCACATACGCTGCTGTGCCAGGCCAACCAACTGAGCACACACCATACACCGCTGCTGCAATCAGTGCTGGACTGCGTAGTGCAATGCTTATTCTGCGCAACAGTGAAGGGGAGAATGAACCTCTATTGGACCTGGCAAGCCTGACGCAACGCTATGAAGGCTGGTTCCGCACTGTCATTAACGGTCGCAATGTGGACGAGGGCATGCAGCTTGCTGAATGGCTGGGAGACAGTGGCGAAAACGTTGTAGCTGGTAGTGAAGATCTGGACACGGATGCAGATGGTGTTCCGCAGATTGTGCAAGCTGGCACAGCTATGGTGATGGCCGGTAAGGTCAAAGTTTTTGCTGTAAAATAAGTAGTTTACCGCGATTTGAAACAGCCGGGGTGTAAAACATCCCGGCTTCTTCTGCCTGTTAACCTATGTCAAATGCGAGGCATTCGCATTTGACTATAGAGACAACAATCACAATAATCTGACGAAGAATCGATCCGCAGTCATGGATGATGCAAGCAAGAATAGCGTACCAGTCAATGGACCTAAGCCAGCACAACCCAGCGCAATAGAATTGTTCTGGAAGCGTCTCGGTTACAAGAGCAAACATGCTGAGTTTGTGCTTTACTTCCTCACTCTCAGTGGGTTGATGCTGTGGGATGTTGTTGGCCTTCCTTGGCAACTCATCCAACCTTCACTTGCCATCCATTTCATTGTCTCCCTTATCCTCTTTCCATTGTTTGTTCTTCCATTTTGGTTTTCTCATCGTGACCTGATCAAGAAGAACGGACGCCCGTTTCTTCGTAGAACAGGCCAGATGATTGAGATTGCCCTGGTACTGTTGGTTCTCAGCGGCATTTATCTCGCGTTTTTTGGCAATCGCGGCAACATGATGGGGCAGGTCGCATATTGGCTCCATCTGGTTCCAGCACTGCCGGTTTCGTTATTGGTGTTTCACCATGCCAAGCGCTATTCGATGGTTAAGGTTGCAGCTTGGATCTTCCCGTTTCTTCTGGCGCTGGCCGCACTCATGCTGCCAGCCTATGCTGCCGATGAAAGTAGCTCCCTTGTTCTCAGTAGTGAGGGCACAAAACTCATCTCAGCAAACTTTGATGCAGGCAGTGTCGCTGTTGTTGACCGCAGCTCTAACGAAGTGCTGCAAGAGATCAAGATCGGTGGTGAGCTACGCCGCATCGCGTTGGATGAAAAACAGCATATTGCAGGTGTAACGGACTACACGGGTGACCGTGTGGTTTTCATTGATCTGAACACAAGCAAAGTTCTCTCTGAGTTCAAGACTGACTATCGTCCATTTGGCATTATCTATGACAAGATCAACAACCTGTTCTGGGTTTCATTGTTTGAAGCGCACAAGATCATTGCAGTTGATCCGAGACAAGGCATCACTCAGGAAATCGACAGCGAAGAGACCCCGCGTGGTCTTGCTTTGCTCAGTGATGGTCGTCTGATCGTAACGCATGCCATGGTTGGCAAGGTCTCCATTTGGGATACCTCAGGGGCTAAGCTTACATTTTTGAAGACGATCAGTTTGGCTGAAACTCAGGACAACGACGAAGCTGTTTCGCAGGGTGTTCCGCGCATTCTGGATGATATTGCAGTAAGCCCGGATGAGAGCGAGGCCTGGTTGCCACACGTTCTTTGGAACTTTGACCATCCTTTCCAGTTTCAATCCACCGTGTTTCCGAGTGTCTCATTGTTGAGCCTTGAACAAGGGCAAGAGACAGAAGTTGCTGAGCGCCGCAAGCACCTCTTCAAGCAAATCAACATTATTGATACCAACAATCGCACCCGCATTGTTTCAAACCCTCATGATGCTGAATTCTCCGAGGACGGTAAAAAAGTTTACGTTACATTGGCTGGAAGCGAAGACTTGATGGTCTTTGATCTGACCCGCAGAACAGCCCTGACCAGCAAGAAGAAGCGCCGAGCGCGCCGCAAGGGCAAACTGAACCAAGGTGGGGCAAAAGTCATGCAGATCTTTCGCCACATTCCGGGCAACAATCCGCGCGGGTTGGTTGTTTCGGGGCAGGACATCTTCATACAAAACGCAATGACGCTTGATCTTGTAGCGCTGAAGAGAGGTGGGGACGGCCCGTTTGCGCGCGTCACTCTGAGTGAGCAAGCTCCAGTTCCACTGGTGCAGAGCGATCCGGTTGAGGCCAAGCTACGCAGAGGTAAGACCCTTTTCAACAGCGGCAACACAGATGATTCAAAACTAACGCCGACCACTGGTGACTTTTGGATGAGCTGTCAGAGTTGCCACGTGGATGGCTTCAACTTCACCAATGGCTATCTTTATCGATCCACACCAACCAAAAAGTTTGATCGCGCCACAATTGGCCACGACAATTTAAACAATATGATCTCCGGTAACTTCATTGGTGACTACTTGCGCATCATGCAAAAGACGCAAGGTGGTATGGGCCATGACGACCGTGATGGAGCCTTGCAGATCAATCCGGATGAACCGTCAGAACCGGTCAAACGCGATATGGAGGCTCTGCAAGCTTTCATCACATCACGTGGAAACCTACCGCTGAATGCAAGTTGGATACGCCTTGATGATGATCGGAAGGTTCTACATGAGAAGGATTGGGTGAACTCAGCCGCCTGTGCGTCCTGCCATTCTGACATGTTTGAGCAATGGGCAGATTCAAACCACCGTCTGATGGGAGAATCTAACCCATACTTCATGGTCGTGAAATCCGTTGCAGAACAGACGGAAGGTAAGGACTTCGGCAAATGGTGTCTTGGCTGTCATGAGCCGCAGGAACAGTTCACCGAGCCAAAGGCGGTTCCGCAAGAAGGACATATGTTTGAGAAGGGTGGTGCCAGCCTCTTTGAAGCCCTTGAGACGGGCGTACCGGATTCAGATGAAGGCACGGGCTGCTTATTCTGCCATCGTATCACTCGTATTGAAGCAGCTATGGGGCAGACGGCAGGCACCAACGCCAGCTTTACCGTCAATGTGAAAGATAGAGAAAAGTATATCTTTGAAGACAACGACAACGCACTGCTGCACTGGGTGGGTAACCGTCAGATCAACGCCAAGCCCGAAGTGCATGCCAAGTCGTACTCTCAGCCATTTTACAAGGATTCTGCTCTGTGTAGCACCTGCCATAATGAGGTGGCTCCAGGCACAGGTAGTGTCATCGTGAACACCTACGGTGAGTGGGAAAAATCCTCCTACAACAATCCAGCAGATCCCTCCAAGAACCGCACTTGCATCAGCTGTCACATGATGGCTGACGTGCAAAAGATCGGTGAGAATGTCCCGGGCATTTCTACAGATGGGGGCAAGGTGAAAGAGAATGTGGTGACACACCAGTTCACGGGTGCCAATCACCATCTTGTCGGCCTGCGCAATAAGAAGCTCTCAGACATGAGCATTGAGCTTTTGCGAACTGCTGCTGAGTTGGAAAGCTACATCGACGAAAACGGGAAACTGATCGTTCGTGTCAAAAATGTCGGAGCAGGGCATGCCTTACCAACCGGCGTTGCTGACTTTCGTCAGCTTTGGCTGGATGTGACCGTGAAAGACGCAAGTGGCAAGGTTGTTCTGGAAGATGGCAAGATGGATGATAAGGGCGTCGTACCAACCGATGCTCGTATGTTCCAGAAGGTCTTTGGCGACAAGGATGGCAAGCCCGTCGGCCTGCTCTTCTGGCGTTATGAAAAAATGCTGAAAGATACCAAGATCCCAGCGAATGGTTACCGGGATGAAGCCTTTGCATTGCCAAAAGAAGCTACTTATCCGCTCAGCGTGGAAGTAAAGATGATGTTCCGCATCTATCCGCAGTGGGTGACCGATGCAGTACGCCAATCCTACCCAGATCTACCAAATCCAGAAGCTGTTGTTATGGCTGAACTTACTCAAACACTGGAGCGGCCATAATGTTTGCCAGTTTTCTGATCACATTTCGCGAAGGGCTGGAAGCCTTTCTGTTGGTTGGCATCATCCTGTCTTACATGCACAAACTTGGCGTGCGGCATTTCAATAAATACGTCTATCTTGGTGTTGTACTTGGATTGATCGTATCACTGGCGTTGGCCTTTGTTTTCCAGGTGGTGATTGACCAGTTTTCCAATCAACACTATCAGCACCTGCTGATGATCTTCATTCTACTTTTCGCCACGCTGGTGCTGAGCTACATGGCGATCTGGATGCATAAACAGGCCAAGGCACAGGTCGACCATGTAAAAAAGAAACTGGAATTCCACATCTCCTCGGGCAACCTGTGGGGCATGGTGTTTCTTGCGTTCATTGCGGTGCTGCGAGAAGGGTTTGAGACCGTATTGTTTTTCTCTGCTCTCATGTATTCAGGGCAGGGCGTGACATTGGAGAACGGTCTGATTGGGGCAACTATCGGTCTTGTTGCATCCATCCTGCTGGTTTGGATTATGATGCGTGGCACCCGCGAAGTTCCGATTGCTCCGTTCTTCAAATACACCAGCTTGCTGATCATTATCATCGCAGCCGGATTGTTCTCGTCTGCCATCAATATGCTGCAGGCGATTGATGTTGTTCCGATTTTGATGGAGCAGATCTTCAACATCTCGTTTATTTTGGATGATCAGGGCACCTTTGGCACTTTCATGCGGGCGCTGTTTGGGTACAACGCGTCGCCAACGCTGATCCAGTTTACGAGCTGGGTACTTTATCTTGGACTATTCCTGAGTTTCTGGAGCCGCGGCTATGCTCAAAAAGCCTGAACATGTTTTGGTGTTGGGGGCGGGGCCTGCTGGTCTGACAGCAGCAATCCGCTTGCTGGAAGCTGGTATTCAGGTCACCGTGCTTGAAAAGGCTTCAAAAGAAGGGGGCCAAAGCGGCACAACAACGTTTGAAGGTCGCCATGGGACCTATCGCTTTGACTACGGCGGCCACCGCTTTATCACTCACAACGCGCAATTGCTAAAACTGGTTGAAGAGCTGGTTGGCGATGACCTGTTGACCAGCCAACGCAAAAGCGTCATTCGCTTTCAGGATCGTACCTACGATTATCCATTAGCCATGGGCAACATCCTGAAAACGGCGCCAGCCTCATTATTGGTTGGTGCGGTAAAAGACTTGGCACTTTTGCCATTCGGTAAGCCCATGGACGATAACTTCGCAACATGGATCACCAGTCGGTTCGGTAAGACGCTCTATAAAAACTTCTTTGAAGGATACACAGCTAAACTCTGGGGTATGGATCCGGTCGACCTGTCCGCAGACTGGGCTGGTCAACGCATAAGTCTGTTGGACTTGAAAGATGTTGCCAAACGACTTTTGCCAATCGGGAACGACACCCCTCGCACCTATGCCAGAAGCTATCGCTACCCTAAGTATGGATTTGGTGCCATTTTTGAACGCATGGCCCAAAAGGTTGAAGCGCTTGGCGGCGAGATTATCTTTGATGCAGCTGTCGATGGCTTTGACTACGCAGCAAATAAAATTAGTGCCGTGAAAGCAGGGGGCTCTTCCTATCCAGCAGATGCTGTGCTCTCCACGCTCTCCTTGCCTTACATGGTTAACATGACAGGTGGCGAGAGTGCGTTAGCATTCAGAGGATTGCGGTTCTTTAATATGCCTCTTGAAATGGACAACCTCTCAGACTGCACATGGCAGTATCTGTCAGATCCCGACATAATAGCAACGCGATTGCAGGAGCCAAAACGACGCTCACCGTTCATGGCTCCCAAGGGGCACACCTCTGCAATGTTAGAGATCCCATGCGACCCGGGGAGCGAACTGTGGGAGATGGACAACCAGCAGATGTTTGCTCAAGCGTGTGGTGTCTTGAATAAGCTTGGCATCAATAGCGCAGCAGCCACAGGTGAATACTTCTCTACTTATCAGCGGCAGGCCTATCCGCTGATGACAGTGGGATATGAGAAGAACCGTGCTAACGCAATTGCCCACCTCAATCAGTTTCAAAATCTGATCCAGTGTGGGCGGCAAGGTACCTTCCGCTACATCTTCACAGACACCTCTATGGAGATGGGGCAGATGGCTGCTGATGCGTTGATTAGCGAAAAGGATCAGCGCTCTACCATCTATGAGCATCGTAGTGAAAGAACCGTTATTGAAACGGAAAGTGTGGCTTAGGAGACCAGTCGTGGTGAGAATATTTTATGCATTGCTTATGTCTTTGCTTATTACTGGTCAGGCGCATGCTTACTCTTATGCTGCTGCTGGCAAGGAGCCTCTGATTGATGCGCGGGAAGCCATCTATAAAGCTGTGAACGCCGGGGACTTTGAAGCAGCGAAGTTAGCTGCCAACGAGATCTCAGAGGAACTTGCCTATTTGACGACTGATTATGACAGTGGGCTGTCTGAAGCATTTGAAAACGCCTTAGCCTCTCAAGATACAGCGACAATCGCAGTTGCTATCAATCGCGTTTTTGTTGCGGAGATTACCCGTCGTTTGCAAGCAGGTTCCGAAAACTTGAAAGACTATCAGACCGCTAAAGTTCTTGTTGTCAAATCAAAACGCTTCTTCGATGCCATGGCGGGGGAGTTACCAGGCAAGCGACGTCAAGCTGTAGATGAAAGCCTTCGCCAAGCACTTGAAGCCATTGGGAATCCTGGCGTGTTTGGAGTTGGTAAACGAGAGGCAGATCCTGCCGCTTACAATGCTGCTGTTGAGGACGTCTTAAAGGCGTTGGCAAACTAGTATGTTGCGACTTGGCTGGGGCGCAGCTCTCTTTTGCTACGTGACTTTGTCCATTTGGTTGCTCCGCCACACACCAAGCATCCCAAGTGATGACGCCTATTTCTTTGTTAATGGCACAGTTCGCTTCAGTGTACTTGAGTTCAGGCCACATTTTCCGGGGTATCCGGGATTTATAGTGCTGAGCAAACTGCTTGTTTTGATCGGCTTGAGTGCGAAGCAAGCAGTCTTCTACCTGAGCCTATTTTCTGCACTGTCTTTACCTCCTTTTGCAGCATGGACTACCCAAGCCTGGGGAGCATCTCATAGAGGTGTGCTGCTGGCCTTCTTCGCAGTTTTAACGCAGCCTTTCCTTCCGCTTGTCGCATTAAGTATGATGAGTGATGCAACAGGTATTGCATTCTTTCTTGCAGCCTTGGCTTTTATGGGTAGAGGCAAACACATCAGGGCAGGGTGCTTTGCAGGGTTTGCCCTAGCCTGCCGGCCATCTTTCATTGTTCCAGTTGCTCTGGCCTTAATCACTGAGTGGTATTTGAAAAAAGAGGCTCGCACAAAACTTTTTATCGCAAGTGCCAGCACGCTGCTCTTATTCTTCGGAGGGGTGTTCCTGCTAGAAGGCGAGGCTTACCTGATTGAAGCGCTGCGGTTCACCGAAGGTCATTTCACCGTCTGGGGTAACACGTCGTTTGAGCAAACCTTCGAACGTGAAGGCTGGTTGGATGCCTTTGAAAAAGAACCCATTGCTCTTGCAAGCTTGCTCTCTCTTCTCCTCATAGCTGCCCTTGCTTTCATAACCCGCCCCAAACTCACAGCCTTGCTGATAGCAGCAGCAGCTGCCGTACTCTGGACACTACTTGCCCAAAACCCCGAAAACCTCCGCCACGTGCTCCTACCTGCCATTTTGCTGGTGATTTGGTTGGTGAATTCGAACCTGAGCCCCATCACTCTTTCCCTGCTAGCTATTTCATTACTACAGCTTGGCTTATGGTCGCAATTTCTCTTTCAATCACCAACACTAGCCCCACTACAACGTGTTACAAATGACCTTCTTCTCCAACCTAGCGGTCTACTGGTGACAAATCATGGAGTATCTTTTTTGCAAGATCACTTGAAACAACATCAAGTTCTTGATGCCTACTTCATCGCCAGCACGGAAGCTCAAATATCGATTGCCCCGACACAACCGAACTGGCGATTGTTTTCTTTAAACTTGAAAGGAGAGCCTCCCGACATCAAAGGTTGCTATAGGACACGTATTTTGGGTGATAATGTTTATTGTCTTTTAATCGCCCAAGCGGAATATTTAAAGTTAAATAAAAATTATATTTACTAAGAAGTGTTGATTGAAGTGCACTTAAAGAAACAAGGTTTAAGTTGATAAATATTGATAATGTTAAGTATCAAGATGTGTACCGAGCAGTGGGTTGCTGATTTGATGTCTCTTTAGTTGTTGTGGAGCATTGATTTACGATATAAGTGTTTTATGAATACTAATTGTAGGATTGTAGAAATTACTGCGTTGAGAAGAAACATTTTTCGTGCTTGATATCATGCACTCACTTACATGTGCTGACACAGAACAGTAGACATTTAGTTTACAATTTATGAGGAGTTGAATGTTGTCTAGCTCATATCCTAAAAAAGAGCTACCAAGGTTGGTGCAATCTGTCAGGTTTTCAGATGAAGAGGCATGCCTACGCCTGAATGTTAGAAAACAAACAGTGAGTGTGGCAAGATCAGCAAAAAGCATTTACTTCGGGATAGCAAGCTTAAAAAGGGGCTGTAAGTTTTACCAAATGGTACAATTTATTGCGCAATACCGCATATATGAAGGCCGTGTTGGCTGTTTTGGCGAAGGTTCGTGATGGAGATGATCCATTAGTAAGTTGTGAAACACTGCAAACAACTCTAGCGGTAGATACTTTTTGGATATGGATATGAGCAAACATGGGTCACTTCATAACAAGCCCAAAGGAAGAAAGACGTTGAACGCTTCATCAATTGGTGTATTTGCGACTGAGGCAAATAAAACTCACTCTATTGGGCGGTAGGAAGGCACCATTCGTTGAGTATATTTCTTCAACAAGTTTAATAAATTATAGTGATCCTATCGAAGGCATTCAACTTGGCTGAGGTGTAAAGATTATGGCTGAGCACAATAATCCTGTTTAATAGGCCAAACGCTATAGAGAAAATAATAAGAAGAGTTTCCTATCAGAAGATATGTAAAATCTGATGCAAAGCATTGAATTTGCCGAGACCGATGGTTTGCCTTGGATCATAAAGGCCAGGAAAGAAACCAGTGAGAACTTGTACAAATGTGTTTCAAAGCGGAAGGCCTTTTAGTCCGATATTATACATAATCGGGGGCGTCCTTCACGAGAGGTTAGCTCCTGTTAAATAGCAGTATATTGCTACAAGGATGGGAGAGAACCATGGAATACTATGCTGGTTTAGATGTGTCTTTGCGGTCTATTTCGATCTGTGTGATTGACGGCGAAGGTAACATTGTATTTTAATGCCAGGTTGGCTGTGTGGTTAATATCATTGCTAGCTGTTTGGCAAAAGCATGGCTTCCGATCACTTGTATTGGCTTTTGAAGCGGGAACAATAAGCCAACCATTGTTCTATGGCCTACAAGAATGATGCGCGCGGCATAGCGCAAGTCTTGCGCTCTGGCTGGTATAACCCAGTGCATATGAAGAGCTGTTGCTCGCATGCAATGCGCACGCCCATAGTAGTCGCAAGGTATGCTTGCGTAAATGCGTAGATCTGGCAAATGAGGTACGCGGGCACCTAAAGGCTTATGGCCTATGCCTACCGGAACAGGTTAAATACCCACGCTTTGATGCAACAGTCCGACCGTTTATCGAAGCCAATCCAGATTTGAGCCTGGCTCAGGTTCCGCTGCTGGACGCGCGGTTTGCTTTACTGCAAACGTATCAAGAGTTAGATAAGCGCGTTAAACACGCTGCACACACCAACTCAGTTTGCTTGGACTGCTGGAAATCTAGGGAGACGGCCCAATGACCGCGCTGGCATTTGTCGCTGCGTTAGATGACCCAGCGCGGTTAAGGAGTTCGTGAACGGTTGCTTCCCATTTCGGCTTAACGCCAAGGCGGATTCAGTCAGGAGAAATCGATAACCGCGGTCAGATCTCCAAATCAGGGGACATGGGGGTCCGCTCTGCCATTTATACTGCTGCCGATGCGATGCTAACCTGCTGTACCGGCGGATCCAGCATCATGAGCTGCGGGATGCGTTTGATGCGTACCAAGGGGCGGCGTCGTGCAGTCGTGGCCGTTACTCGGAAACTGGCAGTTGTGGTGCGCCGTATGTGGGGTGATGATACTTAGTTCTGTCGTGATGGCTTGGAGGTTGCATCATGATTTAGTCGCACTTCAAAATCACGATGGGATCGTCCTCTCTGGACGAGGTTTGTAGATAAAGCCGAAAATGGCTGCTGCACCATAAAAGCGCATCCATTAGCGTAGCTCTCGACAACCATTCTGGCATATGCATGCAGCCGCTCAAAATTAAGGACGACCCAGACTGTGAAGAGAAACGTGACCCGGAGATGGATATGATCTGAATGAAATGGAAAAAGAGCTTGACCTCAGCGCCCGATTAGAGAAGCGGCTATTCCTAGAGGTTCGTGCTTACGAATTACGCGACTCTGACAGTACCTTTGTTGTGCAAACTGAAAACAGTGCGTGTCTCATTAATCACCTATTACGACATCACAATGTTGCGATCACCAATCAGTTTATGCATCAATTGCCTACCTAAAAGCTTCCGAAACAATGGCCCACTTGTCTGCTGGAAGCGTTTTGGGTGTCGTAATTTGAATTGTTGGGCCTACTTGCTTGTTTTTTAGAGAGCCAGTCAGCAATTTTGTTGCTTGGTCGGCGGCGAGCCAGCCTTGGAGGACGGGGAAGTCTACGACTGATGCGGCGATTTTGCCTGAGCGGAGGCCGCGTTTTACTGCGTGAGAGTAATAGGTTGCGTAGATCTTTGGCTTTGATGCACAGGGGATGAGATTGATGAGGGACATGGCAGCTTCTGCGGCAGGGGCGCTTCCAACCAGGATGTCGTTGGGGCCGCACTCAGCAACAGCAGCTTCTACCTGCTGGAACTGATTGTGGTAGTCGCTGTCTGCCTCAAAGTTCTTGATGACGGTGATGCGATCAGACTTCAAGCCTTCTCTAAGGCCTCTTTCTAAAATTGGAGCCCAACCAGAAGATGAGGGGCCTGACACCATTCTGACCGTAAACTGACGGTCTGGTTCTTTGGGCAAGTCGCTGACGATCTTCTCTCCCAGCATCTGCCCCATACGCTCCCAGGAGACAGCTATTTTTGCACTCAAATCAGGAGAGGCAAGGTCATTCACAAGAGCGATAACCGGTACTTGCTGCGTAGCCTTTGAAACAGCTTTAAGTAGTTTAGGCGCATTTGCGCTGACAGCACCAATTACGATTGCATCGTGTCCTTTGGAAACACAGGTGCGGATTTGTTCTACCTGACGGTCTAGATTTAGGTAGCCACCTGCTTCATGCCAATCAAAGCTCAGCTGTAGTTGCTTTGCCTTCTCCTGAAATCCAGAGTGAACGCTTATCCAGTATTCATCTTTCATATGAGGGACGAGAACGCAAACGGAGAAGCCTTTTCCAGAAGCCTTGGAGGGAGTGTATGTAGCCGATTGAGCAGGGCTTGAAAAATCAAATGGTATTTTGTGGGCTTCAATAGGTAAATCAAAGTCCTGTGCTGTACTTTGGCCTACAAATGAGAGGAGGCACAGCAATAGTGTTGCAGTCGCGATGATGCACTGGCCAAATTGAGTTACTGGAAACTTCATTGAATATCAGGAGCCTAAGGTGAGATTTGATAGACAGATTAAGCTGATCTTCTCAACACTTGCAGGCCTCTCCCTTCTTACCGCCATTCTGGCTTTTGGAAGTGTACTGTATCTGAGCCAAACCTATCAGGCGTTGATGCAAAGCAATATTCGTCTGACCACGGCGAGTGGCGCTTTGGGGCGTTCATCAGAAACAGTGGCCCAACTGTCTCGCGATTTTTCTCTTGCTCGACATGAAGGTGAGATTATTCGCCTTGGCGGTGAGCTTGAAAGTGAAGTTGTTACCATACAGCAAGATTTGGCTTCGGTTTCCGTTCTGGAGGCGACGAAGTTCAATACAACGGTTGTTCGTGATAACGCACTAGCTCTTGTTACAGAAACACAAAACCTTCTTGGATTGTCCCGCCAAATCAAAGCATTCGATGTCCGGTTACAAAACTTGAGCCGGGAAGGCCTTGAGGCGCTGTCTGAACTGACGGTCATTGGTGATAATCTGGTTTCCAACGCGCGAGTGGGTGTTTCGATCGACATTACGTCTCTTTACGACCAGCAAAGTCAGGAAAAAAAAGAACAGAAACTTGATAAGCTGGTTGATGAAGATTTCTTTCTTTTGGAACGAATGATCGAATTCAGACAGGCCGCAATCACGCTTCAGAGCCTTTTGCAGACCGTACGCTTTTCCCTTGTTAAGGAGGAGCGCGAACAATTCCTGAGAGACGCAACTGCGCAATTGAAGCGACTTGAAGGGCGCGCCTTGCTCATTCGCGGTCCGGATTGGGCCGATCAGGTTGAGCGACGATTGAGTGAACTCAATGAAATTTTCTCTCCCTCTGAACTTACAGAGATTCTGATGGGTGAGATCGATTTGCGGCAAAAGGCGCTCAATACAAGTAGAAGCGTGAGCATCAGGTCTCAGGAGCTATCCCGCAGTTTGGGATCACTGATTGTTCTCAATCAGGAATACGCAGAAAGCCAACAAAAGAGCCTGAGCTATAAGGTGGAATGGATCCTGATTGGTTTTTCGGGCCTTGTGCTGATTGTGCTTGGCATCGCAGCTTCCATATTCATTTTTGCCAATAGAAGAATTGTTGCTCGTTTGCGATCCATCGCTTCTGGAATTGTTGCACTTGCGAGAGATGATTTCACGCAGGCGATTCACAGAACCTCCCGAGATGATCTTGGGGGACTGGAGCGTGCGGTGGAAATTCTCTACGGCAAGGTACGTCATAACCATCAGTTGAAGTTAGACCTGCAAACGAGCAAACGAGAGCTGGAAGACAAAGTTGAAGAACGCACCCAGCAGTACTTAGAGGAAGCTCGACAAAGTGATGAAGCCCGGGCGCAGGCGGAGCAGGCAACACGGTCTAAATCTGAATTTCTTGCAGTGATGAGCCATGAGATCCGAACACCGCTGAATGGTGTGATTGGCATGCTCCGCCTTATCGAACATGACGTATCTGATCCAATCAAAGGTCGCATGACTATCGCACGAAAATCTGCGCAAGATCTTCTGGCGATTGCTAATGATCTTCTGAACTACGAGCGATACCGAGAAGAGCGCGTTGATATCAACAAACTACACTTTTCACTGGATGACTTTATTGCGCAGGTGGCTGATCTGGCAAAAACGGATGCGATAGAGAAAGGCCTGCACCTAGATATCAAAATCTCTCCGCTCGTCCCACGCGTTGTCTTTGGGGATGCATCCAAGTTGAGGCAGATATTGATTAACCTGCTTTCCAATGCAGTCAAATACACTGAGTCTGGCCGGATTTTTTGGGAGATAGATCAACGACCCGGTGAAGAAGAAGGCACATTCCTACTCATCTTCTCAATTACAGATACTGGCATCGGCATTGCAGCAGACCAATTGGAGCACATCTTCGATGTTTATGAGCATAAACCAAACAGCTACGGCAATAAACGCTTCAGCGCAGGGTTAGGGCTCACAGTTTGCCGCCGTTTAACCGAAGCGCTTTCGGGTATTCTGACCGTTGAAAGCGAACCTGAAGTCGGGTCTTGTTTTAAACTGATCGTGCCTGTTGAAGAGGGAACACTTTCAGAAATTGCCAGTGATCAGGAGAATGAGATTGAGCAAAATTTGGGGCTGAGCGTGCTGGTCGTGGAAGACCACTCTGTCAGTCGCATGGTTGCTCGTGGCTATCTGGAAAAGATGGGATGTGAAGTCACCGAAGCGCAAGATGGAGCTGCAGCTTTGAAGGCTTATGAGGAAAAGCAGTTTGATGCTGTGCTGCTAGATCTGGACCTGCCTGATATCACTGGTGTTGAAACCGCCCGCAGAATGCATGAGCTTACAAGCGCCAATCAAAAACTCCCTCGATTGATTGCGGTTACGGCTCACAAACTCAGAGATATGAGTGCTCTGGAAGCAGCAAACATCACGCAGTTTGTGCAAAAACCGATATCTCCGAGCAATCTTGTCGCGGCTCTTCAAAACGTCAGTTCAGATAAACTGCTCTCAGAAGATATTGGTGACGCGGCTCCTTCTATCGATGCCGTGAAAACCGGTCTGATTGAGGACATTCGATACATAGGCGAGGACAATGTTATGGCCATTCTTGCCGACTTCTTCGCGAAGACACCCCAGGATGTTGAAGAGCTAAAGCAGGCTTTCGCAGCTGGTGACATGAAGAAGTTAGCGCATCTCGCTCACCGCTTGAAAGGAGCTGTCTCCAACTTCAATCTTACTCGAAGCGTGCAATTACTTGGAGATCTTGAAGTGATGGCCGGAGATCTACCCGCCGATCAAATCAAGCTTACTCCGGTATTGTCAATGCTGGATGAGGAGCTGAGCCATTTACAGGAGACGGCTTTACATCTCGGACTTAAACCCTTTGAAGACTGATCTTCTGATTGCTTATGGATCATCCCCGATGAACAAGTAACCCTCTCCATGAACGGTAATAATATGCTCTGGGTGAGGTGGATCTTGTTCTATTTTACGCCTCAAGCGGCCAACAAGCACATCAACGATACGAGTGTCAGACACGAATTGTCGATGCGTCACGGATTGGAGGAGACGTGACCGGGAGAGGACTTGCTCGGAATGCTGAGTGAAGGCATTTAACAGCTCAAACTCACCGCGTGTCAGAACAACAGCTGTTCCATCTTCCTGTACAATCCGCCGGCGTTTGGGATCAAAAGTCCAGCTACCAAACATCGTACATGGCTCAAGTTGCTGTGCCTGTGTTTTGCGATGCAGCCCCACACGATAAAGCAGCACTTTCACTCTGGCCAACAACTCGCGTGCATCAAATGGCTTGGTTACATAATCATCCGCGCCCATCTCAAGTCCGATAATCCGATCGACCTGATCGCTGCGGCTTGTCAGCAAAATTATCGCGATATCAGATTGAGCGCGTTGCTCCCGCGTAATCTGCAAGCCATCTTTTCCATCAAGATTGATATCAACAAGCAGCAAGTCTGGATTGTCTCGTTCGATAATCCTTTCCATCTGATCAGCGTCTTCTGCTTCGCTTACAGTGTACCGCTGCTGACGTAACAACACGCCCAGGCGCTTGCGGGTCACCAAATCATCTTCAACAATCACGATATGAAAAGTGTCACTCATGAGAGGACTTTACCGAACTCATCCTGATTACGATAGGCGGATTTACATTCTGTTACAAAAACGAACCATCCATTCATGAGCTGCGTGGGACCTGTTCAATCAAATTTGCGATGCTTTTGAAAACACAGTCATTCAAATCGTAGGGAAGAAAAATGACTACTTTCAACGTCAGTCGCCGGTCAGTTCTCAAAGGTGGTTCTGCTCTGTTTGCATCAAGCTTGCTCAGCAGTTCCGCATTGGCTTCAATCGACCCAAATTCTCACAGCCGCCGCGTGTTCCATGCAACGCACTACGGTCCATTCGAGGCCATTGTAAGAGATGGCAAGATCTCTGGCATGGCGCCAATGATCGAACTGGATGCTCGTCCCACTGAAATGCTGACTTACGGCGTGATTGACCGGACTTACGACAAGACTCGTGTTCTTTATCCAATGGTCCGCAAATCCTATCTGGAGGGTTGGGAGACTGGCGAAATCAAACCAGAGTTGCGTGGTAAGGAAGAATTTGTCCGGGTTGATTGGGACACGGCGCTCCGTCTCACATCCAAAGCCATTCTTGACACCATTGAGCACTATGGCAACGAAGGTATCTTCTCTTCGTCTTACGGCGGTTGGTCTCATGCGGGCGTGATGCGTCCAAACGTATTACAAGGTCGCTTCTTTAATCTGTTCGGTGGTTGTTCCATGACTGCAGGCGATTACTCCGGCGGAGCCTCTCAGATCAGCCTACCTCATGTTATTGGCGACATGGAAGTGTATTCCGCACAAACTTCCTGGGAAGTCATCCGGGATGAAACCGAGATCTTCCTGCTTGTTGGCTGTGATCCGATTAAAAACAACCGTGTTGAATTCCGCGTTGCTGACCATGGCATGTATGCACATTGGGAAGAAATTCGCGACAACGGTGTGAAGTTCATCTCCATCAACCCGCAGCGTACTGCATCTGATGAATTCTTCGATGCGGAATGGCTCAAGATCATTCCAAACACAGATGTCGCCTTGTTCAACGCCATGTCTTACCACGTGGTGAAAAAGGATCTGCACGACAAAGCCTATCTTGCAAAATATGCAGAAGGCTCAGACAAGTTCATCCACTACCTGATGGGTACGGATGATGGTGTCGAAAAGTCACCTGAATGGGCTTCCGAGATCACAGGCATTTCTGCTGATAAAATCAGAGAGCTTGCAGAACTCTTCGCTTCCAAGAAAGTCGAAATTGCCGGTGCATGGTCACTCCAGCGTGCTCACCATGGTGAAATGACACACTGGGCGATCATTAACTTTGCAGCGCTGACTGGCAAAATCGGTAAGCCAGGCCAAGGCGTAGGTTTCTCCTGGCATTACGGCAATGGCGGTATGCCAACCTCTGGTAAATCGACACCATCCGGCTTGGCTCAAGGCCGCAATCTGGTCAGCGCAATTTGCCCGGCATCTCGTATTTCTGAAATGCTGAAGAACCCAGGCAAGGAGTTCACGCACAACGGTTCTGTGCGCACGTTCCCAACTGTTAAGATGATCTATAACGCTGGTAACAACTTCATGTCTCACCAGCAGGATACAAACGAACTGATCAATGCACTTCAAACAGTGAATACGGTTGTTTGTCAGGATCCATGGTGGTGCGCATCCACACGTTGGTCAGACATTGTGTTGCCTGCATCTACGTCTCTTGAGCGTGATGACATCACATCCGGCGGCACTTATTCAAATGACCGCGTTTACGCCATGAAAAAGGTGATTGAGCCACTTGGGGAGAGCCTGAGCGATTACGAGATCTTCGCCCGCCTCGCTGAGAACTTTGTGCTCGACACTCAGTTTACTGAGAGCCTTGAATACATGGATCACATCAAAGCGGCCTACGCACGCAGTTCTGCGACCGAGAGCTTTGAAGAGTTCTGGGAAAAAGGCTATGCACGGATGGATGTCCCTGTAGAAGCTCGCAAATGGGTTCGTCATGGCGATTTTTATGAGGATCCAGAAGGACATCCACTGCACACGACGTCTGGCAAGGTAGAAATGTTCTGTAAGAGCATTGCTGAAATGGAGCTGGATGACTGCCCTGGCATGCCTGTGTGGATGGAACCTGCAGAGTATCTTGGCAACGCCAAGGAAGGCCAGCTGCATGTAGTGAGCCCGCACCCATGGTATCGCTTGCACTCACAGATGGGCAACTCCGAGCGCCTGCGTGAACTTTACATGGTGCAAGGCCGCGAACCTGTCCGCATTAGCGCTAAGGATGCAGAGGAACGCGGTATTGCTGATGGTGACTTGGTAGAGCTTTACAATGATCGCGGAACCGTGATCGCTGGCGCGGTGGTTTCCGATGAAATTATGCCGGGTGTTGTCTCAATCTATGAAGGTGGCTGGCCGCAAGTCGATTCCAAAGGTCGTTGTAACTCTGGATTGATCAACTTTGTAACCTCGTCCCGGCGCTCAAGTGGTCTCAGTCAGGCAACCACAGCAAACACCTGTCTGGTATCCTTGCGCAAATGTGAAGATCCTGAAGGTCCAAATCGTGCCTATGAACCACCTGCAATTCTAGAGGACATGACTTTCTCCGCGGTAACAGAAGAAGCAGTGAATTCTGATCGCATCGATGGTCTTGTGGAAGCTCTTTACGCAGACATGAGTGAAGGTGAAAAACTCTTCTATCAACGCTGCACCGTGTGCCACGGCCCTCGTGACCCATCCCAATTCACACAGCTCCAGTGGAAAGGCATCACCCAATCCATGTTCCCACGCGCAGGACTAGAAGACACAGAAAAAGCCCAAGTCCTAGACTTCCTCCTCAAAAATGCAAAGGATGCTAGTTAATCTGTCGAGGGCATCTAGAAACGAAGGGGCAGGGTTTCTCTGGCCTTTTTAGTAAACGTAATAAATTTCCAGCAAAGTGGAGGTTTATTACGTTTAGGGAAGCAAGCTTGTCTATGTAGATGAGGAAAGCCTCAATTTTTCTAGCAGTACATGCAGATATGTGAACAGATCTGAAAAATAACAAAAACGCAGCGAAAGTCATTGCAAGACTGATCCCCTTTGTGAATTTGATTGATGCGTTGCCCTAATTGATTTGCACGGTGTTGTTGCGCAATTCAAAACCTGCTCATAGTGATTTAATCCCCGCATAATTAGGTGTAATGAAATACGCCTGAACGCTGGTCGCTGTATGTAATCATCTTATTAATAATGAAAGTGTCGATTTCTGCCATTACTTTCTGACTATTTATTTTAAGTGATCTGAATTTGTTGCCAATCACCTGCTTAAAGCGCCCTGTCAGGGGGACTGTCTATGCCTTTGAGCATACTCAGTCGACTTATGCCATCTTATTTTACTACGTCTTTCGATGATCAGGATATCCGGTAGTGTATTGCGTCGGTGACAATCTCTGGGTTAAGTACTACCGTTTTGGGCGTTAGCATATTGACCTGAAATCTGGCAAAGCGATCTTTCAGTTCTTGTCTGATAGAAGCGCCATCGTAGGCTCTATCACCTAGAAACTTCGCGAGTGGACCTTCAATCTGATCCCGCAATATTTTCAGTTCGTCAACACTGTCTTTGGTTAATTCAGTGCTCACAATCTCGCTCGTGTTAAGCTTTAGACTAAAATAGAACTCTCGTAATTTTTGCGCTTCACCTTGTTGCCATGTTTGGTTTCCTGTCATTTTCCAGCGCCAAAGATCTTCAAACCGGAGTTGGCGACCACGAGGTGGATCGGTTTGGCATTGAGGGGCTGACGTTGTTGTGTTGGCTATAGAGTATCTGTTTGGTGCGATTGCGTTGATAATTCAGGAACGATCAGTTCCAATTCCATCAAGCAAAGTAGAGAGTGCCAAAATTCCTGGATCAGGCTAAATGTGAGCTTGAACGCTGGCTTCATCTGCAAATAGATTTGAGCCGCAAAGCTAGAAAACTTGATAGGGTGATCACAGCGTTTGCTAGGTGCAACAAGCTAGAAACTGGCAATTTCACCATCAACTTAAACTGTCATATCACCACGTGGGTGCAGTTTGTCGTAACACTCTGGCCAGTTGATTACCCGATGCACTGCTTTAGTAAACTTATCACGCCGTGCGGAGTTAGGTTTGAATAGCATAAAAAGTAACAGATCTGAAAATAGTACCGAACCATACACATCAAAGTTGGGTATTATGCAACAACATCATTAATTAAAGTAATATTATAATTAATGTGGAAATTAAAGATGAATTATTTGAAGTTAATAAAATATAAAACTGTGATAACTGCCACGTTCCAATTGCATGATTGATTTATATTTTTGAAGTCACGTATTTTGCAAGCACAATTTCCGGCCACGTGAAGAGAAGGCACCCAGCTTAAGGAAATTTGCTTTACATGAGGATTGCTGGTCAACCTCAAGAAGGAAAGGTGCGGCTTTTCTCGTATGCATTACTTTTGCTATCAGAGGGAGGCCTCTTGTGGATCAACAACTGCTTTCAGTTCCACCGCAAGATCGAGACTTGGAATGGATTAAAGCTTCGCTGCAGTCAGCCGTTGCTTTGGAGCATGCAACATTGCCGCTTTATCTGGCGGCGATGTTTTCCTTAGAGGTTCAAAACTACACAACTTACAACCTGATCCGTTCCGTCGTGATGGAAGAGATGGTTCATATGGCCATCGGATGCAATATATTGGCAGCACTTGGAGAAAAGCCTTCAGTAAAGAAGTTGGATCCTCTTTCTCCGTCTGAGGGACTGCCTGGTGGGGTGGAACCCGATCTTCCAGTCGTTTTTGCACAGCTAAGTAAGAACCAGTTGCGGAATTTCTTACGACTTGAGACGCCGATCAGTCTGTTAGCTACAAAATATAGAGACGAGAAGTACCCTTCCATTGGTGCATTCTATTCAAAAATAAAAGCTGCAATCTCGGCGAATAAAGGTGAGATTAATGCCACCGCGAAAAAAGTCCTCTCAGCTCCGGCCAATACCTATCCAAACCAGGTTGGAGACAACATTGGTTTCACTGTCTTTTCCATTGAAGACAAGCGATCACCTGTTCAGCAGTTCCTTGATGGCATTGATGAGATCATCGAACAAGGTGAGGGAAGTAATGCTCAGGACCTTTATGCGCAGAACTTTGACGGAGAGGGGAGCCATTATGCGCGTTTTGCTGAGATCTACTACGGTGCACAACTTCTCGTTCCAACACCCAAGCCCAAACTCACACCTGAGACAGAAACAGAGTTTTTCAAGGGTCACCAAATACCCTGGCCAAACGTGACCAATGTGCTCGTGGTTCCTCGTGATGGTTATAAGAAACTACTCGAACTTGATCCAGAGGGAGCATCGGTCAAATCCAACCTCTGTGCGTTTGATGACAAATACACTGAGATCATGACTGATCTGGATCTGATGTGGAATGGTCCAGCAGACAAGTCCTGGCCAACATTTGGCAAAGCTGTTGCTGCGATGACAGATTTACGTGTGCTTTCCTGCTTCAACATCATGCGCTCTCAGATTCCTGCAAACCTGATTGCCCGACTGTCAGAGCTGTACGGTGATGAAGCCAAAATCATGGCACGCTACACAGATTTGTCTGCTCCGGTTTTCTACGGTCCCCGTTTTATAAATCAAAACGCTTAGAGAGGCTTTGCTATGAAAAACCGTTATACGGATGCTAAAAGTGTAGCTTGCACAAGCCCGGGAGCTTTGCCTCCACTTCCCGTTATTGACTGGTCGAAAGTGGGGCAAAGCGCTCCTACCAACGTGGATATTGGCAATCCTGACAAGAATTCACCACTGCCTAAAGTCGATATCGTTGTGATGACCTGGACAGACACTGAGTGGAACGCGCTGGATCATGTATTCGTGTCCTCTGATAAGGAGGCCTACGTCTCATCAGATGAGTTCCGAAAAGGGTGGTTCCTAAGATCCAATGATGAGTACGTGAAGGGAGCTTACAATCTCTGGGGGTTCTATCGGGTCGTATCTATCCGAAATGCTGCAGGAGCAGACTTGAAGGTACTGCTTTGGAAGTCAGATGCGCACCTGTCGCATCCTCCTTTTGCAGATGGGTTGATTGCAATGGTGCATTTTGTACTGAAAGAAGCATCCCCTCAACGGCTTTATTCAATTGGCACCGCTGGCGGAGCGACCATAAGCGAAAAGCTCGGCGATGCGGCGATTACAAATACAGGCAAAATCAAGCTGAAATTGTCTGAAAATACTGGTTCCGGATTGAATGACAAAACAGTTGCCTGCACCAACTGGTATCCGGACCTTTCAATGAACTCAATCATTGAAAAGAAACTGCTCTTCAAGCTGAGTTCTGTCGTGACACAGCCTTATCTTGAATACCTTCTGTGTCAGGCAATTTACGATTCAGACAAAGGCAATCCAGACTGGGCAGGACAGTTTACCGTTGCCGATATGATGAACGCAGCTCTTGAAGAACTGGGGGCACCTAAAGGTCTCGACAAGAAGGGGATTCCGCTCCTCACAACAGACTATTACTTCATCTCAGATGGAGACGATACCGCGCAGTACAGTGCGCTGGAGATGGATGACGCTGTGGTTGGCTATGCTGCCGGGGAGTATCATGTCGATTATGTGTTTGTTCGCAATATGTCTGACACCGTAATTCCAACACAAACGCCTGCAGGTAAAGCAATTCCGCAAGAGCTGCGCGAGAATTGGTCCAGCGAAATCTATGAGCATTACGGCTTCTACACTTCCATGAATGGTGCTCTGCTCACTTGGGGAACCATTGCAGCTGATAGTGATTTGAAGGGGCAAACAGCCACTGGAAAGGGCACGTGATGACCAGTTCTTATACGCCACCGCGGCAAACCAGTCCGCGCCAGCCAAAGAACCCGATGGAGATAGAGCTGGTCTTTAATGTTCGCCCGTGCGGCACCTGTTCATTCTTTTGGCCTCCAAATCCCAAGGATCAGGTTTACGGTCCTTATCCAACCTATGACTTTTTGTCGGACTTTCCTAAAACAGCGGATCCATCCGGAACACCCGAGATGTATCCCTGGGTGAAAGGGGTCACGCGAAACTCCGGCTTTCCAAATGGTGAGATTATGGATGGATGCCGAAAGGCTCCCATCATGACGTTAGGGATCAACCCGAACCTGACTGCGTTTAGTCCGGGCATTACTGGAACGTCCTGGGCCTATCCCGACTTTACCAGTGAAGATGGAACCGATGGCTATGACAAGTATGCCTACTACTATCGCTACCGTAATGTGTATCAGGAACGATTTGCCTTTGAAGAGGTCAAGAAATATCTGATTGCAGGAAGCTCCGTTACCCCGACAGCAGACACAACCGTTACAGCTGATCAGATTATCGCAGCTGAAGATGGCATAATTAAATCTGCTGAGAGAGACCATGCAGGCTCTCCTTACGACGTGATCATTGAATATGAAAGCGGTGCGGAAATTACGCTTACATTAGAGCGTCCTACCGGAACGCCGCGTTATGTGCTTCTCTTCAATCATGATAGTCCGGACAACAAGTTCGAAAAGGGCGACATTGTCATCTCCAAGATGCAAATGCCTGCCGGTGTTAATCTAGAAGTTTATCAAGAACTCCAGACATATTACGAACAGTTCGTTCCAAGCCTGAATGAGTTCTCTGACTATCTGCGAGCGGAGGGCCATAAGAATGCTGATCTCAAGATCGGTGAGGATGTCTGTCAACTAGATATGGTGGCTTGCGCATCCCCCCATTGGAAACCTGCCTTCTTGGGCGGCACAGAAAAGAGCGAAGATACAATCATCTCCAACTGCGTAACCAAAAACGCATGGGCCTTAAAGCAGTTGGTTATGACAAATCCAGCTGTTTTATTTCTGGTTGGTGAAAGTTCCTGGGACATGTTCCGAGATGCTTTTAAGGAACACATCAAACGTTCACCAGAGTTACCGACAGATCCTTATGATAATGCATTTACTCTGTTTTATCTCACGACTGAGAATGACAATCCGACAATGTTTGAGTTCTCTACTGAGATCGACGGGGAACTTTATGCCATCAATACGCGGATCGTTGTAACACCACATTTTTCTTATGATACGAATTTTTTACCTCAGTTCAGACTCAGCCCTGACTGGCTTTCTGAACTGAAAGATAAGTCTCCTGAATCTGTGCATTATCTTGAGACCAATCCGGAGATTACATATGTACCCGGTAATGGTGATGGGTATGATGCCTTCCAGTTCTCTGCAGAAAATGCACCACAGGTACTGAAGGCAATAAAATCCCAATGGCCTGAAGTGTGGCCTGATCTAGAAAAGTGCTTTTACGATGCTCATGCCACCATGGCCGATGTGCTCGGATTTATGTACCGAGAAGGCAAGTTGACGTGGGATGATAAACGAGACTACCTGTCTCGGTCAGCAGGCCCATGTCAGTTCTGTGTCAATGAACATTGGAAGTTTCCTCTCGGTTGCCCCTATGGCAAACCAGAGGAAAAGCCACTCCCAATCGGCTTTCTAAATCAGGTGACAGACCAGATCCTGTCGGAAGGAGCGTGATCCATGTCCTTCCAGATACCTCCTGATGCAGTCCGGATATGGCGAGGATTTCGCCAGTCGACACTTCCGCAAGAAGAGTTTTTTCAAAGACTTGGAGAAACATTCATTCCTTCAACCGTGCAGATGCAGATCGAAAATGGCTTGGACACATATGTTCCGACCATTCCATGCGGAATGGCCAACAAGCCAGATACAGTACCTGACGAAACTGCAATCTTGTTCTGGAACTCTCAGCAGACCTACTGGGACGGTTTCAAAACTCTGGCAGGTCGTACTTACACTTTGACCCACGGTGGTTGTTACACGCCGGAAAGTGGTGCAGACTTTCCGGTCTTGTTCGCTGGAGACCTGGTGTTGAACCAGTGCTACTACCTTATCGATAAACCGCAGGACTGGATGAAAGGAAAGATACGGCATCTGGTGGGAGCTTTGCCAACTAGCACTAACACGGCAGAGTTGTTTCAGAACATACAAAGTGTCCTTGCCGAAACGCAGGCGCGCGAAAAAATACAAGGTGGCATTGTCTGCATCGGAGCAGATTACATCGTGTATTGGGAACTGGGTGACGGCACTGATCCTGGGCTTGAACAGTTGCAATCACACTGTGATTGGTCTCACGTTTTTGAACCTGTTCCGACAACATTGCCACCGCAAGCAGCCCTTTGGGATGACTGGCCAGGCATGAACGTAAAGCCTGGTGATACATACAATATGCAGTTCACAAGGGCTTTCGAAAATGAATGAAATTCGTAAGGTCCCACCCGATGCTGTACATGTCTGGCGAGGGTTTCGAAGCAAAGATAAGACACAGCAGCAGTTTGAAGAGTTTCTAGGCTCTGTGTTTGTGCCAGGATGTTCCTTGTTACAACCCAATGCGGGCTTGCATGCTTACATACCGTCTTTGCCACAAAATGAAGGCAAACCACCAACGGTGCCAGATCAAAGCGCCTTAATGTTCTGGACCTCGCAACAAACTTATCACGATGCTTTCAAATGTGTCGCTGTGCGTTGCTACACGAATTTGCATGGTGATCTATATGACACATCACGAAGCTCCGCTGGGTTCCCAGTATTGTTGCCTGAGGCAGACCTGCTAGTCGAGACGCCATATTTCCTTGTAAATGCTCCCGCAGATTGGATGTCCGGTGACGTGGTGCACTATATTGGTGCGCGCAACCAGAACGTCTCACCAGAAATATTTAGAGCACACATCCTGAAATGGGCGAAGAACCTGCTGCCTATGAGTGGGCTAGAGGGGGGACTGTTGTGCGTTGGCGAGAATTACCTAGTCGCGTGGACACTTTGGCCTAAGGGAAAAAGCAGCTCAACCTGCTTTGCTCCGCTGAAGGATTTCACGACAACGTGGCTGGACCGAGCTTCCGAGCATTTTGAACTTGGTCATGGGTTGTGGGAGGACTGGACCGGGATACCCATGACAGCACCTAACAGTCTCAACATTCAGCTTCATCGAACTTTGGATATATGATGCAACCCATTGTCAATTATGAGAATGCGGATCTGGCTCGGTTGAAATCCGCTGCTGCGAGCGTTGTTTCAAAAATGACAGATCATGACCCGCGCCAAGGGGTTCCGGTCGCTCATCCTATGTTAGAGGGCGTGGATGCATACGCACATAAAGCACTGGAAGGTAAAGCGCCTGAGATCCCGACCACGCGAAATGCCAGTGACCCGGAAGCAGCAGAATACCTCACTTATCTGACACATCATAAAGCTCACGCGGTTTTTACCGGGAATAAGCAAATTGAAGCGCAGATGCAGACGCAGCTGGACAACTTCACCTTTGGTAACCCAGCCTGGCAGCAGATGTTTGATGAGTATGTAAAATACTTCTGGTCCTATCCGGGGCATTCAGGCGGGAAGTTGGATTACCGGAGTTGGCGAGATCCCAAGTATGGAGGCGGGAGCTATGATTATGGTTGCGTGAGCTGGCAACTTCCATCGGACGCGACCATTGCTTTGATCGGTGATATCGGAACAGGAACGGATGTGGCAGCTGCTGTTCTAGCGTCAGCACTTTCGTTCAAGCCAGATGTGATCTTGCACGTCGGCGATGTTTATTATTCCGGTACAGAACAGGAGTTTGATACATACTTCCTTGGGCTCCTTAATGTGGCTTTTACAGCTGCAGGGCACCGTCCTCCCGTTTACACGTTGCCTGGCAATCATGAATACTTTTGCGGAGCATTTCCGTACTTCAGGTGTCTTGATGAAGGTCGGCTCGTAATCCATCCCAGTCAGCAGCAGCAAGCCAGTTATTTCCGTCTAACCACAGAGGACGGGGCCTGGCAGATCCTAGGCATGGATACGGGGTACCATGGGCACTATCTGAAGGTGGCTGGAGACAAACTGGATGAAGCCCTGGGTGTACTTCATGTCAATCCGAGTGATGCATATGACCCTCAAAACCCACCGCCCATGGTGTATGTGCGTCCTGATGAAATGGACTGGCACCGACACCACCTCAGCCAATTCTCTGGCCGTACATTGTTATTCGGGCACCATCAGCTTTACTCAGGTCGTTTTGCTGTAGGTGTGCCCTCAGATTATGAAGGTGACATCAATCGGCCCGGCGTAAACACCGCTCTTTGGCAAGCCTTTGGACCATATTTTGATAAGGTCGCTGCATGGTTCTGGGGGCATGAACATAACCTTTGCATATTTGAAGATAACTTCAGGCCCATTGGCTGGCCTCCCAATAATTCAGAACCGGATAATCCTCTCAAAACGCTCGCAAAAGGTCGTTGCATAGGTCACTCAGCCATTCCGGTGCAGCAGAAAGAAACGCCCTATGAGGAAGTGTATCCGGTCCCGATTATACCTGGTACGCATCTGCAGATGGTCGAGCAATGGTACAATCGAGGGTTTGAGATTTTGAAGCTGAACGGAGCAGGGCAACCTGCTCATTGCTCTTACTATCAGATTGCCGGCGCAGATCCGGCTCCCCTCAAAATTTACAGCGAAGATATACGCTAGGAGACGGGAATAATGACTGCAACGCTCTATACAATGACACCAACCCAACAAACTGGCGTAATGGAATGGTCTGAGGTCGGGCAGCCCGTTTTTAGTCAAACCTATGACGCGCTGACGACCTACGACAATTACGGCACCATGATCCTCGTCGGATACCATAAGGGCAGCGGAAATTGTGACACATTCGAGCTTCTTGAAACAGAACCTTGGATCAAGCAAGTGCCTAATACATTTGAGCTTGGCAAAGACTGGGATTCGATTCAGCCGTTTTACATGATGAACAAGCCTCATCTGCTCGCCTATCAGGCCAAAAACGGACACATGTATTTCTTCCCTTTGACTAAGGATCTAAAATCCGAATATCCATTGCATTTCTATCATACACGCTATCCCTATACGACGAACCTGAGCGAAGTAAAATGCGCTGTCGATCTGGGGCAGAATTTTGTATTTGGTTACAACAACACAGATGGCGCCGTGAATACCTGGACGATATCAGCCACGGCAAAGTCCGGAGGGAAAAGCCCTCCGCTTGTTGTAGAAAATGTCTGGGCTCACCAATGGGCAAAAGGCTGGACACGTTTTGCCTTCTTTACCTGGGGCAAGGAGAACTTCTTCCTGAAAACCAATACATGGAAACCCAACGTTAATATCGATCATTTTTCAGATGATCTAAGCGAAGGAACCAACGAGGTTGGCTCACATTTACATCTGAAGGATGACCAAGAGCTGGATATTGTACATCCATTTATGGTTGGGCCGGGTGACCCTTACTTTATGACGTATATGGTGAGTAATGGTGAGGTGACTTTAAATCGCGTACACGGCGATTGCATCGGTTGGACAACAGAAGCAACTGTCACCGCGGCAACAGGTGTGTCGCAAATTATTCCATACCGGCTGGGTGAGCAAAACTATGCATTGTTTATGTAGTTGAGATTGGTCTATCTTGGGTAATAGACCAATCCAAAATCCAGCGCAGTTGGAAGCCAAAGCAAAACTTCAGCCATATTTGAAGATTTAACATTTTCCAGCGCTCGATAAAGGGGTGTTGGAGTCTTCAAAGCTTCCAACAACTCAGCCTGCCAATCATTGATCTGCAAAGAAACGATCTTGTAGTCTTTTCGCGTGAGAGCTACCCAGTTCTCAGTTCGCTTTGGTATTGTCACAGTGTCGTTCAAACGCAGTGAAATGGCGAGCGAGCGGATTGGGTACTCCATCTTGAGAACTCTTAGGCATGGCGATGCTTGTAATAGCTCAGAGTGGATTGATGTCAGAAAGGCGATGGACGTTTTTGAAGTGGAATAAATATACTCTTCAAGACCGTAATGGAGCAGTATCTCAGCCTGCATTCTCTCATATCGCGCCAACTCAGCTGGGATTTTAAATAGAGCGACTTGATCAGGGCAGTTTGCTCCCTTCGGTTGCGTTTCCTCTAGAAACTCAGGGAGTTTAGCTCCTAACTTATATAAACTGGAATAACGCGAAGGATGGGTGACAATGTACGCCTTCGCAAATCCCTCAAAGACTTCATCTCCCATGAACTTACACAGCAGCGGATACTCTGCCTTTAACGCTTCGACCAAGCGAATAATATATCCTGACGCATAAATGTTGATGCGTTCGATTGCAGGAAACTGTTCCGTTTCTTTTATGGCCTCTTCGAGGGTAAGGTTTGTTTGGTGCTGAGCTCCTAAGAGTTTTTGATAGAGGTCACCACGGTTTATCAATACCTCCTGTAGCCAGTTTTGTAGTTGCCTTAGTTGGGTATCTTTCTTTAGACAACTTTCCTTCATTATCGAACAACCGGGCTCGAGAATGCACCAGGTGCTTGATTGATGTCGACACTCTCTAGTCGCTGGTAGGGCTTTCCTTCAAAAATGAGTCGTGCCTTGTTCAACTCAGCGACAACCTCAGAAAAGCCCGGGATGTTTGCATCCCATTCCAATAACGTAGAAACCGGGCCGGTTTTCTCCAGGAGCACCTTGTAAAGCTCCCAGACTTGATCTGGGACAGGTTGATCGTGAGTATCCACCAGACAGTTACCAGCCCGTGTAGGACCAGCTAAATGCACTTGTTGGATGCTGCTGTGAGGAATGTTCCTCAGATACTCCAGCGGATTATAGTCATGATTGAAGGAGGAAACGAAGACATTGTTTACATCAAGCAACAATAGACAGTCTGTTTTTTTAACGAGCAACGACAGGAATTCCCACTCACTCAGCTCATTTTGTCGAAACTCAAGGTAGGTGGATGGGTTCTCAAGAAGGATCGGTTGTCCAAGGAAGGTCTGAACTTGCAGCACCCTCTCGGATACATGATTGAGGCTCTCTTCCGTCAAAGGCATTGGCAGAAGATCATGAGTGTTGTGCCCAAGTATACCGGTCCAGCACAAGTGGTCAGAGATCCATGATGGTTGGACAAATTCAGCCAGCTCTTTGAGCTTTTGAAGATACTCCCAGTTCAGAGGATCTGAAGATCCTACATTGAGGGAAACACCATGCATCACAATTGGACATCGGCTACGAAGTTCCTTTAGGACATGCCGCCCATATCCGAGGTTGTCGATGAAGTTTTCACTTATGATCTCAAACCAGTCGACAGGTAAACTCTCGCAAGCCATAATTTCAGGGAAGTGCTGAGAACGCAGGCCAACCCCAAATCCTAAATAATCAGTATTTTCGTTCAATTCGGAAGCCGCTGAATCTGCGACTCCTTGTTTTGATGAAGCAGATGAACTCATTTGACCCCGTTTATGTGCTTGGTGGCATCGCCAGCCGTAAATCATTGGCTTTTGGTGCTTTATGCGCATCAGGGTCGAGCCCCTTCGCATGACAGTAAGCTTGCCATGCTATGTCGTAAACGGCATCCCCTTCAGAGTAGGGGAGATGTTGCTTCAAAGCCTCTGAATTATGATCAGGAGCAGGTCCAAATTTATAGAGTTGCATCTCATAGCAACCATCGTCTTGTTTCGGGTAAAGCTGAGAGGCTGAAATTGGTACTGCACACCCTCCAAAACCACCGCATTTATTGTCCGCTGGCGCGCTCTTTAGACCTTTGGCAACGGAACCTCCACAGCTACCTCCACCGCTGGCACTTTGGACAAACCCGCACCCACCCTGGGTCTTGCATTCGTTTGAACCTTTACAGCTATGGTAAGCTAAAACACTGGCACAAGTCTCGGTATCTGAACCGTTTAAGGCCATACCCTGACAAGCATGATAAAGAACATGTTCCTTTTGTGAGGCAATGCCAGTCACAAGATCGGGCACTTTTCCGGTCACAGCCCAGCATATAGAAACCCGATCACCAGACCCATCCATGGCAGGAGAGGGAAATTCGGTGTTATCGCTATTATTCCAGTAACTGTTCAAGACTGTAGTGATGCCCTTAATCGTCCCAACCGCAGCTTGGCTTAATATTTGGTAGGTATTAGATTTGGTTTTTAGTTTATTGAGTGCTGTCGCGATGTCTTCAACACATGGCACGTTAGGGGCTCCATTAGTACCAAGCATGTCTGGCTTCCAGATATGATTGTCATGCCACCTATCCCATGTCATGTAATCGGGTTTTTGTACGAGTTGAAGCACTTCCGAAAACAGTTCGAAGTGGTCTTTATCCGCTGCGTCAGATCTGGCGCGAGCTATACCAGATAGCATTGGGAGCTGTTTGCCTTGATCATCGTAATGAGGATAATCTTGAATCAACGCTTCTTTGTTAGGCTGGAACTTTTCTTTCACGCAACCTAGAGGATTTTCTGAGCCTTTTGCAAGTGAGTTGGCCCATGACTTAAAGCCCCAAACCCTCACAATGTCTTTGACAACATCCCCGCCTTCACCCTGATCAGTGATTGCATTGATGTTGTTAATGAGCTTGAGCTTCAGGCTATCAAGCTCTTCCAGATTCATATCAATCAACGGATATTGTGAAGCCGTTTGTACTGGCTTATTGAAGCGATCTCGCTGCAAGCCTAAGAGACGCCCAAGCAAACTGGTTCCATCTGAGTAGGTAATTTCAAGGTAGCTCCAGTAACATAAGTACATATGCCCAATTGAGCCGAACAGAGGTAGATCTGCTTCCGTCATGTTGGCTTTGAACCAATCAAATGGTGCAGGTTCAAAGTACTTTGGTCGGGTCTTATCACCATCGGGCTGAGGATCAGGTATGGGAACTTCAGAATTTTCCAGATTGAGCTTGGCGAGTTCAACGGTCTCTTCAATTGCCATGAACAGTTTTGCCTGATCTTTGTTCATGGCGCGCAGGATCACTTGCATACCTTTTAAATTCATTAGGTCGGGATCATATGAACATAAGACGGGGTGATCTATCCAATTATTAAAATCCAAAATGTGTGGAATCATGGTGTTGCCATGCTTATAGCAGGACCATCCAAACTCTTTGTTCTGTAAGGCTGGACTTGTGAAGCATGGCTGCACTCCAATCAAAGTTGCCATGTTTGAAGCGAGTTGAAGGTGCAGCATCTCTTCAATAAACACGCTGTAGACTTTGTTGAAGACTTGCTTGTTTGTTGTGTCAGGGTCGGCGGCAGGACCAGAGCCAGGCCACCAGCGACCTTCATAGAGCTTACTGCCCTTACTATTGATTTGATGTGTACCTTGGACTGAATACAGCGACGTCATGTAGAGGGGGATTGTAAACAACTCTACATTGATAGCTGCTTGAGCGATGGCTTTAACACAGGAAAGATCGTCATCTATGTACTTGGGGTTGCGATCTGTGCATGCATCGACCAGAGCCGCGCAGGCGCTATCATTCAGTTCCAGGAGAGGGTGTTTCATTGAGGTGTCCTTCGGTTTGGCGAAAGCACACCTGGCGTTGATTTTCATTATCGCCAGGCGCTAAAGAGAAAAACAACGACTGACTTAAATAGTTGAGATCGCAATTTGTGCCCCAACTCTGACAAATGGCCCGTTGTCGGAGTTGTTATCTGAAAGAGGATTTACAATCGTAAACTGCTTGATGGCTTTAGGCTGAAAAACAAGAGCCATTGAGGATCCCCCGTAGCTGAACCATCCAAGTTCTTGTCCTTTTTCAACTCTATCGCCTACTTTAACCTGAATTGAGATAGATGAGATCTCTGTGATCCCAATGGGCATAACGCATACGCAACCGATTGCAGGATTGTCGCTCTCGATAAAGATAAGCGCTCTGGTGTTTACCATCGCCTCGTATCCTTGAGACTTAGTTCCTGCTGACGGATCAAACCCCTCTGAATAAAGCTCAGAGAACATGTATCCGTTTACGACCCGTGCTTCGACAACCTTACCGGCGATAGGAGCTCTCCATCGGTGATAGTCGTTGCCGCTTAGGAATGTTTGAACGATATCTCCGCCAACAAAGCGCGTTGTGAGAGGGCTGCCGTCAAGCATTTGCTTGAGAGAATAGTTTTGGGCTTTCGTCTCAAAATCATCGTCCAGTTTTACATTACGTGCAATGCGATAAACGGTGCCATCATTAGCAGATGTAATCACTCGATCATTGTCCGGCCCATCAATTGGTCGGCTGATCGTAATGATTTGACGATGGAAGAAGTCATTAAATGACGTGTATCCCCAATGCACAGGGTCTTTCTCGATCTGTTCTTTCGTAACGAACTGATCCAGACTGTTCGCTTTCCATGAGGCTTCAGAAAGCCAACCATCCTTTGAGGTAACAACGACACTGAGTGAGGTCGGAGGGTCTAAAAACTCACACCAGGCATCAAGGATGTTTCTCAGGGCATCATTGAAAAGCTTGTTTTTAAAGACAAAATTCCCTGCGGGTGTCCACATCATGTAGACAAACAATCCTGACATTGGAAATGCTGAATGCGGCAAGTCTGGGTCAAAGATTGGTGCATGTTTGATAATGTAATTGAGGGCGCATAGCATATCGTTGATGGATTTAATTCCATACGCCACTTTTGGTTCTTCTTCTTGGTGAACTTGCCAGCCTTGCTCAATCATCTCGCTTACAAGACCATGAAGGTGATCGTCTTTATTCAGCAAAAAGGCTAGGGCTTGAACTGAAGGCTCCAAAAAAGAGTAACCTTGTTCAATTTGCTTTCCATATGCTGATATGGATTTTTGACTGATATGATCCAGCCACTTCCCCAGAAGCTTTGAGTCCCGCGGGAGAAAACCTGCAATCACACCAGGCCTGTTTTCATGATGAGATTGAAACTGTCCTTTGGGCATCTGTAACTCCTGTCGCAGCATGCATGAACTAGATATGCTTGCTGACAATAGGTAGAGCAGATTTTGAAGAGCAACTTCTGAATACTATTTAGCAAATCCTGCAACAGCAGAGTTGGATTAATTTAATTTACTTAAATGTGTGGTTTTAGAGTTTTGTCGATATAATAGTTTAGTATATTTCTTTGTAAAATATTTTATCGGCTATTCTAGGTGTTTCAATTAAGTTCTGTAGCTAATCCAATTTAATTACCGGGTTACTTTAAAGCGCCAACTGGCATTTAAAAATGCATCAGCAAACAGACCATTGAAGTTCTCTTTGCAGTGTTGATTTCCATAATTTGAAAGGACAATTACTAGAGCTAAAAGAGGTGTGAAATTGCGCTTTTCAAATGCTCTCATTTGCTTTCATTGCGCTGACACGAGGTCTAAACGCAAAAAGCTCTCAATTGGGAGCTTTGCTTTGCGAAGCCTCTTTATATACGACGAGGTTAAATGGTGATTCCGGCAGTGGGGATCGAACCCGCGACCCCTTGATTACAAGTTGCAATTTGCAACTCACGTCCACTTACACTCTACTACGATTCAGTACTATGAATCAATGAGTTGTAGAAAATTATTTGCCTCTGCCTACCTTGCATTTCGCCGTGAAACTCGTACATTTGCTTACAATATGCTGACAAGAAACGGTAGGCATTGAGCAAGCGATCTATAAGGGGATGAGGCTGTGTTTTACACAAGGCCTTAAGAGAAGCCCAAGAGGTCGTCACAAGCTGTCAGGCCGTCAGAAACAGCAGTAATCGGGGACTACTTTTAACTTCAATTTTCGCACGTATGGTGGTTCTTGTTATGGGCCGTCAGCGGGAGAGTTTTGCCTGATGCCCAATGTCACGAAACGGACTGTCGATGCAGCTAAGCCAACGGCGAAGAAGTACTTCGTCTGGGATGGTAAGCTCTCGGGATTTGGGCTGCAGGTGGCGCCAACCGGGCGCAAAACGTTCATTGTTCAATATCGCACACTAGAAGGGCGTTCTCGCCGTCTGACCCTTGGGAAATACGGTGAGCTGACACCAGATCAGGCGAGGGGGCAAGCGGTCGATGTTCTGGCCAAGGTGCGTATTGGGGAAGACCCGACCGTTAATCGCAAGATCATTCGCAATGCGCCAACGGTTGATGATCTGCTGGACATGTATCTGAGCGAACATGTTGAGGTGCACAACAACCCAAAGTCGGCTGTTGAGATACGGCGCATTCTTGAACGGTGTGTGCGTAAGCCTCTAGGCAAAGCGAAACTGGCTTCAGTTACACGGCAGGATATCTCCAAACTACATCGCTCCATGCGCAGAACTCCGCGACAAGCAAACCATGTGCTGGCAATCATCTCCAAAGCGTTCAATCTGGCTGAAATATGGGGCTTGAGGCCTGAGCACAGCAATCCGGTGCGATTGGTGAAGCGTTACAAGGAGAATGAGCGCGACCGGTTCTTATCTGGTGATGAGTTACAGCGCTTGGGTAAGACGCTGGAGCTTGCAGAGAAAGAGGGGCTTCCATGGATCATCAAGGCTAGCCCAGAGAACCGCAAGCACTTGCGCCACGATATTGAAAAGCGCCGGACACCTGTGAACCCCATGGCGCTTTATTGTCTCAAATTGCTGCTCTATACGGGGGCACGGCTAATGGAGATCGCTTCTCTTGAATGGAAGCATGTAGACTTTGAAGAAGGGGCTATTGCCTTGCCTTCAAAGAAAGGGGATGGCCGCAAGCCTCATCCGGTCAGTGGGAATGTGCTCGACATCCTCTCCGATATACCGCGCTTGGATGGCTCGCCTTATGTGCTTGCCCGCATCAATGATCCCACTCGGCATATTACCAAGGAGCTGGTGGAGAACGCATGGCAACGCGTGCGCCATCATGCCGACATCCCAGATGTGCGCATCCACGATCTGCGCCATACGGTTGGCACCTTCGCCGCGCAATCGGGAAGCAACGCTTTCCTCATCAGCCACCTTCTACGCCATCGCAACGTGACCATCACCAACCGCTATGTGAACCACGATGCACATCCTATACGGGTGTTGTCAGAGACGGTTGGGGAGAGGATTGAGGCGGGGTTGAAAGGAGGGGGGTAAGAACTGACGGCATGAATGTGGAGGTATTTGCTTGAATATTCGCGAACACCGTATGTCGTAGTGTGACCATTTGCGGCCATTCAACCTAAATCAAGTTGTTTACAGCCGGTGCGTGGTTTCAACCATAGGTCGATTTTAGTTAGCTTGTCGCAGTGTGGCCCCGCTCACCTAAAGAGTAATCATTTATGCATTACTCATTGCACTTGCAGCGAAGGTCTACTTCGTCACCCTGAGCAGGGGGGCACGATGATGATGTAATCCCGACAGATCTTATTTCAGCTATCCTGTTTAACGTTTCCGCTCTGCCCGCAAATGACAAAACAAAAACCCCACTCAAATTGAGTGGGGTTTTGTCATTCATGAGGGAGGCTCTGAGAGCCTTCTGAAAGAACGCGTTTAATCAGACAAAGGTGAAATCATCCTGATGTAAATCAGCAGAATTTACACCTTTCAGAGTGATCGAAGTGTCGTCGTCAATGGTGATGACTGCATCGGCTCCGCTATCTTCAACCGCTGCCTTCAAGGCGTCAAAATCAGCGAACACAGCGCTCTCGAACTCGATCACATCAAGCGATCCAGCCCCGGCTTCAAAGTCAGCAATCACATCATGACCGCTCTCACCATCTGCAAACTTAAAGGTGTCATTGCCAGCACCTCCCGTTAGTTGATCATCTCCAGATCCTCCAGAGAGAACATCGTCCCCATCATTCCCGGCGATAACATCCGCATCCAACCCGCCATTCAACACTTCAGCAGCATCACTGCCATTGATTGTGAGCGATGTGGTTTCAAAACTCTCAATCACCGGTGGAGTATCTGACGGTTCATAAACGGTGCCGTCAGCGCCGACATAATTACCGTCAGCATCAAGTGTAAACACGTAGACGGAGCCGGAGTTTTGCCCCTTATCGTCGTCAGCATGAGCACCAATCGTGATGACACCGTCTTCATTGATTGAGACTGATTGTCCAAAGTAATCACCGCTTGCTCCATCATGAGCCGTCAGAACGATTTCCTTGTAACCACCTGCTCCATCTGGAACATAAACATAGGCAGCTCCATTATCAGATGTCGCTCCGGTAACGATGACACCGGCCTCATTCACAGCAAGTGTCGAACCTGTACCTCCAGGGCCGGTGATCAGTTTGGAAACACTGTAATTGCCGCTGCCATCCGGCTCATGGATATACAATACGCCTGAGGCTCCAACCACAATGGTCCCGTCACCCTGTACCGCACCGCTTATGCCAAAGCTGGCATTGGAATCAGGAGCTGTCAGCTGCAACTCCGTGTAGTCGCCAGAGCCATCCGGCGTAAACACACGAGCCAGAGCGCTCGGACCATCTGCAAAAATAACACCGTCATCATTGATGCTAACCGTACCACCGAAGCCATCACTTCCCGCAGCAACCAGCTTACTTTCCGTATAACCACCAGAACCATCCGGCGTAAAGATGTAGATCTTATCGGTTGCAGTGC